>JBILMN010000078.1:0-13300 GCA_044375465.1 Oligoflexales bacterium | reverse complement strand
TATGGCAATGACCCACTCAGATTTTTTCCCGTGGATCGTGACATTCCGCAAGAAGAGGATTTCCTCAGCCAGCAGGCCACCCACCTCAGGCCTTTGATCCAACGGATCAGCAACCTTGAGAAACGGACCGAGGCCCTTGATTGCCTTGAACGTTGCGATATGGCCGGACTTGTCCGCCTTAAAATCGTCAACACGGGTCTGAGTCAGCTCAATGGCAACACCTTTCGATCCGCTGTTAAAAATAGTGATGCCGACCATGCCGCCGTCAATGCGGCCCTGATGGCCTGGAGTGATCAACGCAAGCTACAAGCTCTCAATCATAGCGCCCAATTATTGTGGACCCTCTATAAAGCACGAACCACTGCCGCACACCGCCGCAAGATAGAATTGGGCCAAGGCTCCTTTGCTGATGCCATGAAAGGAGTGAGCCGACTTGCTTGTGACGAGGCTTTTGCCGGAGGACGCGCCATGGCATGGTCTGGCATTCGCCACCTGATGCTCGATGAATTTCAGGATACCAGTCGCCTGCAGTGGATGATTTTCGAACGCCTGGCCCTTGAACTTCTTGCCGGCGAAAGTCGCGATGATGTCACCACGGAACCAAAGCCCTCGGTATTTATTGTGGGGGACAAAAAGCAATCCATATATCGGTTTCGCGAAGCCGCACCAGAGGTTTTGGATTTAGCCAAAGAAGCCTTGACTCCTCAAGGCCTGGTCACCCAAACCATGAGTGACAGCTTTAGAAGCTCCTCTGCAATCTTAGATTACGTCAATGAGGTGTTTGCCGATGGCAGACTGATTCCTCATTGTCCTCCCCATCAACCATCAAGCGTTGTGACAAAGAAATCTCCCGAACGCTTTCAGTATGGAAGCATCACTGTCTATCATGTGCCAGAAGTGCCAGAAGCGCCAGAAGACCCTAAAGAACCTGATGAGCCTGCGACAAAGAATGTCCCGCCCGCGCTCAAACCCCGCGACCTCGAAGCCCTTACGGTGGCAACCCACATTAAACGCTGCATCACAGGCGATATTCCGATAAAGGTTTACGACTCATCCACCAACAGCTGGCGCCTGCCGCGCCCCTGTGATTTCGCGGTGCTTTATCCAACATCACAAAATGCTTCAGCGATTGAAGACGCCTTGCGCCATCAAGATATTCCCAGTGTCCGCGCTGAAACCAAAGGTTATTTCGACCGGCAAGAGATTCAAGACCTGAACGCCCTCGTGACATGGCTCACATGGCCTGCGGATACGGTTGCCCTGTGCACGGTGCTGCGCTCGCCCATTATTGGACTTGATGATGCCACACTCCAACAGGTGATCAGTGCGGGTCCTGAACGTATCTGGGACCAGATCAGCCATTTGGCCCCCGAGGCCTATGCCCTTTTGTCACGCTTGAAGCAGGAGCATCTGCGTGAGACCTTGCCTGAGATCGCCGCCCTGTTGATTCATGACTATCAGGTGGACGAGCGTTATGCCCGGGCGTTTGGGCCGATCGAAGGACCTTTGGCGCGGGCCAACATCCGCAAATGGTTTGAACTGACCCGAAGTGCCTCCGCCGATGATGCGCGATCGACCCATCAATGGTCCATCGCTCTGGATGAGGCTGGCGCAGAGGATGTCACCGGCAACGCCACCACGGCAAGCGATGCCGTCGTCATGATGACCATCCACAAAAGTAAGGGACTTGAATTTCCCATTGTCATCGTCACCGATACTGCCGAAGACTGGCATGCCGATGACACCGGCTGGATTAAAGACTCCAGACCCGGGCAGGAGGGGCTATGGTATATTGGCACAAGCCAGGAAGCGAGACCTCAGGGTTGTCGCGTGATGAACGAACTTCGACAGATGAGTGAGGACGCCTCCCGCGCTGAAAAATCAAGGCTTCTCTACGTCGCGTTGACAAGGGCCACCCAGCATCTGGTCATCACAGGTGCCGGGGGGCGCCACGACGACACCGCCGCGCAATCCTTCCATGGTCACCTCAAATCTGCCGCCCTCGCATTAAGTCCGGCGCGACAATCGGAGGTTTCCCCATCAACCCCCGAGACTCCCGCAGCGATTCTTGTGGAGCGACCTTGCTTGCTTGAGCCTTTGCCCCCCTCGGTCCTGAATGCGGATAAGGATAAGGATAAGGAGACGCATCAGGAAGTGGCTCTTCGCGCGAAGCCCACAGGCGCCGAGAGGAGTCTTCCTTCCACGCTCGGAACCTCCGCGGTAAAAATCCTCACACCATCAGCGGTCCTCAAAAAAACTTCAGCGCAAGAGGATCACAATTCAAAACCAGAACCAGAACCAGAACCAAAACCAGAACCACAAGTCTCATCGCCCAGCATTCCTGACGGGCTCGCCGGTGCTTATGGCACCATGGTGCATAAACTGATTGAGATCTTGGTCCAAGGGGCAACCATCACCGATCAGGCACTGACACAACTACTGCGCAAGGAGGCAGCGAGACCGATAGCACCAGATGATGAGACGAGATTGATCGCCATGGCCCGTGCGGAGGTGAGAGACCTCACAGGATCGACGCCGTGGCGGCATCTGATGCATCAGGCAAGACGCATCCATGCCGAGCTACCCATGACTGCTCTGACTCGGGAGGATTCAACGGAGGCAAACTTAGTGCAGGCTAAAGCCGACATTGTCATTGAATATGCTGACGACCGCGTGTTGATTGTCGACTTCAAGACCACGGCAGTCACGGCGGCATCGGCTCCAGCCATCTGTCGGGACAAAGGCTACTTCGAGCAGGTGCGCGCCTACGTGCAACTTTACCAGCAGGCCACCCAACGCCCTAAAGTTGATGGAGCCATCTTGTTTACCCGATCACAGATTATTGTTGGGTTGGCGTCTGACCCGGTTTCTTAGGGTCACTGCTAGGCGCCGTGGAATCGAGGGGGTTTTGGCCGGGAATCGTAACCGCCTCACCCGTCACGGGAAAGCTAGCCGTAGCCTGAGCCTGTTCGCCATCCACGGCGACGACTTCCAGCTGCACGGAGATGGCGCCTGGTTTTGTGAACACACCACTATAATCAAAGGCCTGACACTCCTGCCCAGCAAATCTCTGGATATCGGTCGCTGGTTTTGATCCCACGGTCCAAGACGCCTGGATAATCCCACGATTTAACGCACATCCTTGTTCAGCACTGGTGTCCCGGGTCCAAGCTGTAGGTTTAAACACCACTGTTTTGCCGGTGACAATCGTGGTGACCAACTTGCCCTCCTGCCAGGCTTCAATGCCGGCGACCGGTCCGCCCGGAAGCGACGGCGCCGGCTCGACTGCAGGCGTGTTTTGCGTCGTCGAACCACCGGTGGACGTTGTTCCAGTCGATGCGGATGGCGTCGTGGGCAAAGAATTTGTGACCGGATCATCTGGTGTTTGGTTGGTAGTTTTTGGTATCGCTTGATCTGATCCCTCAGCACCATCTTTGGCTGACTTTGTGAAGCCATAGCGAGACTTGCAAGAGGTCACCAGAGTTCCAGCAGCGGCGATGGCCACCAGTCCGGAAAGAATCACCAAACGCAGGACATTGCCGTCTTTCAGCCTCGTAACAAAACGGACCATGCCGCGGTCGCGGGCGCTTTTCCATTTCATGGTGTCCTCGTCCTTTCTATTGAAGGTCTGATCTCGAACCATCCTTGTCAGCGCGTGATTTTGAATTCCACCCGCCGATTGATTTGCCGCCCTTGAAAATTGCCATTATCCGCAACAGGCCTTGATTCACCGTAGCCGACCACGTCGATTTTGCTGCCATCAAGTCGCAATCCTTCCACCAGATAACGCTTGATTTGGCTCGCTCGTCTGAGGCTCAATTCCTGATTGTAGTCCACACGACCGATAAAGTCCGTGTGACCTTCAATCACCAATCGCTTAAATTGCGGAGCTTTCATCAAGTATACCGCAAGTTTTCGTAAAATGTCTCTTCCGCCAGGGACGACCAAATTATCACGGTCAAAGGCGAACATCACATTGTTGATCACGAAGGTTTCCTCGCCCAGAGGCGGCGTACCGGATTCAGGAATATCATCGTTCACAAGGGCATCATCAGAATCTTCAGGAATAAAATCGCGAATCTTTGGTTCATCAGTGATATTTGCTGCTGGCCTTTGCACCCCGCGGTGGGGCCGACGTTTGACCGCCGTGGCCTGTTGTTTTTCAAGACCCGGACCAAACGCGTAATTCAGCCCCCCGTAAACACGCAGATCCGGGGACGCGATGCCGTGGGTCAACTCCCGCCCAAGCCCCGCGTGCAATGCCAGAGCATCTGTGGCCATGTGCTTGATGCCCATGGAAGCCTCGGCTGAAGAGAGCATACGATCCGAGCGATTGCTGCCGCGATCTGCTGGCTGGCTGCCAAAAACCTCAAAGATCAGCCGTGAATTTATCGCAGGCAGCAGCACACTGGCGGCCGCGCTTGCGATCCATTGACTGCCCAACGGCTCGACGGGAGCACCAGTCAGCGGACTTCCCGGTGTGCGATGGCGGTAACCAAGATTGAGCCCCCCAGCCCAGGCTCCAAAACTTTGATCCACGGCCCATTCCAGGTTGAAGATTGGCGGACTGCCAAGGCCCGTGTAGGGATTATCTTCCACCATATTGATCCCCGAAGAGACGATCAATGCCATGCCGCCTCGGGCGTCGCCGGTCATTCGGTACTTGATCAATGGTCTGATTTCTGTGCTGCCACTTTTGAGGAATTCACCGCGAACACCCCCCTCGTCACTGCGCACTGTTTGCGCTATGATCTGTGGCAGGGACAACCCTAATGTGACGCGATTTGTGAGACCATACGCCACGTTGAGATCAAGCCCTGTCAGCGTATCATCATACTGACCCACAGGCCTTGTCGTCCCATCATTGGGAAATCGCGGCAATGTACCTTGAGCTTGATTGACAAAAAGCCCCAAATTCCAATAACCGCGCCGCAACGTCTCAGACGACTGAACGGTCACAAAATCAAGGCCATCGGGAGTGGCATTGAAGTTTTGCATATCGGGTCCGACCACATTGCCCATAGCAAAGCGCCCAGTGGTGACCCATAGGCCAACACTGAGCGCGGTAAGGTAAGAATGCGACTTGCAACGAAAGAACATGGGCCAACCTTATGATCACCGAATGATCTCGGTTGGCCTCTATTTTAAAACAGATTGTGGATCAAAGAAAGACGCTGCTCAATCTGCGGCATCCGTGGCGACTCGTGGGGCTTATTGGCTGCGTAGAAGCCGTCGTGACGCAAACGGGTGAGCGACTGAATGCTGGTCAGCGCGTCAGCTTTGTAGGTCAAGACGACATCCGTAAGGGTCTTATCATTGATCGCGTATCCGGTTTTCTCAACATGTTCGCCCGTTTCGTCAGACCGAAGCTCATAGGTTGGAATATAGGAACGGTCAAAATAAGCATCGGTCGCAAGGCTAAGTTTCGGTGCAAATGATGGCGTGAAGGAGAATCCAGCAATGTACTCAAGGGTGGTGGTTGGCTCGCGCTGCGCAATGGATTGCTTTTCAGGGCTGCCGTCGTCTTTCAAGGACAATGCGCCGTTTTTGCGGACGATGGCTTCACCCTGAGTTGGCTCAGTGCCAGTGGACACCTGAGGCTCAAGCCCACCGTGGATCGAAAGTTTACCAATGGTCAGATCAAAGGTCTTTGCGGCATCGGTATTGACAGCAAGATCCGATGAAAAATCGCTGCCATTATGGGGCAAGTACCCCTGTGCGTAAGGTGTCACCGAAAAAACATTGCCTGCATAGGCTGCAAAAGTTGTCTGGTAGTTGGAAACCGACTGCTTGTAGTTGCTGGTCCGCGCCTCGTTGGCGATGGGTGTTTCGACGTAGACATCAAGACGATTATTGAAAGCCTTGGTGCCGATGCGAGGTACGAGCTTGTAGCTGGTGACGCCGCGCTTTTTACCTTCAGTGGCACTCTCCCACTGCATGGACGTTTGTCGGGCCTCGATGCGGCCATAGAGGTTCTCAATGGGCGTCATAATCGCAGCTTTCTTCGTCGCCGAGACCTCTTCGCCGTTTGCGGCCGCAGCCGCACCCATGATCCCAAACCCAAGCACCAGTAACTTTTTCATCTCTATCCCCCGTTGTCATGTCCTGCTGTCTGAATCTTGATATTTGGCCAACTGGCCATATGCAACACTTCTATGCCAAGTGCCCCATAGGTTTCAAGCTCTCTCTCAATGGATTTCAAAGAAAAAACGACAGATTCGCCCAAAAGGTCACAAAAATAAACCAACCCCAGGCCACCCCGAGGTCAAATTGACGCTATCTATTGACGCTATCTATTGACGCTATCCATAGCCGGAACCTCTCAGCTCGATGAGGCTCTCTTATGGGCTCAACTGTGCCCGATGCGAAACACCTGAGACCGCGGCGACACCCCCCAAGAAGTCTGGACTCAGCATTGTAACTTAGCGCTTTTATATGATCATTTTAATGATTTCACCGCGCCTTTAAACCTCATTTGGCTGGCATCAGCTTTGCTTTCATTGATTCCAGGCGGTACCGACCTCGCCGATCA
This sequence comes from Oligoflexales bacterium, assembly GCA_044375465.1. Taxonomy (GTDB): domain Bacteria; phylum Bdellovibrionota_B; class Oligoflexia; order Oligoflexales; family RGVZ01; genus CAMDKS01. Next base: position 6,768 of record JBILMN010000078.1, on the reverse strand, counting down.
GAACTGGAACTTCTCTGTGGGAGTGATCACCATGCCTGACGTGTATTTACGCGTAAAGCCACCCTGCCGCTTGCGGTCATGGATTTTTGTTGTCCTCATCCATTATTTTGGACTGCACCTGTATTTTGGTCCGTCCGCCTTTGCGGGCTGCCCGGATCATGAAGACATGGGCCCCATCAACTATGTCCCAACCCTGCTAACAGCGCCAACGTCACTGGCCTTGAGCGGAGTCGGCTATATCGCTGATGGTGCGGTCGTTGTCGGACAGTTGATCGCCGTGCCTGTGGCCATATGCTCGGTTCCGGTCATACTGATTGCGGCCGCAAAACTCGCTGACGGTATCGCTCACAGCGCTAGCGCTGGAATGAATGCCTGTGCCCGCACCGTGTCTCGGTCCGTGAATATCGGCGAACTCTACATCCCTGGTGCAGGACAAGCGATCTACAGAGGCACCAAATCCTGGCGATGTCCTGTCGATTTCTGAAGTCATGGCACACTGCAGGAATCAACTTTTTTGCTGATCCCAGGCTGCAGCCACACGCTCTTCCATGGATGTCAGAGATTTGATCAGTTCATTCACAAATGCATGAACCTTGTTCATTTCTGATGACGGTGCTTCTGATTGCTTGTAGACGCGCAACGCCTCAGACTTAAGATCTTCCATGGCAGACGTCAATTTTGCCGCGATTTCCTGTCCACGGCGTAGTTCCTCGGTGATAAACTGATTACTTGAGCGCAGACGGCGAGACAAACTTAGAGCCACCGCATGAAAAAAACTCTTCGCAAAGTTCACATCGGCATCCAGAGCCTGGGTCACGAGGGGATTTGAGAACAATTGGATTTCAACCGTCGGTGATTCGGCAATAATCGTTGAAGACGCTTTACGGTGTTCCAAAAAAGACATTTCACCAAAAACATCCCCGCAAGCCATGGTCGCTATTTGCTTCGCGCCGCGCTTTGGATACACACCCACGCTTCCTGAAACCACCAAATACAGGCCTAAAACCTCTTCTCCCGTCAGCAAAATCACCTCGCCCTGTCGCTTGACGAGGGTTTTACTTTTTTCAAGCAACGTGGTCTCTGCCTGCGGCGTCAGCGACCTAAGGAGCTCTGACTTCTTCATGGCTGCTTTGATCTGGTCTTGGAGCATCGTCTTTGGGCCTTATGGGTAGAAAATTCATGGGATGAGTTTCCCATCATACCATTCACTCGTGAGAATCGGAATCCCACCCCATACTAAGTCCAATGCCGAACGACAAATAGCCTGCCCTCCAAGATTTTCAAAGACGCCAAACAAGATGATGACCGAACTTCCAATCGTCAAAATAAAAATTTCTAATCTGATCGCCGCTGACGGACATCCGTGGCGAGCCACGCCAGAATATTTTCCATATCTTTCGTGTTCAATCGGCTTTCAAACGGCGGCATCTGACGCCGCCCATGTTTAACCGTACTAAAAAACAGCGCCCTGGAGATCACTCGCCCACGCAGGCGCGGCGCCGTTTCCCCAAGCGCATCAGCCCCATGACAAGCGGCACAATGAGATAAAAATAAGACCCTGCCACTTTTCGCAAGGCCCTCTTTTTGAGGAGGAACGGTCAACAGGTCGGGCTGGGCGGCAAGGTCAAAAATCTGCTGACGATCATCACCTGGTTTTTGCCGAAAGGCTCCATCAGCAAGGGTCATAGCAATGACTTCAGATGTGCTTGCATCCAAAATTAGGCCGTAGTCTGCCATTTTTTTTACAACTGCACGCCAAGAGTCCTTGTTTAACTTCTGTTGTCCAATAATTTCAGCTGAGTGACACGTAAGACAATGCTGGCGGACCAGCGCAAGATTTTGTTCGCGACGGACCTCGACCTCACTGACAGAAAAACGGATACGGTCGACGGCATTGTAGAGATAACCTTTGGGATTCCACGACTGAGTCAGGGGTTGAGTGAAACCCTTTGCGTCCGTAGCTCGCGCCAAGGCTTCATAGGTTTTGCCGTCCCTGACCTCGACCGAAATATCAAATTCTTGCCAACTATGGTCTTTGCGCTTTGACAGGCTGGCTTCAGCCCATGATTTGCCATCATCGAGAGAAACCTCAACCTTAACGACCGCGCCACTTCCCGAGAACGCCTTACCCCGAAGCACTTGGACACCGGGCAAAACAGCCGCACCTGGTGTAGGATCCGTAAAAATTGTTTGCACCCTGATGTAATCGATCGGTTTGCCGTCTGAGACCGGGTCCCATTGGTCGCCGGCTTGGACTGGCTTGATTGGCATGCGGTATGCTTTTACGGCATAGGCGCGTTGATCAGGCTCTGCCGAGAAACTGATTTTATTCACCCATTTCACCCAATTCTGGCCATAGATATTTGGCATGACCAAACGAACTGGACCACCGTGAGCTACCGGTAACGGATCACGGTTCATAGTAAAAGCTAATATAGCACCTGTTTCCGTCAGGAGCCCGAGGGGAATAGACCTGACAAATTTTGCTTTGCTGGGCAGAATCGGTTCGTCATAGCCCTCAAACGTGGCAAATTTGGCATCTGGCTTGATTCCCAGGTCTTTGAACAGAATTTTCAGTGGAACCCCCTGCCACTCTGCATTACCGACGGCTCCACGCCCCCACTGAATCCCACTCACTTGGGGTTCAAAAAGTGATCTGCCATTTCCAGAGCACTCCAAAACGGCATGAAATGCAACCTGAGGTTGTGATTTTAGCGATTTGAGTGTCATTTTCTTCGGACGCCTCAGAAGCCCTTCAAATGAAATGGTCCATGAATCATCGATTCTGGTGGGTAACGTATTGTGGTGACTGCGGACGAAAAAACCCTCCACCGGCGTTTCCCATGGACGCAGCGCTTCAACAGTCGACTCGACCATCAGAGGACGGGTGCTTCGTTTGAGCAAAAGCTGATCCGTCTGCGCACGAGTGACCCCTGGCAGGATCAATCCAAGCGTTAACAACCACACAAAATCAATCATGCGCTTCATGGTTTCTCCGGGGCAGAGTCTTCAGTCTGACAGTCGCAAAACTGTCGTGATACCTTCACGATCATGCCCCGATCCTGTCCCGATGATATTCCTATAAAATCGCCAGTCCATCGTCACCGACGCCACGGTCCAGCTGGCGGTCCATATCCCACTTGGGATCAAAGCTAAAGCGGCTTTCCTGATCCTGAGGCCATACGGTCTGTCGTAAGGTCATGCCGGCAGCTCGCTGTTCATTGGCAAACTCTCGGACCAAGACTGCGCAATCGGAAATTTTTCCGGTATGGCTGATGGCCTCGCGAAGTTTTTTCGCCGATGGCCATCCCTTGGCATACCAAAGCAGGTGTTTGCGCATGCATACGGCGCCTGACCCCGCGTCGCCGTACTCCTCTTGCTGCCACGTGAGATGATCGAGCGCCAGTTGCTCCCAGTCGTCAATAGACACGGCTGTTTCTGCGTGTTTGATATCATTAAAAACCCAAGGGTTACCGAGTGCTCCGCGGCTCACCATAATGCCGTCCACTCCCGTACGTTCACGCATGTATAGGGCATCATTGCGCGAAAATACGTTGCCATTACCGATCACAGGGATTTTTGCGCGTTGCTTCAGCTCGGCAATCCCATCGAGATTGACCGGCACGCCATAGTCATCACTGCGAAGGCGTCCGTGAATGGTGATCCACTCTGCACCACCACGTTCTGCGGCATCCAACACCTCAGGCCAGGTCACCGTGTTTCGATCCCAGCCGAGGCGGATTTTCACGGACAGGGGCTTTGCCGTGGCCTCTCGGGCGCGTTTTGTGGTTTCATAAACGCGCTGCGGATCACGCAAAATACCGCTACCGCAACCTGATTTCACAACTTTGTTAACCGGGCAGCCCATGTTGATGTCAATGGTGTCAAAGGGCATTTTGTCCAACATTCCCACCGCACGCCCCACCTCATCTGCCGTTTTACCGGTGATCTGAACACCTAAAATCGCCTCACTCTCGTGACGCTTCAGCATGTCAAAGGTCCGCCGACTTTCGTACAGCATCGCTGTTGCCGAGATCATTTCCACATACGTGAGATCGGCGCCGTGTCGCGCGCAGGCGCGCCGAAATGGATGATCAGAGACCCCGGCCAAGGGAGCCAAGATGACCGGCGCATAAGGTAATCCCAAACGCCTGGTAAAAACATTTTCAAGATTCTGGGTGTTTTGCTGTTGTGACATCATGATTCATCTCGCAGCTGTTAGCCACCCCGGTTCTAGCAGAGAGATTTCTTAGAATCAATAAAATAGGCAAAGATTTTAATATATGGAACTCGCAATATACCATTCAAGTTCTGCATGACTGATTGATCCCCCTGAGATTGGCATCAAAAGTGATCACCCTGTCGACGCCCACTCTGCGCGATCTATAGTTGATCCAACGCCCTGATTTTATTAAACTCGAAGGCTCATCATCAGGTCATCATCTGAAGCCCCTTACCCGCGATCGATGACGACTCTCTTGCGAACCCACTCACACCGGACCTGACACCATGCTTGATATCAAATTCATTAGAGATCATGCGGACCTCATCAAAAAAGGCGCCCGCGACAAACGCAATCCTATCGACATCGACGCGTTGCTGAAACTGGACGGCGAGATTCGCCCGCTGCAAACTCAATGGGAGGAGTTGCAGGCGGATCGCAATCGACTTTCCAAAGAGATTGGCAAGGCCCCGGCCGACCAAAGAGAAAGCCTGAAGCTTCAGGTGCAAACCATCAAAACCAAGATGGAATCGATTGAAGCGACACTCAACTCCAAAAAACCTGAGTTTGAGGCACAGCTTCTTCTTGTCCCACAACCGGCGCGAGGCGATGTCCCCATCGGCAAAGACGACAGCGAGAATGTGGAAATCAAAAAATGGGGCGATGTTCCGTCGTTCGATTTTACGCCTCTTGATCATGTGAAACTTGGTGAAAAACATGGCCTGGTTGACTTTGAGCGAGGCGTGCGGATTGCCGGCTCACGCAGTTATGTGCTCACGGGTTTAGGGGCGCGGCTTGAGCAGGCGGTCCTTCGTTATGTGTACGATAAACTTGCCAGCAAGGGCTACCAGCCTATGAGCGTTCCGGTCCTCGTGCGTGAAGACTGCATGGTGGGGACTGGATATTTTCCGACCGGGCGCGAGCAGGCCTACTACGTCGAGAAAGACGAGATGGCACTGGTGGGCACTGCCGAAGTCCCGTTAACGAGTTTTTATGCCGGAGAGATTTTGGCAGAAGACAAACTACCGCTCAAAATGATGGCCTGGAGCGGCTGTTTTCGCCGCGAGGCTGGCACCTATGGCAAAGACACCTCTGGCCTTTACCGTGTGCATCAATTCCAAAAAATCGAGCAGGTGATCATCGGACCAGCCGATGAAAAAACCTCTGAAGCACTTCACACCGAACTTCTGACCAATGCCGAGGAGTGTTTGCAGGACTTTGGACTGCCCTACCGTGTGGTCTACGTCTGCACGGGAGACCTCGGACAAGGTCAAGTTCGCAAGCATGACATTGAGACCTGGATGCCAAGCCGTAGAGGTTATGGCGAGACCCACTCGTGCTCCACCTTTCACGACTTTCAGGCCCGCCGCCTCAAGCTTCGTTACAAGGGCAAAGATGGTCAGACAAAAATCTGCCACACCCTCAACAATACTGCCATCGCAAGCCCCCGGGTACTCATCTCCCTGCTTGAGGTGCACCAACAAAAAGACGGACGCGTGGCGATTCCAAAATGCCTACAGCCCTATATGGGCGGCATGACGCACATCGGTTGATGGGTCTTGCAAAGAAACTTTCATCCTTGAGGACCGCAAAAGCCATGACCACAGCACAACTTGATGCTTTGAAAACACTCAAAGTTCGTCTCGGACAGATGACCGACATCAATCTTGCCAATGCGGTTTTGGGTTGGGATCAAGCCACGATGCTGCCCGAGGCAGGCGCCGAGCAACGTGGCCGGATGATGGCTAGCTTAGGCAAAATATCCCACGCCATGCTCACCGCAAAAGAAACGGCGGATCTCATCGCAGGCTTGGAATCCTGGGCTGCAGCGCAACCGGACACCTGCTATGACGCTGCGTTTGTACGTGAAGCCAAACGCATCCGCGACCTTGAAGCTTGTGTCCCGTCCGAACTGAACAGCGCCATGACCGAACACTATGCGCGCATGTATTCCGCCTGGGCCGTGGCACGGCCTAAAAACGATTTTTCAACCTTAAAACCCCTTCTCGAAAAAGCCATCGACCTCAATCGCCGGTTTAGTGATTGCTTCCCAGGGATTCAGCATCCCATGGACGCCCTGATCCAATACTCGGATATGGGCGTCACGGTCGCAGCCGCCCGTAAGCTTTTTGATGATCTGCGCACTGAACTGGTGCCGCTTGTGAAGACAGTCACGGCCGCTCCTCCGGTTGACGCCCGATGCCTTGAGGGGGATTTTGACGAGGCGTCACAACTTGCGTTCTGCAAGAAAGTGGCGGCCACCCTTGGATATGATTTTACACGCGGTCGGATGGATCTTTCGCCGCATCCATTTATGACGAGACTGTCTGGCGGAGATATTCGGATCACCACAAGGGCCAGACGTGATGACTTGACAGATTGCCTGTTCAGCGTGATCCACGAGGTGGGGCATGCCCTTTATGAGATGGGAATCAGCCCTGAGCTTGACGGCAATATCTTGGGTGGCGGTGTTTCAAGCGGCATTCACGAGAGCCAGTCGCGGCTGTGGGAGAATCGCGTCGGTCGCGGCAAACCATTCTGGGATC
>JBILMN010000230.1:0-4077 GCA_044375465.1 Oligoflexales bacterium | reverse complement strand
CCCCAAGCCGCAGCATCGTATTCAGAAAATTCTTCCCCGCATTGTCATAGACCCACTGCGTCCGCAGCACATACCCGCGACGGCAATGCTCCACTGCGGCTTTCTCTCCTGCAAGTTTTGTACGACCATAGGCATTCACCGGATTCACCTGGTCCGTCTCAAGCCAGGGTCTCTCTCCCGATCCATCAAACACGTAATCGGTCGAGTAGTGAATCAGTATGGCATTGATCTTGTCAGCAGACCTTGCCATCACGGCCACTGCCTCGCCGTTAATCGTCATGGCAAGGTCCGTCTCTTTTTCAGCTAAATCGACTGCCGTGTAGGCTGCGCAATTGATGATGACCGTGGGCTTCACGTCAGATATCAACGCCTCAATGGACCCTGAATCGGTGAGGTCACAAGGTCTAACACCATCAATCCCAGCGCCTGGCTTATCGGCAAAGACGACTGATTTGGTGCCGCCAAAAAGTTGCCTAAAGGCAGAGCCCACTTGCCCGGAGGCGCCGATGACCAATATTTTATGTTTGCTCATGCCACACATCCCTGAGGCTCTGATGTAACGTGATTTCTGGCACCCACCCAAGAATTCTTCGTGCAAGTCCAGCGTCCGCTAATATAGCACCAGAGCTCTCCTCGCGACGAAGACTTTCAGAAACATAAGAGGTGATGTTTTTACCAGAGATCTCCGCAAAGAATCTAAATATATCTTTGATCAATGTGGCGCGACCACTTCCAATGACAAATATTTTTTCGTCAGGCTTTTTTTCCAGGATCAGGCGATAGGCCCGCACGACATCCCTGACATCTGTAAAGTCTCTGAGCGCATCCAAATTACCAGTCTCAATCTTCGAGCCTGGCGCAGCCGCCCTAATTTTCTTGGCAATACCAGGGACCACAAATGAAAGATCCTGACCTGGTCCAATATGGTTAAATGGTCTAGCTACATAGACCTCAAATCCATCTCCTGCCAATCCCAAGACCGTCTTTTCTGCCCGAAGCTTACTTTCGCCGTACAGTCCCCGAGGCGAAACCTGCGTGTTCTCATCGCAGGTCAGCGTATTATGTTTGATGTTGCCACCATAGACAAAAGCACTGCTTGCTAGCAGGAAAGCTCTCGGTGACTTTGTCCTAAGGCTTTTCAAAGCTGAGGCTACGTTGTTAGCTCCGCTGATATTGACAGCCTCAAATGCCTCCAGCGTATGTCCCACTGTTTGAGCAATGCCGGCTAAATGGATAACCGCATCTGGCAACACATCTTGCATCACATGAAGGCATTCATTAGGATTTGTGATATCAAGTTTACAAACGGGCCTTGTACCGTACCCGTAAACCTCAGTCTCACAACCTGCAACTCCTGTCAGGACAATGTCGTGACCCGCGCGCAAAAGTTCTGCCGCCATATGACGTCCAACAAACCCGGCAGCTCCTGTGATCAGAACTTTCATCTATTTACGAAGAGACACGCCGTACGCTTTAAGATCTTCATCCACCATGAGGTTGACCAAGTCTTTGAAGCTTGTTTTGATTTTCCAGCCCAGTTTGGTCTTGGCTTTGCTTGGGTCACCAAGTAGCAGATCGACCTCTGCAGGGCGCATGAACCGTTCGTCGACCACCACGTGGTCCTGATAATTAAGCCCTGCACGACCAAATGCTAGCTCACAGAACTCTCTAACCGTGTGCATCTCACCGGTGGCAATCACAAAATCCTCAGCTACATTTTGCTGAAGCATGAGCCACATTGCTTCCACATAGTCCTTGGCGTAGCCCCAATCTCGCTTGGCGTCTAGATTACCGAGATGAAGTTTCGTGGCTTTGCCGGCCTTAATCCTTGCCACGCCGTCAGTAATTTTGCGTGTGACAAATTCAACGCCGCGGCGGGGTGATTCATGGTTAAACAAAATCCCTGACACGGCAAACATATCAAAGCTTTCGCGGTAATTAACCGTAATCCAGTGGCCGTAAACCTTGGCCACCCCGTAAGGGCTTCTTGGATAGAAAGGCGTGGTCTCCTTCTGCGGTGTTTCCATCACCTTGCCAAACATTTCTGAGCTACTGGCTTGGTAGAATTTGATGCGAGGATTTACCGCCCTAACGGCATCAAGTGCCCTTGTGACACCAATGCCTGTATAATCTCCTGTCAGCACCGACTGCTGCCAACTCGTGGCCACGAAACTTTGCGCCGCAAGATTGTAAAACTCATCTGGCTCAGATTTTTCCACGGCATGAACAAGAGACATCGAGTCGTGAAGGTCGGCATCAATCAACGTGATCTTATCACGCAGATGTTCGATGCGAGAGTAGTTCGGCGTACTGAGCCGACGCACAACACCGAAAACTTTATAGCCTTTTTCGAGCAATAACTCCGCAAGGTAGCTGCCGTCTTGTCCTGTGATTCCTGTAATTAGTGCGCGTTTATTCATAACCATTGAGTCCCTTGGGGAATATATTTAGCTGGCATCCCCGGCTTAAAAAAGGTTGAAGGTTTTTGGAGGACATTAAAATAGACGATATGCCTTAGGGCTGCAACTCCGTCCTTCCAAGTGATCTTTTTGCCTTCCATATAACTTCTTGGAAAGTAGCTGATGGGCACCTCCATCATACGAACCTTGAGTCTTGCGACCTTTGCCGTGATCTCAGGCTCAAACCCGAACCGGTTACTTTCAAGATTAATATTCTTCAAAACATCAGCTCGGAAGAACTTATAGCAGGTCTCCATGTCGGTGAGATAAAGCCCACTCAAGATATTACTCATGATCGTGAGAACCCGGTTCACCATGTAATGAAATGTCCGGTGCACCTGGAACCCATTCTTTTTAAAGCGACTACCAAACACCACATCTGCTTTACCTTTGAGCAGTGGATCAATGACGGCTGGAATATCATCCAGCGAGTACTCAAAATCTGCATCCTGAACCCCGATGATGTCGCCTGTGGCTAGCTCAAATCCGCGCCGAATCGCTGCGCCTTTGCCTTGGTTTTGGGGCTGCCGTTCGATGATCACTTTGGAGTTGAATTTGAAATTGCTAAGGATCTCAAATGATTTGTCCTTTGAGCAGTCGTCAATAAAGACCAGTTCTTTGTCAGCAGCAAGAGCTACAGTGTCGAGCTGCGCCAAAAACTGTTCGAGATGAGTGGATTCGTTATAAATTGGCACAATTAGGCTGAGTTTCACTGGGCTTTTGCTTTCAATTGGCATAGTGTCGATGTTGCTAACATAGCCTAAAAAATTTGGGTTCGTTTATTGGCTTAGGCTCATTATGATTCAATTGACCATTCTCGGATCCACGGAATGATTTTCGGTGTTTTAGTTAGGATATTATGTAAATTCTATGAGATTGCTCTCAGAATCTACACGATTTTATGCCGTGGCTTCCAATCAGATCATTCAAGTATACTAGTAGAAAGATACACTAAAGACCAAACAATTTTCCAAGAAAAGCTCGACAAAGCCTTAGTCAAAAGGGGCGTTTTCGGGGGCGAATTATTGGTTCTTATCCCCTTTCGGGACCGATGGGATTTGACAGAAAAATGTTTAATCAATTTGTCTGCTCAAATTTTAAATACAGGCATTCGGATCAAGACCGTCCTCATCAACAATCGCTCTCAGTTGAAAGCAACATTCGATGCTCTGATATCGATAAATGCACGGTATCCGGAGTTGAATATTGATATACTGCAAGCAGATTATAATTTTAATTATAGTCGACTCAATAATGATGGGTTTCAAAAATTTGCCTCATTCGACACTAGTTGGGTCCTTTTCTTAAACAATGACGTGGAGCTTCATGATCGAACTATTGTTCAACGAATGCTGGAAGCGCTTGAGTGTTTGCCTGAGGTTGGGGTTGTTGGTTGCAGTCTGCTCTACCCGTCAAGACGTATTCAGCATTTGTTTGCAGCTCCCGGCGTAAAAATTATCGCAGCTCATCCCCTACGCGGCCAAATATTCAGTCCGAAAATGGATTGGTTCGCGAAACCAGCTCGTGTTGTTCCAGGCGTTACTGGCGCTGTAATGTTAATAAGGTCTGACGATTTTGTCCGCGTTGGTATGTTCGATGAGCGTCTTGCAACACTTGG
>JBILMN010000077.1:0-13437 GCA_044375465.1 Oligoflexales bacterium | reverse complement strand
ATTCAGCGTGGTTGCTGGGTGATTGAGAAAATAAAAGGTAGTCGCCTGTGATGCCACGTACAGGGGCAAAGGTCGGAGGTGCAGAATGGGTACGCTATGGAGCGGGAGGCGGAAAAAAGGAATCATGTGGCTTGCGGGGCTGGTGATAGGCTTAATGATGTCAGGTGTGGCATTAGGGTTTGCATGCCAGGTTAATGAAAATATTGATAGCTCAAGGTGTGACACGCAAGAATTAAATGCGAGCGAATTTGCGTGCCTGCTGGCGTCGGAGATGTACAAAGTTGAATATACATGTAGCGACGGTTGTTTAATACGGAATGGGGCGAGTGCGGGTACCTTTGTGTACTCGATACCATGTAAATGGGGTGAAGTTTATGGGGGAAAAAAGGGATGCAAAGGTAACATAAACGGAGCTCAGGATGTAAGATGCACCGTATCGGGCTACGAAAGTGCGGATGGAGATCACCTGCTGGTAAAAGAGAGACTGTGCAAGGTAGCCGCAGCGTCATACTGCAGCAAAACGGAGCCGATCAAGGCTATTACTGGAGGAGGCGCGTCAGATATAAGCGGACAGCCCCCTGGGCAGGGCAGCCAGAACGGAATGGGTCGCCCTAATGGCTCGAAGTCAGAACCGTCAACGCATCGTAAGTGAGACACAGCTACTGGAAGACTGATACATGTACCGCTATGAAGTGGCGATTAGAAGAGCATAAATGCTACGCTGGGATCCGCAGAAGATTTTACGTAACCGGAGTTAAGGCATTTATGTTGTCGATGCACGCATTTACGAGCTTTACCCACGGCTTCGCGGTTGTCGGTGCTAATTAAGATTATCCACAACCACAGCGCGTCGAAACACACTGTAAGCTGAATACGGTGGTGTGGCTAGGTTGTTAACTGGCGGTCGGAGCGGCCGGCGGTAGAGCAGGGAATAAGGGTGTTGAATTTCAATTGACTAAAGGATGATGTTCGCTAGCCAAAGCACTACATGTGCGGCTCATAGGTTTGTGGCCGCGTTTCAAAGCTGATTGATGAGTTTGGTAAGGATTTGTTAGCTGGTTCGGGGGTTCTATCATTGAATGGCGATTCACTTAGGATCGACGTCGCGGCCGGTAAACTTCGTTCTGAGTTCTCGTTCTTTGATTGACGGCGTTAGGACTTCATGATCACTCGGAATGAAATTCGTCGCAAAAAAAGATGGTGGCAGGTGTCTGCTTGTTGAGGCCTTCGAGACGATGGGTATAGTTGTGATCGATTCTGGCCATGTCGGTCTCGGCAACCGAACAAGTAAGATTTTGGTGAGTTGAGAATCTATCAATATTGGACTTGAGTGTTCGGTGAACCATCTCGGGGGCACCGTTAAAATGGCCCGTAGAAGTGGGGACTTGTGAGCAAGAAAAATGGAGAATTCCTCAATATTTACCCTGAATTCTGTTCGGAACATCTGGACCGTTGTCAGCCGTGATGATGAATGGCCGATTGTTCTTCAAGAATAGCTCAATCAAATGATCCATAACTTTTTCGGTCGAGGTATTGGGGAATAATGCGGTATCAACAAACGGCCTATGGTCTGGTACCGTCAAAAGCCTGAGAATGTATTTTCCATTCATGTGAATGGTGGTTGAAATCGATGGTCCAGGCCTCAGTCGATACATCAAAACACCAGCGTTTATGGATTCGTTAACGCTCTTCGTCACTCCGTTGGCGGTGCTCGTCGTGGAGTTTCTGAATGGTTGGAATCGAGATATACCAGGTGATAGCGGGGTTGTGGGCAATCTGCTTGTGATGCTGCCGCGGCGTCCAGTGCGGGTAGCGAAGAAATAGCGAGACTAGTTGCTGCCGAAGCCAAAGCGGCAGCTTATTTGAAAAATGCTATGGTCTCGTCTTATTGACATGCAGGCCTGAGAGTCCGTATTTTTCGTAACGCAGTTGCCAGTCGCGCATGGTATCTGGTGATCTACCACCCGAGTACAAAACTCCTTCATCTTACCACCCAAGCGCTGGAAGCGATCCAGCATGTCGAGAAGATATTTCTTCTGCAGAGCCGACAGCCGGCTCAGCTTCAGTGTCGGAAAAAACTTCAATGCGATTTCCTTAAAAGCCTCGGCGAGATACAAGAGAGTTCGGCAAATCACAAGTTGTCGCCGAAGATCCTGGTTGAGTTGACGTTCACGGTCCAGCTCGATGTATAATTCTTCGATCCTTGGATCGATGGCCGGAGTGGCCTGAAACGCCTGAATATAAGGGGTTGCGAGCGCAATCCGTTTCGGGACTGCCTGCTTACTGATACCCTCGGACTTTGCTAGCTCTTGCAAGGATTGCTTTGGCATAGCAAAATACAAAATGGCGGTGGATATTGCGGAATGGAAGCCGTTCATGCCGGCTGCCCTTGCTTGGTTGTTATTGATCTTTGCAAACCAATATTACCAAACAAAGCGCCGGCAATGTTATTATCTACTGAAGAAAACTGATCTGTTTGTACGGCTGGTTATTGATGTAAATCGACAGCTAACCCGCCAATTCCTGAACACGGATGTCTTGGCCCAGAATCTTTCCAATCAAATAAAGTTTCGACCCGCGGCCAATTCCAATCCTCTCCGATTTTTCTTCGAGCTCATTCTTCGGCTGGCGGAAGTCTTCAAGATACTTTTTCACCGAATCGATCACGCCGAAGTCGCGATCTGCCGGCGTGAATCCCTCAAGTGAGCTATGCGGTCGGGCATGATTATAATGGTCGACAAACCGACTGATCCTCTCCACAGCCTGTTCCTGCGAATGAAAAAATTCCTTGTCAATGAGCTCTCGGTGGATGGTCTTGTGATATGCCTCAATTTTACCGCATGTTTGCGGGTGGTGAGGTCGAGCTTTGATGTGCTCGATCTTCAGTTTTCCGAGAATCTTAGCGGACCATGCATGAATCCATCCAGTATAAGCGCCGTCAGCCCGAATAGTCGCTGCTCTACCAAGTGGTGCAAGATAATATCGGTTCATTGGCGCTAGGTCAAATAATGCAAAACCGCCTCATTTTTCGCTGTCATTCCCGGACATGAACCGGGGTTCACGTACGCGATGCGTCATTCCACCTCGTAGCCGCCCGAAAAGTCCTCAAAAACACCTCTTACCCTGCCCTGCATGGATAACCTCGTAAGCCTAAAAAATGAGTGATCCCTCACAACTGTCAGTGACTGACATCAATGCAGTCAAACTTAGTCGTGACCGGCACATCAAACACCAGCACTTAGACATCGAAGACATCGTCGAGCTCTCCCGTCGATTGCCGCTGAGCCAAAACACTTGGTGGGCCTGTGGAGGCGATCCCCAGTCTTGTGAGCACCTCGGCAATCTTCTCCCCGTCGGTGATCGCATCATCGACCACCATTCTCGCACCGCAGGTGCAAATCTCTGGGTCGACACCCACCGTCTTGCGAAGAAGGTCAGCCCACGGGATCCAGTATTCCGCTGCTGCTCGGCCAGCGGAGGGTTTGCCCGTCGGTGGTGGATCGGAGACGTTGGGATCGTCGTGAGCGGGCCATGCTAGTTTCTTCGCGGGGCCTGGCACCACAAAATCACGCCATGCGTGATTTGGGGCAAAGACGCCGTGAAGTCTGGTTAGGTTAAACCAGGTCGGCGGAATCACTCCTGCCAACTTTTCCACTAAGTCTCTCTGGCTCATCACGAGTGACTCGGTGCCGTCGTTCCATTTCCTCTTAAGCTTAAGTTCCACATCACTTCGATCTGGATCGTCTGGCTGGACATAGCTCAGAAGCGAGAGATTCACGGAGGATCTTGCCCCGTAGTGAAATAGCTGTCTTAAACCGGCACGATCTGAGCCCTCAATAGATACCGCAGCGTGCAGTGAAAACCACTTGTAGCGTAAGTTCAGCCAGCTCTGGATCGATATGACATCAGGATCTGAATGCTGGTACAAAGGATTGGCCAGAAGTCGACCCTTGCGGCGGTAGGCCTTGGGTGCTCTGGGGATAAACGGCAGCGGCACGTTGAGATCATCCTCCTCGGGCGGCCCAGCCTCGCCTGACGCATCATCATAACCCCTTGATGCAAACAGTTTCGCAAGCCGCAGATAAATCATCTCCATCACATCAAACATCGACTCTTGGCAGAATCCTTGATGCTCAAAAAACTTAAGGCCGTCCTTACCCCTGGCAAATACGCCGTCAAGAAACATCATATGCAAGTGCGGATTTGGCGCCAAACTTGACCCAAAAAACTGCACAAAGGTTATGGAGCCGGCCGTCGGCAAATAGATTTGATCTTGACTCAGCGCCACCGTCGCATGCTGCTCATAGAAAAAAGAAATCGTATCCACCACAACTGAAATCACCTCACCAAACACCTCTGGACTGCGTCGAAGCCAAAATCGCACCTGATACGGAAACGTCAAGACCCATTGACGCACCCGCGCCTTTGGCCAAACCTCTCGCTCGATCCGGTCAGCCTTCTGAATCGCTCTGCGGGACCCACATGATGGACAAAAGCCGCGACCTTTACAGCTGAATCCGCGCACCCTTTCTGCAAGGCAGTCCTTACAGTAAAGCCTGACTAACCCATGCTCCAAAATCCCACAGCGCTTGTACCGCTCAAATTCTGAGGTAACATGAGATGAAATAGTCTGCTCCGCCATCGCATACTCAACCTCAATCTTTGGCCAAGCTCTCGCCACGGATTGATACAGCACAGTGGATTCAGGCTTGTGACGCTCGTAAACAGCCATAAGATCCTCGTGAGTGTTAAAGCACGCACGAAGTCTAAGCTAAAAGAGCCATTGCCATCGACTGGCACCCTCTTGATTGAAAGATATGTCGTCGGGGGCTCGCAGCGGTTTGGCCAAGCCTAACGAACCCACGCCGTATGACGGTGGAGTAAAAAACTGAGGGACTCCCAGGGCCAATCGGAGGCCTCGTAAATCCCCAATTAAGTAGGTCTCGAGCGTGCTTAAGGGCCAAGCCCGTCAGGCTAGGTACGCTTCTTGGATAGAATCAGCCAACGGAATCGAGACGCTCATCAAATGATAGATCAAACCGTGTGCGGCCATCAACAAAACCCAGATCATGATCGTCACCAATGAGCCGACCACACTCCACCACGCCGGAATCTGCCGCCAAAATCCTTGGTGGAACTAAAAATTTCCCGAAACGCCATGCTCTGATGGCCGAGCGCCTGTGCCAATTGACGCGTGGCCAACACTGGTTTCCACATCAACATGCGCGACTGAGGCGTTTTTGAACGAAGCCCCCTGTGCCATCATGGATTCGTAGAACGGTGCTCCGCCAGGATGCGCATTGAGATATTGAAGCCCATCTGATCTTGCACAAAAATCACTATGGCTTTGGGTCGCGGTTGAGGCTTTCCTTGGATGAGCGCCTCCGACAAAACACGACCACCTCGTTTAGCCGGCGCAGTCACATCAAGTATATGCGCTAATGTGGGCACGATATCCTGCTGCACGGCCAGTTTGTTATAAGCCCCGGCCTTAAACCATCGCCCCGAGGGATCAAAAAACACCAAGGGGATCCGCAGATCATAGTACCATCCAACGCCGTGCATGCTCACGGGATGTGGCGGCAAAAGCTTACCGTGAACAGAACTTGGGTGCCACCCCTTGGGATCAAACTCCCAACTTTCAAGCATGTAGTTGTAACGCTTGGGCAGCAGAAAAATATCGCCGCCCCACTGACCGGCGGTCTTACGAAAAATCTCCCGGGGAGTCAGCCCTTTCACACCGCCCGCTGAATCTTTGGCCATAGCATAATTGAAAGGTAAATAATCGCTCGCGATCATGACAACCAAGACAAGAGACCATGTCCGAATGCGACCCATAACACTGAACGAAATACTTGATCTTGAGCGCTTAAAAAAACCTCCAGGTCCGACGCCAACGCGCGCTTTACGCACTGGATCATACGCCGATTGAAGACTCTCAATGATCCTTAACTCGATTATTGCTCTTGGTTTGTTTGTAACCATTGGATGAGTAACTGACCTTCAGTGGTTTCTCGGAATCCAGAATCACCCTTTGGCATCGAGCCTCTCATAATGGCATTCAAAGGACGAGGTTTTCGTTTAAAGAAATCTTCCCGTTCTCTTAATGCAAACATTTGCACGCCATCGTGGCAGTCAGCTTGGCCGCAGGACGTCGCGACAATTGGTCTCACATCCTCAAAATTGATCTCACGAAGTTCAGGATCACGGCTCGGTTTATCTGCGCCAGCAGGCCTCCGGCTATCTTCATGCATCAACTCAGCACAGGCGAGCAGATTTGTTACGAAGAAAAAGCTTACCGCAAGGATTGTTCGCATGACGATCTGTTCCTCTCTCATCATGATGTTTCTGCACACACAGACAATTGATTCTGATATCGAGTCCGCCATTGAATGCCATACTAGTTCATTGTATCAGGCTCCGAGTGAAGTTTATTTCCCCAGCACTTGATACCATCAGATGTCATCGCACAGGTGTGATATCCACCCGCGGCAATGGCTGTGGGATGATTCAGTGTTGGTACGTCGAGTTGGCCATAACGATTACTGCCCCAGCATTTGACACCATCATCGGTGAGAGCACACGTGTGATTTGTGCCTGATGTTATGGCCGTGGGATTGTTTAAATCAGGATGGGTTATCCTTGCATCATAATCCCAACAAGTCACACCCAACTCGTGTAACACACAGTTTTTATTGTCTTCAGACGACACGGCTCGTGGACCAAAGAGTAGAAGTGATCCAGGGCCCCATAACTCACCCCAACAGCTGACTCCACTGGTATCGATTGCACATGTGGTATTTCCGCCACACGATACCACTGATGGGTTATAGAGAACTGGCACTTCGATTTGGCCGAAAAAATCGTTGCCCCAGCACTTTACACCGTCAGCTGTCAAAGCACATGCATGACCTCTTCCAGAGCATAATTGGGACGGTTCCCTTAGCGGAGGCATTTCGGTCTGGATGGGCAAATCATCGCCAAAACAACTCACACCTGTCGATGAAAGGGCACAAATATGTTTGTGTCGCGAGCCATAAATATAGCCTGAAAGCCCCTTTAATCCGATGAGTCCAGCTATATCTTCCGCAAAAGACATAGTGCCCCAACATGTATTTTGATTCTGACGAACACCGCACGACAGCGGCCCAGCCGAGAATAACGACTCCGGATCTTGAATTGATGGATCACTCATGAAGACATCCCCTATACCCGTACCCCAGCATTTGACACCGTCAGTAGTCGAGGCGCATAACCCACTGTCGCTCGCAGTAATCAGGCTCGGTTTATTTGCCTCCGGAGCTGCAGGCAATCCCGGGGGCAATTTACCCCAGCACCGGATGCCTTCTGCCGCAATGGCACAGGCATAAACACCAGCAACAGCGATTGCAGAAGGGTTGGTCAGGTTAGGGATAACAGCCTCAGCAATAGATTTTCCCCAACACCGCACGCCTTCGTCGGTAATAGCACATGTAGCATAACCTCCAGAAGAAATTGCGGTGGGATGCTTGAGGGGAGGGACGTCTAAATATTTAAATCTGTCAGGATCCCAACATTTAACGCCCTTAGCCGTTAAAGCGCAGGCGTAGATCCCTTGCGCAGAGATAGCGGTCGGGCGAACCAGAGAGGGAACTTTTAATAATCTTCCCTGATCGTTACTTTTCCAGCATTTAACACCCTCATCGGATAGAGCGCACGTATGATACAAGTTAGCGCTGATAGACTGAACATTGCCAAGCGCGGGCACAGGCAAAGGAATACCGCTGCTATTACGGCATTTAACGCCATCAGCTCCCAGCACACAAATATGTTCGTAACCTATAGCGATCTGCCGCGGCTGATTCCACGGGGCTTCGACGAATTTCCTGGCGTACTCGCCCCAGCAAGATAGCTTTCCTGCGCGAATGAAACACCCTGTGAAGTTACGTATATCCATGGCACTCACCGGCTCATTGGATTGCAAAACCAGAGATGGCGCCTCTGATCCTCTGTCTCGACTCAAATGGTGCTTTACTGGAGAATATTCTCCACGCGAACATGCGACCAGAGTGCAGCCTAAAACAACCCAAAGTACAAACCGCGAAATCGCAAAAAACAGCATATCAGATCTCCGTCCTATGATTCAAAACATTGAGGTTCTACCGATCAAAAAAACAAATCAGACTCATACAATCATTTATATGCTTCTCCGAGGGCGGTCGAGGTTGAAACTAAAAATCGCGCATTAAACGAATTATGGACGGGAAATCCCGCGATCTACCACCGGATATTCTGCGCGCATCCAATGACTCACAGGCAGCACGACATCACGTCTTGTGAGGGTGAGCACCTTTGGATGGTCCATACGGTTCGTCATGAGAGGAATATCAAATAGGGGCGTTGTGTGATGGGGCGACGCGCCAATATACTGCCTTAGCGCGCTACAAAGTGACGCATTGTCAGTCGACATGAATGGCTTCGGCGCCTTGGTCGATCCACCAACTCCATGACAGGACGCGCAGTTTTGAAGATCCAAAATTGGCCTAATCTCGCTTATAAACACATCGGACGCAATACACGGCTGAACTGGAGTGCTGCTTATCTTTCGTATCCCGATCGATAATCGGTCACTTTTGGGATCAATCGCCGTTAACGTCAGCATCTCAGATGATAAAACTGGATAATTATAAAAGCCGTCCTCGAGTTTGGCGGGCGATACAGCTGCTTGAATCGACTCAAACTGATTGGCAGATCGTTGATTCTGGCCATTCAGATAAATACGGACACCGCGCACAAAGAGGGACAAATCCGGCTTACTCGCCACAATACGCGGTTTGCGTAAGCTATAAACGACCACTCGATTCGTTTGACTGTCATTGATCGCTTTAATTTCCGCTTCTAGATACAGGTTACCATAATTCGCATCAATATTAGCCAAGGGCCAACGCATCGATATAAATTTATCAGTCGGAATCTTAGCCGGAACCTTAACCTCTGCGGTGCGTTGATAGGCCGCATCACATTGCCGCTCACCGTGCTCCCACCAAGCCGTGATCGCATCGACGAACTCTTGTTTATTTGCGGGGTCACTACATGCCGGATACTCTGACGTGTCACAATGTCCGTTGGTCGATCTAATCACGATAGGAGATACTTCTGGACGCGAAAAATCAATGAGTGCTTTTGTACGCTGGTAAGCTTCCTGTAGGGAATCTGAGACCCAGCCCGGTGCTTGGTGATTTTGGCCATCGTGACAGCCAATACACGCTTTTTCTTTCACGAAACCATAGAAGTGGTCCGCGAATGCTTTGACGCCGTCCTGGCAAACCGAATCATTGATTTCTGCCATTGGTCCCAACGATTGTTGATTTGATGCCAGCAATGTTTGGCGCTTACGCTCAGTATCTCGATCGCAGCCCGCGAACACCAACAGACAGATCAGAACAATATATTGCATGGTCACTCTCGCTTGCATCTCAATGGATCTGAATGGTCCAAATAAAAGATTTCTTTGCTTAATTCGGGCTAAAAACTAGCAGTTGCTCGATATCCCGGTCACTAAAAACCCTGGTGATTTTTTTGAACTCGTCTAATTTTCCTTGAATATGGCAATAATTAGCGAACACCGCTAAAGCGGCTCGATGTGGATCAGCGCCTACGAGTGTAGAACGATCGGCTCCTTGTCCATTGGTGAAACATCCAATCTGCATATTCGGCTTATTATACTCAGGAGCACCCTCTGGACGATAGTAGCCGAATATCTGCATGCCCTCATTGGTGTCGCTTCGCCAATTGCGAGTGCCAGACGGCGCGCTGCATGACCCATCGGTGATTAGCTGAAAGAAAAAAGGAGCGCCCACGGAGTGAGCATATTCAACGGCGCGCCCAATCGCCTCGCCCATTTCCCGGTCCTGCGCATCACCGAATTGGGAGTTCCCCGTATGGTAGTCGCAACCACCTAAGGTCCAGACACCTGTTCCAGCGATGCCTTTGATGACATTTCTCACAATCGTCGCCTGAATCACTCTTGAATCAATCGGCGAAGTCGTGCGTGCGATATTATAGATCCTTCGGATAACTTCTTCCGTTCGAGGATCGATTTCAATCCCCGCGCCATCTCCGGAACCTGCCAGGTACTGTCGTACCCGGTCCCGTAGGGTTCGAGAGCCCGGCCCGGACTGGACCGTCTCAATTTGTTCCGCCGTTAACAGATTAGACGCTCGAGCCATCAAACTCAGATACTTCGCGTCGGTATTTTGATCAACGGGACCGCCAAATCTTGCTAACGCTTTGAGCGAGTCCAGATTATCAAAGTAGGACGGCTTAAGAGACATACCTGTAGTTAATGCTGTGTCACTGTTACCGCCGGATAACGAATTCAATGACGCCAAGCCATTTTTGAATTGACGACCAAACGCGCCGGAAACAGTCGCGAGAGCGGCCATATTCTGCTTTGCAGCTCCGGTGTCTAATGGAGAAAAATGACACACACTCGCAAATCTAAGCCGAGCCTGCGCTTCAGGACTCATCGTTGCCACCAATCCAGCAAAGATCCCACTCTTGTTTGCCGCCATCGGCAATCCGAAGCGTCGATCAATTTTGTCTGAGCCTCGCGGATTCCATCCTAGAGTACTATAAGAGGCGAGCCAGTCATCTGGTCCTCCATCTTTACCGACCAAAAAATTGCCCGCCAGGGCCGCGCCGCCAGCCATATCAAAACACATAAATGGTATGAATCCTGAACCGATTTCGTTCGATGTCGCTGCAAATGCTGATTTAGCAACCAGTGCGGGCAGACTAGGCAACGCCAGACATGCTGAGAACGAATAGAGTCCATGGGCCAAAAAATCACGCCTCGTCCATTCAATTTTATGCCCCACATCGACTTCGCGTTTGGCTTTGTTTTTGATGACATCTTGGAACCGTTTCATAGTGTTTCTCCGTGGGTGGGATTGGATCTTGGTGACTTAACGCGGCTTACGCGGCTGTTGCCATAGGTTAGCGCACAATCAGCGAGTCTAATGCTGAAGCCATAATCGTACATTGGTAACGCAGGTAAAGCTTCGTGCTTGAGACGACCATGGGCAGTTCATTCATGATCTTGGCAGAGACATCAGTCATCGTGACCAACTCGGATTCGGTAATATCACGCCCCCAAAATAATTGGCTAAACCGACCAATAACCTCAGCGCCGATAATAGGCGAGATCGCGTTTGGCGGGGCATTAAAATCAATATCCCGATAAATCAAGCGAGCGTCCGGCGCTAAACGAGATTCTTTAACAATAAACTCAAAACAGTAAACTGCTCCGAGCGCGCTCGACGCCAATACTGACGTCTCAGAAAAATTTGACGTTTCATAAGTTTGCGGCAGATTTGGCGCCACTTGAGCCAACACAATGGTAATATTGTTGGATACCGGTGGGATTTGCAAAGCGTTACCGTAGTGCGCCGAAAGCTCACGGAAATCGTGTAGCGATACAGCCAAAACAGGTTTTGATAGACTAACCAACACGCAAAGCAGAATTTTATCGATTCTCATATGCAAACTCCTAGCAATCTTCATTTATAGAAAGCGCTTCAAACGTTCTTCTTAGATCATATCCATTCGCTTCGAGGTCATCTGTCAAAGCTTTGATCAAGCGTTCTAACTTCGGGGTTATTTCCCCTTGCCGACAAACGGCGTTAACGGCCTGTTGCACCATACATACACCAAATGCGCGCGAGTTGGCCAGCATAGCCGCAAACTCTTCAAGACCATGTCCCTGAGCCTCGCCTCTCCATCCAAACGTTGCCTGTTGATCCATCGCCAAATAGTTGACCCACGAGGCGTCAACCGTCTCGTAGCCATCTGGAAACACTTCGGGGTGCTGATTGTATTTGCTCAAAACAGTTTGGGAAATATCGAATTGCGCCTTGTCAAAATTCACATATGCGAACGCGCCAGATAACGCGTCCATGGGGGCGTGGCACCCACGGCACTCCGTTTGATAGGCACCATGATCACCAGATGGCAAGCGATCAACATCACGCCTAACAAAAAAATCGGGAAGAGAAGGCTGACGCCAGGCTGTGATGTCCTTGCACAAAAAATACTGCATCGCGAATTTTACGGCCCGACGATTTGTTCCAGCGTCGTAGTACGCTTTAGCAAACCCACGAGATTGAAAAATCCCCACGGCAGACGCCGCCAATGGATTAAACTCTTCAAGAACACTAGTCAAATCTAGCTGTGCCCGCTCCAACTCGATGTAGTGAGCGTTATTGTTTCGCGCGTATGCAGGGAGACCTACGGATGAATTACCTCGATAGAGCGTTGTTCCTGTCAGGATTTTTCGAAAGTCGCGACGATCACGAATGAGTCCAATCGCCGTCGCTTGCAGATCATCAAGGGGCGTAAGCACAGATCCAGCGATATCGCTCCAAGGGGATACCATGGATTTTAGGGTCGATCTGTAAAAATTACGATCGCTTGAGGCGATCTTCGCCGCATCCAGAGGACGCCCTGCGTCAATGGCTTTTCGCATCTCCTCAAGTCTCGGGTCTTGATCACTTATAAGAACGCCGGTCAGACGACGAAAGATCTTTCGAGCATCCGTTCGACTGCCACCAAAAGCTGTCATCGGCAAAAATCCGGTCAAAGTGACTGCAAGAGTGGCGACGAGCGGTGGTATGGCGCGAATCATCATTCCATTCCCTTTTCTATGATTAAAGCATATGGATTAAACATACAGTTAAAGAATTGATTGCTAGATCGCCTTCGAAAAAACGCGCACTCAGAGTGTGATAAAATCACTAAATTAAAAGTTTAACAGAAAATTTTCAGGATTCAAGACTGCTCGCAATTTGATCATTACCAACTTTGCCATGGGACAAATCGTTTACCGTGATTGATAGGGAGGCTTTGACTAACAAATATTTTTAGGTATCCTTTGACAGGATCCATCTCGTGTGTTTGCACGGTGTAGCTGAGTAGCTGAGTAGCTGAGCGACATCTGAATTTGTGGAGTCTTTTTGATATGACTTCGATCCTGACCGCGTGATGCGCACTCTACGTTTGACATGGGGATTTCATCCATTTCGCATCCGAGTCGTCTTAGCAAATAAAATGCATAATTTAAAACTTAGCGGGGTCATCATGAGATTGGAGGTATTGGTGTTAGTCGGTTGTTTCAACCTGTGGCTAGGAAACGTCGCATATTCAGACGAAAAGGATCAGAAACAGCCTAAAACAATCACCGCACACCTGGACATCCAAGATCAAAGCGGAGAGTACAAAACATTGACGGTAGGATATTTTCACTTTTGCGTTTTACGCGGGGATAAGGTGAGGCGCTAGGTCAAATAATGCAAAACCGCCTCATTTTTCGCTGTCATTCGCGGACATGAACCGGGGTTCACGGACGCGATGCGTCATTCCACCTCGTAGCCGCCAGAAAAGTCCTCAAAAACACCTCTT
>JBILMN010000229.1:0-4093 GCA_044375465.1 Oligoflexales bacterium | reverse complement strand
TTCAGTATGGGGCATTTTGGCAGGTCTGTCGGGGTGTGGATCGGAGGTGAAGCCCTCAGGGCGACGGCCCTCGATTCACGGCGAGCTTGCAGCGGTTCATGATATCTCCAACAATTCTATGGCAGCTGCGGCTGTGGCCGCCCAGACGGAGACTGAAAACGGACGTGCTCCGGGAGCTTGTGTGGATCTACTTATGGCCGATGGCAAGGATATCTTCGTGCAGATCGAAAACGAAACCGACGCATCAAAAGTCAGGGATGTCGTCTGTGCGCAAAGTGAGGAGAGCCTGGTGCATCTGCTAAAGGAAAGTCACGCACAACGCGGCGCAAAGTCCAATCAATTCGGACTGATCATCGATTCACTGAGTCAGTATGGCAAGAATATGGGCAAACTCAACTACAACACGACCACCACAAATGACTATGCGGATCATCTTGCGACTATTGATGCGCATACCATTCGTGCGGCCATGTGCGCAGACCAGAGCGCTGAGACCTACCGCAAGTCGGCCGTCTCTTCGTTTAAGAGTATTGCCTCGGCCGTTACCATGGATCGTTACAACGCCTGTGTGATGGCGCGGTCTTACGGACTTCGCTGCCGGGTTGTAGTCAATGGTGATCAGATCATGGCGGCTGTGCGTTGGGAACCCACGGAGTTGGTGCGCGGATTTTTGCCGACGGTCGCTCTGAAAGTGGATGGGTTGGCCAACGTCAAGACCACGTCTGATATTCCCAAAACACTTGGCGTCGGATCCGGGGTCAATATTCCCATGGAATGGCTGGAAGGGTCTAAGGATGGTATCTTTGCCGCCACAGCCAGTGACCGCAGTGGCCAGTATGTCTTTAGTTGTCAAACACCAATCACACGGGCACCCCACAAGAAAACGGGTCGGTTTCCGTCCTGTGGCATCGCGTCCTACAATACGGGGCGTGGCGCTGTGTGCGGGGTTCAAAGCTATGTTCTGGCCAGATCCCCCAATTGTGGGCCTGAACTTTTTGTCGCGGCGCGGCGGACCGAGTGTGGTGTGGAAAGTTACAACAGCCGCCATGATTGTGATATCTGCGGTCAGTCCGGTCCGTTTGGAGGCTGCAAGCAGTGCTCAAGTCCTCTCTTTGGTGTTGCAAAGTATAAAGAATGTCGCAGAGAACAATTCGGTGTGGAGCGTTATGCCGAATGCCGTAATGTCAGTCACGGAGTCGAAGAATACAGCAGCTGTCGGCACGAATCATTCGGGGTTGAGGAATATAAAGAATGTGAGATGGAGATCCCTTGGTGAGCGTCGGGCTTTCACAGTATGTTTTGGCTCAGCGGCAATGAGAAATTCTTGCTCAAACCACAGTGGAAACTCCCCCCACAATTCGAGGGCTCTGCCCTCGAGCTCCTGGGGTTTTAACGCATAGGGCCTAAAAAGCATTTTAATGCTTTCCTCCTTATACATGTCCTCGAAGTCTTCTTGCCGGATGAGCGGGACAATTTCACGCATGTGGGAAGCGTTTAGCAGCGTCGTCTAAGAAATCCAGCGACCTTTTTCAGCAAAATCTAAATTACGACACGTTTTTTGCTGGATTGGTTTAATACATTAGATGCAATCAGCTTATCGAAAAACGCATAGTATGCTTTTTTGGGTAACCCCTTGTTGAAAAACGCATACTATGTAAAAATCGAAAAGCGAGTTAATGAACCACACTGGGAATTGTTCAAGATGCCTCATATGCGCCTAAGACATCTCACGAAAAAAATCCAGGCGCTGATGCGATTCAGTCCAATCGTCGGGCTACTTGGGCACCGTCAAGTCGGCAAAACCACTCTGATGAAAACCACTCTGATGGAGTCTCTGGTTAATCATTATTTGACATTCGATGATGAAGACACACTGATAGCGGCACAAAAATCTCCAAAGAGCTTTCTCCAAGCCCTAAAGGGCACCGGTATCGGCATTGACGAATGCCAGCTTTGCGAAAAGATCTTTTCCGCACTTAAAGAACACGTCAGGAACAATAAACGTCCCGGCCAATACCTTCTGAGCGGATCCGTTAGATTTACATCCAAAAACACCATAAAAGAATCCCTGACCGGAAGAATCGTCACGCTGGACTTGTATCCCCTGACACTATCGGAATTGCATGGACGCCCATTACCGATTTTTTGGAAAAAGGCGCTACTTTCAGCGAAGCTTGACGAGAACACCTTGAAAACGCTCGATCCCAAGTCCACAAAGCCTCAAGCGGAAAAATACATAGACACCGGGGGGCTGCCTGGAGTTTGTTTTATCCGAACCGCAGCGTCTAGAAGCCAGAGGCTCACATCATATCTGGAAACGATTCTTGACCGTGACGTCCGCAAGGTGATCCCAACATCCCTGCCATACCCACAAATACTCACGCTGCTTAGATCACTGGCCATCAGCCACGGTACGCCGCTTAATCTGTCTTTTCTTACTAAAACCACTGGCATCTCACCCCCTACGATCAAAAAACTTCTATACGCATTTGAAGCTGTTTTTTTGATTAGAAGCCTTCCACTCGAGGGGGACCTCGGCAGCATGGTCTATTTTTTCGAGGATCTGTGTGAGGCAAATCATCTCGCACCCGGAGGAATGGCTCCCGAATCAAAAATCAATCAACTCTTGTTTCAAGAAATCAGAGCCGCCTTGTTGTATGCCGAGCTCGATTATCCGGTTAGATTTTTTCAGTACAGGACCAGAGCTGGCGTTATTGTCCCAATCGTTGTGGAGTCTCACGGGCATGTTTTGGGAGTCATCCCCATTGAAGACGACACGCCAAGCCGTCAAGAGAAGGCAGCGGGCGATAGCCTTCTCAAGCGATACGCAAACTCGAAGATCATCTACGGAGGCTTATCCACAAAAACTCGTATCTTAAACGACCGCAGCGCTATTGTTCCGTTCTGCCAAACTTTTTAAGTTGTTTCAAAAAATCCGCTCCGTAAGCATACAGGCGCGTCACTCATCCAGATGTGACCGGCAGTGGGAAAGGCTGAGGGGATACCCTGTTTCTCAAGGCTGAAAACTCGCATTTGCGCCCGACTGAGTGTATCATCAAAGGTGGTGTCCCATGGACTCAAAACTTTTACATGAGGAGAGATGCATGAAGGCCCTGATCATGACAAGTTTGATATCAGTTGTTTCGATGGCATCGATGCTGAAGGCAGAGTCTTCCTCTGACAGCTTGGTTGCAACTAAGAATTTAACAAACCCCCCAAGGAGTTATTTGATCAGGCCCTGCAATTCCTGGGGCTATAACTCGATGGCCAATGGTTATGTGTGTAATTTTCTGGAGATGTCGATGTACGTGAGCGATGCTCGCGACGTCGCTGTCATGGCGCGCACCATCGAGGCTTTGCAAGCTCAAGTGGCCGACTTGACCAAACGGGTTGAAGCACTGGAATCTCGTTAGTCTTGGGCCCTCAGGCCGTGGCCTTAGCGAGGTTTTCCCAATAGTTCAAACATCTTGACTTTATAGGCCTCAACGCCTGGTTGATCAAAGGGATTGACGCCGAGCATGAGGCCACCAATGGCACAGGACGTTTCATACATCGCAAACAAACGTCCAAGAGTGTCCGGTGTGAAGTCTGGAATACGAATTTCAAGTGCAGGCACACCACCCGCGGCGTGAGCCGCTCTTGTGGCCGTCATGGCGACATTGTTCACGTCATCCACAGACCGTCGCTCAAGATAAAGAAGTTCGTCAAGGTTTGATCCTGTGGCTGGAACGCTAATGGATCGTAGCTCCTGACCGGTGCTGACGCGACGAGGGTGGTCCACCGCTAAAAATGTCTCAATCATGGTTCTGGCGCCATCTTGCATGTATTGCCCCATAGAGTGGAGATCCATGGTGCATTCGATGCAGGCAGGCATGAGGCCCATGCCGTTCTTGCCGTCGCTTTCGCCAAACAGTTGTTTCCACCACTCGATAAGATTGCGCATTTTGGGTTCTGGATACGCCACCACTTCGACCCTTTTGCCGATGTCCCAAGCGGCGGTCCGGCACTGCGCGTATTCCAAGGCGACCCTACCCTCCGCCGATGGGTGATCAAGCTTAAGATCTTTAAATACCGCATCCGCCCCGTGCAGCAA
>JBILMN010000228.1:0-4105 GCA_044375465.1 Oligoflexales bacterium | reverse complement strand
GCGGTCTAGCGGCGTGCACGTACCAGTCAGTCATGCCGTTTGTTTTCCCCAGGTGGATGAAACTGAGTTTCCGCCCCATGCAACCATTGAGCCTGCCGTCCTATTGGGGCGTACGCGTTTGACAGACATGGCGGGATTTTTGGCGAAAGTCGCGCGTTCATTTCACCGCGAGGACTTTCTACGGTTTAACGATGTGGCGATGGATCTGGACCGTTTGCTGATTGGCACATCTTTTCAGTCAAAGCCGATGTTGCGTGAGTACATTGACACTCATGACGCCATGGTGAATGAAAGTGATCTCATGCATGACGTGCTGGTGAGTCCTATGACCGGTGTCCCGAGGCTTGGGGTAGAGGGTGAGGCGGGGACCGGTAAAACGGTACTCGCGGTCACGCTGGCGCGTCATTACCGTGATCGCGGCGAAAAAGTTCTTTATGTTGTCAGTAGTCCACTGCTTGCCGCACGAATCGGCGCTGATATCGGCAGCGGCATTGATGTGAAGGGTATTCAGGAGCTTGCAGGACAGTATGGCGTCAATTTGCTTGTGACGCCCGGTGATTGGCCAAAAACTCCACAGGAGTACGTTCAGTTTGAGGCGCCGGAGCGTTTGCGTAAGGCCGTCGAAGCGTCGTCTGATCGTTACGATGTGCTGATTGTCGACGAGGCTCAAGATATCCAGCCATATTGGTGGATTGGTCTTGAGGCGCTGTTGGTGAATCGTGACGTCTCAAAGCTCTACACGTTTTTTGACCGCGATCAGGGGGTTTTTGGCGGTGGTGAGAGTGCTGATCGTTATCGCCCTGAGGATACACTGCCCGTGCCTTCAAACTACATGCGTCTTCACCGCAATTACCGGAACACGCGCCAAATCAGTGAGTTCTCCCGTGGATTTCGTCGCAAATCGCAAAATGAGATCCCTGCATCCAGTGACAGGACAGGCTATATGCCGGTGGTGATTCGCTACAAGGACGCTGAAGATGCCCGGAATAAAATCTCAGAAATCCTGCGCGAGCTCACCGACGAACGCGGTGTGCGTGAAGATGAAATCACGCTACTGTCAGGCCGCGCTCCCGAAACAAAAGACAGCGTCCTGTCGGGACTTGATACCATTGCCGGTCTCAAAATTACAAGATTGACAGGGGAGCGGCTCAGGGATTCCAGCGTTACCGGTGCCGGCGAGATTGGCATCGCAACAATCGCTTCTTTCAAGGGTCTTGAGTCGAAAGTAGTGATCGCGTTCAATCTCAGTGAATACAATCTGCCGCCGGAACATCCCATCATGGCGAGCTTATTGTATGTGGCCATGACACGGGCCAAACATATGCTCTATGTTCTGGTCAAAGACGGTGACGCCAAAGATCATGCGATGCTTCGCATGGAGCAGGCCGTCACGCGCGGTGGCGTCATGGTTCTAAACGCGGAGGAGCGTGCCGGGGAGCGGTCCGGTGTCGTTGTGCATTTTAATCCCGAAAGAGCGGGCATCATTGCAGTCGATGGCGCGGCAAGCGACAGGTCTTTGGCAGGTGGATCATTGGGTGGTGAACGACAGGAATCCGTGCTGATGTTCGGTCCTGACCTCAGGCGCGCTGGTATCGAGCGGCTAAAACGCGGCGATAAGTTGTTATTTCGCGTGCGCACGGAGGGCGGCGTTGCATTTGCTGTTGATATCAAGCTTGATGGAGTCGTTGCCGATTCCTGAGCGATTCTTGAGCGATTCTTGAGAGTGATCTCAAAAATCCATGCCAGTGTGAAATCCGATAAATGTGGCTGTTTGGAGTTCCGTATAGCCTGTTCCGGACTCAGAGATGGCGTTAGTCCTGCGGCGGTACCCCAAAGTTACATCCAATGCCTTGCGCGTGATCCCGATGCGAGAGCCAATTTCAAGATCTGTGCGTGAACCCATCGTGATGGTGCGCTCCTTGCGGTCGATGGTGTCCGAGTTCGCGACGCTCATGGCATTGACGTAAAGAAGGCTGTTTCGGCCCATGGGGAGCATCATCCCAAAGTAACCACCGTATCCACTGCTAACCACATCCAAGATTTCAGTGCCAGCGCGGCTAGCTTTCACCGCGGACTTGCCGATGACCGGTCCGAGTTCAAATGCCCAAAGGCGGTATTTGATGATGGTGGATGTCCAGCTGGTGGCGATCTGGCTTTGATTCAGCGCAAAAGATGCTGTTTGGGTTTCAACCCGGTATTCAACACCAAGATTTTTATTTTGCCCCGCATTGGCGCCAATGGCATAGGTGATGACGCCCATGGTGTCGTTACTGGCAACCAGCAAGGATTTGTAGGTCCCAAGTCCATAGTCTGCAAACATGTAAGCGGTCTTTGCCTTGTCGCTGAGCTCGTCGCCCAGGGCAGCAGCGGCGTGGCAGACAAGGCCCGTTGCTAAGACCATGGCCTTGGCTATGGAGATGGATCGAAACCTGAAGGCAGCATTGGTCAAGAGGGCCATTGCCGTCGCAGAAGGGCGAAATTGTCTGATCATGGGTTTCACGGGTTTCATGAAGGGAGGATCGGAAGCTTTTGCAAACTCATGAGAGGTCTTTTTTGGTGTGAACCAAAAAATCACGAAAAATCCTAGCGCCCACGGAAGGGGCGCTGGCAGGGATGATGATCCTTGCCCGGAGATTTTTTCATGTGAGTTTTAATTAATAGAGTCCGATCTCTCTGAGCCGCTCCATCAGGTAATCACCAGCAGTGATGTCACGGTATTGCTTTTTGCCGCCTTGCCGCTTGATGCAGTTGGCAAGAGGATTCAAGCTGGCCTCGCTGCGCGGGTGCACAAAAAAGGGCATGGAGAAACGCCGCTCGCGGCTGTTATCGGGATTCACCACACGGTGCGTTGTGGAACGCAAAACTCCATTGGTAATGTTTTGGATCATGTCACCGGTATCGCAGACAATCTGGCCTTTGAGCGCATGAATTTTGCGCCATTGACCATCGCGCTGCAGGAGCTCCAGGCCGCCCGTTGTGGCTTCACAAAGAAGGGTAATTAAGTTGATATCCTCGTGAGCGCCGGCACGAATACTTGCCGGATTCACATCGGGAGCAATCGGTGGGTAGTGAATCACGCGCAGGATGCTGTTGCCGTTGGTGGCGATACTTGTGAAGCGGTCTTTGGATTCGTCGACGTATAAGGCGCAGGCCTCGAGTAAGGTCATGGCACAAGATTCAATCTGGCGGTAAAGCTCGAGGAATACCGTCTTGAATTCCGGGATTTCTGTGGGCCAGATGTTTTCCGGGTACACCTTATTAAGTTCGTGACCGGCTGGCAGTTCGCGACCCACGTGCCAGAATTCTTTCAAATCAGAGGCGCTGCTGCCTTTTGCGTGTTCGCGACCAAAACTGGTGTAGCCCCGTTGGCCCTTGATGGCGAGGTTTTCGTAGCGTTTTTTCTTTTCTGTGGGGAGCTCGTAAAACTCCTGCGCGATCGCATAGGCTTTATCGATCAGTCGCATGTCAACGCCGTGATCTTCCACGGAGAAAAACCCAAGGTCCGTAAGCGCGTCACCAACCGTTGATACGAAACGGTCGCGTTCATTGGCGTTGCCGTGGGTGAAGTTTTTCAAACTGACGACGGGAATAGACTGTTCGCTCATGGGGGCGCCTCCCAAATTTCTTATTTTAAAAAAACTGTGTGGAACGTTTGGTTCTAACATACGAAAGTTTGAGGAGTAAATGAGAAATCGCGTTAACTGGCCCGACCTCGTGTTGCTAAAAATGTCCGTCACCGACCCGTTGGCAGCAGGGGCTGCCCAAAATAAGACCAGCCCTTCGCAAAACATAGCACCACGGAGAAGGCGGGACTCGGTGTGTGGATGCATCTGGCGGGTGCTTAAGCTGAAAATACTGATGACAGATAACAGCCGCTTTACGGCCCGTTATTTGGACTGCGCGGCTGTTTTTTCAGCTTTAGCTTTTGCTTGGGCCTGGCGCCTCTTTAACACCGTCTCGATGTGGACATTATGCCAAAGCATATAAAGCCACAGATGACTGAGAAGGCGGTCAGGGCGCTTGGTCGTGCACCATGTTTTGCGAATGAGACGATTGATGTTGGCGCGGTGCATGGCTGCCGTGTGATTGAGGGGGAACATGGGGT
>JBILMN010000227.1:0-4112 GCA_044375465.1 Oligoflexales bacterium | reverse complement strand
AATCTACTGTCGATGGTTTTGCCGACGAGGGTAACTTCGTGGGGAGAAGCACTTGCTGTAAAAGCGGCGACAGGAAGACCATTGCGGTCTGCAATTGCCATGATCTTGGTCCCTTTACCGCGCTTTGTTTTACCAACTCCAAGACCCCTTTTTTTGAGGAAGCAAAAGTTCCATCGATATAGCACTCAGAAAGATCAAGTTTGCCGCGACGGAGCAAGTCATCAGCCAGTGTCTCAAGATACTTTCTGAAAACTTTTTTCTTCACCCACATTTGAAATCTTCGATGGCACGTTTGATATGGCGGGTATCGCTCTGGCAGGTCTTTCCACTGCGCCCTAGTTCTAAGAATCCAAAGTATGCCATTAAAAATCGCCCTATAGTACCGTCTTTGCGCACTTTCTTCTTTGGAAGAAGTGGCTCGATAAAGGACCATTGCTCATCCTTGAGGTCCATGCGTTTATCCTTTCCAAATTGTCTGAAAAGGATAATATTCTTTGCGAGCTACGTCACACTATTTATGAGATAGCTTGTAGACACTTTGGGTAACATAAGTCAATGTCTCAAAACGTCCCTCATCCGACGCCCACCTAGATCCTTCGCTGACAACTGCACGCCCTCAGCGATCGGCCATTCGATGCCAATATCAGGATCATTCCACAAAATTGTATGTTCATCTTTCGGCGAGTAATATGCTGTGCATTTATATGAGAACATAGCGGTCTCACTAAGAACCATAAACCCGTGAGCCAAACCGGGGGGCACCCAGAATTGGCGCTTGTTATCTCCGGACAGACGAACACCAACCCATTTGCCAAAAGTGGCAGAGCCTTTGCGAATATCAACTGCCACATCAAAAACTTCACCCATGGGAACTGACACGAGCTTGCCCTGAGCATTGGGACTCTGAAAATGAAGCCCGCGCAAAACCCCACGCCGGGAAAAAGAAAGATTGTCTTGCACAAAATCGCCAGGAATCCCAGCTTCCTCGTACCGTTTTCTGCTATAAGTCTCCAAAAAAAAACCGCGATCATCGCCAAAAACTTTGGGCTGGATGATCAAAGCACCATCAATTGCCGTTTTTATGACTTCCATGAGTTTAAAAGCCTCCGCATTTGATAGTCAATTCTCTTGCAGGCAAGAATCTTTGCAATTAGTGTATAGTTTCATATATTGCGGGGTTTTGCATGAAGATTTTTGTCACTGGTGGTGCCGGATTTATTGGCTCGGCGGTCATTCGCAACATCATTCGCTCGCGTCCCACATGGACTGTTGTAAATATCGACAAGTTAACCTACGCCGGAAATTTGGAGTCCTTAGGAGAAATTAGTCGTAGCCCCAAATATTTTTTCCGACAAGTCGACATCTGCGACAAAGAAAATATCAAGACGCTTTTCAATGAATTCCAGCCTGATGGCATCATGCACCTTGCGGCCGAAAGTCACGTAGATCGTTCCATTGATGGGCCGGGTGAGTTCATTCAAACAAACATTGTTGGCACTTACACGTTGCTTGAGTGTGCAAGAAGCTATTGGCTGGGCCTAGATGACTCGGCTAAAAAGAAATTCCGATTTCACCACATTTCAACTGATGAGGTTTACGGTACGCTGGGTGATACGGGATTTTTCACCGAAGAAACTTCTTATAAGCCAAATTCACCTTATTCCGCGTCCAAGGCCTCTAGCGATCATCTCGTAAGAGCTTGGCATGAGACGTTCAAGCTTCCAGTTGTTACAACTAATTGCAGCAATAATTATGGGCCTTATCATTTCCCAGAAAAGCTTATCCCTTTGATGATTCTGAATGCCATAGAGCTCAAACAACTCCCTGTTTACGGCAAGGGTGACAATATCAGAGACTGGCTTTTCGTCGAAGACCACGCTGAGGCCCTCTTGCAAGTCTTTGAAAAGGGTAAAGTCGGTGAGAGTTATAATGTCGGTGGCAATAACGAAATGACGAATCTCGGAGTTGTTCATACGATCTGTGACCTTTTAGATCAAATGAAGAGACGTCCAGACGGTAAGAGCTACCGAGATCTCATTACGTTCGTCCCCGACCGCCCAGGTCACGATAAACGCTACGCCATAGATGCGAGCAAGATTATGCGAGAGCTTCATTGGAAACCAAAAGAAACATTTGAGTCTGGCATTAAAAAAACTGTCACATGGTATCTGGAAAACGCTTCATGGTGTAAGCGCGTGCAAGACGGGTCTTATAAACGTGAACGCCTTGGCCTAGGAGACTAAATCATGGTAAATCGCAAAGGAATTATATTGGCAGGAGGCTCTGGTACTAGGCTTCATCCCCTTACACTCGTTATGAGCAAGCAGCTTCTACCTGTCTATGATAAGCCGATGATCTACTACCCGCTAACGACCCTGATGCTCGCGGGCATTAAAGATATTCTACTCATTAGTACGCCCCATGACCTACCTCATTTTAAGAAGCTCCTTGGTGACGGTTCAAAGTGGGGAATTCACCTGGATTACGCAGAACAGCCAAACCCTGATGGCCTAGCACAGGCGTTTATCATTGGGGAGAAATTTATCGGCAAGGATCCCGCATGCCTTGTCCTCGGTGATAATA
The DNA here is from genome assembly GCA_044375465.1 of Oligoflexales bacterium. GTDB lineage: Bacteria > Bdellovibrionota_B > Oligoflexia > Oligoflexales > RGVZ01 > CAMDKS01. The sequence continues at coordinate 1,529 of JBILMN010000227.1, read as the reverse complement.
TATTTTATGGCGCTGGACTCTCAAAGATGCTTCAAAGAACAAACTCTGAGAGCAAGGGAGCAACCGTATTTGGCTACTATGTGACAGACCCAGAAAGATATGGCGTGGTGGAATTTGGAGAGCGAGGCAATGTGCTCTCTCTTGAAGAAAAGCCCAAGAAACCAAAAAGCAACTACGCCGTCGTTGGTTTGTATTTCTATGACAACGACGTGGTCGAAATCGCAAAGAATCTCAAGCCGTCACCACGTGGCGAGCTTGAGATTACCGATTTGAATATAGAATATCTCAAAAGAAATCGACTAAATGTTGAACTTTTAAGCCGAGGGACCGCTTGGCTTGATACAGGAACCCACGAGAGTCTAGTGCAAGCGACTAATTACGTGGAAGCTGTAGAAAATCGTCAAGGCCTAAAGATAGCCTCTCCGGAGGAAGTTGCTTGGCGTATGGGGTATATCACTAAGGAACGCGTGACTGATCTGGCGGTTAACTTAGGTAAAAGCAGTTATGGGCAATACCTCCTGAAACTCATGGAACGAGGTTGAGGTTGGGCGGCAAAATCAAGATTCTTTTGCGACGATTGCCGATGCCAATAAGGTGGGTTTTATTCACCTTTTTTGCACGACCCATGCGCAAAGCAAGCTTTATCACGATGAAGAAGTCGGAATCTTTATACCGAAATTCAGTCAAAGTGATGGCGGCATTGGGCCAGGGTCAATTTAAACGCAGTCGATCACAAAATCTCGCCGCCCAAAAGAAAATGATGCGATATTTAGATGACCTTCTTGTGCGTATTGAAAAATTGCCTCTTCAACCTAAGATCAGCATCCTACTACCGGTTTACAAAGTGCCGTTAACATACTTGGCAGAAACTCTTGCGTGCGTAGAGGCTCAAATTTATAAAAATTGGGAACTATGCATTGTTGATGACGGATCACAGGACGAGGGCATTTCTGGGATGATTCAACGATTTGCCAGACGTTACCCACAGAATGTCAAATTTAAGGCCCATTCTCAAAATCAACATATCAGCGCCACATCTAATAGCTGTCTTGAAATTGCCACTGGTGATTTTGTTGCTCTATTTGATCATGACGACCGAATTTATCCTCACGCTTTAGCTGAATTTGTTCGTTACCTTAATAACAACCCCAATTCTGATGTTTTTTATTCTGATGAAAGGGCTGTTGGTGAGCGTGGCGAACAAACAAGTAATCCTTTTTACAAACCAGGCTGGTCTCCTCAGCTACACCTTCAAGTCAACTACACCACTCATTTTTCCTTTTATCGCACCGAGGTCTTAAGATCCATTGGGGGCTTTCAGATAGGATATGAGGGATCCCAAGATCACGACGTCATGCTACGCATGGTCGAAAAAACAACCGACCCAGTCGTGCATATACCTCTCTGTCTCTATGAGTGGCGCGTACACGCCAACAGTACAGCTAGTAATATCGCCGCAAAGCCCTACGCGGTAACGTCTGGTATCCGTTGTGTTTCGGATGCAATTGAACGCAAGAATAGGTCGGCCT
>JBILMN010000076.1:0-13609 GCA_044375465.1 Oligoflexales bacterium | reverse complement strand
ATCAAGATCGTCTTTGCATTTGGAAATGCTTCTTTAAACTTAGATAGGCCGGCTGCTGATTTTTTGCCCCCTGACTTGACTTCTATAGCAATTGGCGCCCGACCCGAGGGAATCACGAAATCTACTTCATGATTGCCGTCGCGCCAGTAGCAAAGGTCGTCATATGCCATACAAAGTTGCGCGCCAATGACTGATTCGAATACGCGACCGCACCATTCTTTATCATCGTCGATGAGATTTGGATCTGTGAAGGCATGAATCAACGCGGGACACAGTGGAATTAATTTCGGAGAGGAACTCTTCTTGGTTAATGGTCGTGTAGAGTATTTCTCTAGTGCCTTGATTGCATAGCCAGACACCATCATGTCGAGATAGTTTTCAATCGTAGTACCGTTTCCACCATCTTGTAAACGACCAAGAAGCCTTTGAATCGATACCTCTTTAGCAGGATAAGACATGGACAATGCGAATGCTTGCCGGAACAGGGCCGGTTTTGCGATCTGTCGAAGCGGTAAAATTTCTTTGGAAAGCATAGGCTCAATAATCGAGTCCAGTAGAAATTGTCGCCAACGAATAGGCTCACTTATGTATCTGCTGACGCGAAGACAACGGGTCCTGGCCAGGTGCTTGCGATCTGTTGGAGGGCCGTTGTTTTGCCAACCTGGCGTGGCCCCAAAACCACTTGAATCAGGTTGGAGCCGGGGTCAAGACTCTCCAGGCCCTTCAAACAATTATCAATTAAAGTACTGAAATTTCTGACTATTTTAATCATCTTAGACCCACCTCTAATATATCTTAGGTGCATCTCATAGATGTCTTAGATCGGCCTCATAAAAATATCAATGGGCCTTGGACACTGGGCTCTCTACACCACGCCGTGTCACCACATTTTCCAATAAAATCAGCGAATTTTTGCTGGATTCCTAACCTTTGGCACGGCTTGCCGATGACTCCAAAATGTGCGTTGAATGGCCCTCGAGAATTTTTCACTCTGCCGGAGTTTGAGCTGCCTTGCATAAGCAACTCTCGATCGGGGATCGCCTTCCCTGAAAATAACTCAATCTCCGCATTGCAACAGCCCTGGCAACATACGGCAATGTTTACGGGACCAAGGGCGTCAATTCGAAGATTCGGTACTCTAGAAGCAACTGCAGATGATACGGCGCAGCTCTATGAATTCTTGAAGTTAAATTATGGTGCGAAGAGGGGGACTTGAACCCCCAAGCCGTTAAGCACTGGCTTCTGAGACCAGCGTGTCTACCAATTCCACCATCTTCGCACGGTTGGAAGGTGGGGAATTTAGCGCACGTCTGCGATGTTTTCTATGATTTTCGTCACAAGACCGTATTCCAAGGCTTCGCCGGCGTTCATCCAGTAGTCGCGGGTGGTATCTTTCTCAACTTTGTTGAGAGGTTGACCGCACTCCTTTGAAAGTAACTCATTGATTTTCTGGCGAGTTTTAAGGATTTCGCGGGCATGGATCTCAATATCCGAGGCCTGGCCATAAATTTGACCAGGAATCAGAGGCTGGTGGATCAAAAATTTGCAGTTGGGCATGGAATACCGATGAGTTTTCTTTGCCGCGATGTTGATAATCGTGGCAATGGATGCGCACAGCCCGGTGTTGATGATGCGAACATCTGATGACAAAAATCGGATCGTGTCATAAATGGCAAACCCGCTGTTGACCTCTCCACCAGGGCTGTTCAAGAAGAGATTAATCGGGGTATTGGGCTTATCATACTCAAGTGTGAGCAGCTGATTGATGACGCGCTTTGCGACAGCCGCATTGATGCCCTCACTGATAAAAATTGTTCTTTTGTCGAGAAGACGCTGCTCGGTCAACTGCTGAGCCATTTGATCAAGACCGATTTGATTGACTACGTCCACGCCATACTCCTTATTTTCCATGTACACATCCTCCTCACGAAACACCTGATCAACATGATCAGGGAAATATACTAGCAAGATCTTGCGGAACCGTCCATGACACCCGGACCTGGCGATGTCAAGATACTGGGAATCTAACCCTTATCATCAGCCTCGGGTTCGGGCTTCAACCCTTTCATCGGTAATTTGACCACAAAACAGGTATTCTTAGCTGTTGCATCCAAATACAAATCACCACCATGCTCGCGCGCAATATCCCTGCTCAAGGATAGCCCAATGCCGTTGCCCTGACCTGCCCCCTTCGTAGAAAAATAGGCTTCAAACAACCGTGCCCGAACGGACTCCGGGACGCCGCTCCCGCTATCGCCCACCCGCAGATATAGCCATCCATCATCATTTGACACCTGAATCTCAACCCACCGTTCCTTGCATGAGGCCACGGCGTCAATCCCATTGCTGAGAAGATTCACAAGCAGCTGACTGAGTCTGAGTCGGCGCATCGGAATCGCGAGATCACCTGTAATGACTGGCTCCCTGACAAGCACGTTATGTTTTTTGGCAAGAACGTCCACCAAGTCGAAGACGTCGCGTACCAAATCGATCACTTTGGTACTGACAAAGGGTTCAGCGGCGTTATTGCGCGTGAGGTTTTTCATCCCGCGAATGATTTTATTGATACGGTCTGTCATCTCGAGAATTTTAACGACGCTTTCATTAAGTTTTTTTCGCCCGTCACCCTCGGGAAGAGAATCCAAGAGCCATTGAATTTTTTCAGCCTTGCCATTGATCACGGTTACGGGGTTGTTAATCTCGTGAATGATGTGACTGGAGATTTTTCCCACCATCGCGAGCCGCTGCATTTCTGGCTCAACTGCCTCAGCGACAATCTGCATAGGCTCGCGCACCGTCTGCGACTGCGTAGGCGAAGCGTCACTGCGAGGAAAAGAATCTTCCACTGGCCTCAGGGAGATTAGGCTTTGGATGCTATTGCCGACGTGCAAGCGGTTATGAATGAATGCGCGTATGGGTTTGAACTCTGAGGCAGCCTTGAGGATAAACTGACCTTCCCCCTGGCAGATGGCCGCTAATACATCAGCCCAATCAGAAGGAGACATTTCGATGATACGTCCGGTGAACAAACGGGTGACATCATCAAACTCCAAACTGGCCGTCACATGGTCACCATTAATTGCGTCTAAACCATTCAGCAAGTCTAGCGTCTTGGAACAATGATCGATCACTGATAATCGGCCAAAAATTTCTTTGAAATGACCACTCATTGACAGCCACGACTCATCCTGTGATGCTGCGCGTAGGGTGTTTTGCACCGCAGCCTCAGTCTCCCGCAAATGATCAACACGCACAACGATGGCACCGACCTCAAGATCGGCGAGAGCCCTTAGGGTCTCAGCCCATGGGTGGTTGTGCTGCACTGCAAGCTGCGAAGCGGTGTTGGACATGCCTGATCCCAAAATGATTCAACCTGGTGGGTCGCTATCGGCAAGGGTGCTGATTTCCTTTACGAGACAGCCAACGCGCAAGTATTGGTCGATTTCATGACTTAAGACACTTTTTACCGCTAGGTCAGTGCTTTACGCCCAAGTGGATAACCTGTGGACAAAAAAAAAATATTTAGCGCAATCCCATGCTGTGACAGCCATTCATATAGGGGGTGATTAAACTCACAACACTACCTGTAGCGTCAGGCATTGACACCTGACCACTAGCCTGGTTATCCTTTTCTTAGAGCAAAACCACTATCACCGCCCCAAAGCGATGAGTCATCAAAACCCGATTGATTAATCTTTGCGCATTACGGATGTGTCAAGGAAAGGGACGTCATCATGCTAAATCTTGGATCGACACCAGCCCCCACGCCCTCAAACGTAACCGTTTTACCGCCGGAATTGGCGCCTCTTGAGGCGACATCCGCTGGGTCTCGCGACGATCACAAACGCACCAAGGACGCGGTGATGGTAGACATCAACCGCCACGCCAGTTTGATCTTCGAGGATACCACTCACAGCAAAACTGCCGCCCGCCTCCTCTCCCAATGGATCTGCCGCGAAGTGTCAGACCAAGGAATCAAGGCATTTGCTGACAGTATCAGAGCCGGCGTGACTCATGGACTGGTCAATGACCGCCTCGCAAGCTTTGTCACTCAGCACCAAACCATCTTGAACGCAGCGATCAATACTCAGCAAGATGAGCGTTTTGAGTTTTTTGGCATCCGCACGATCTACGATCGTTACCTGCTCAAACACCCGCAGACACGCGACGTGATCGAAACACCACAATACTTTTTTATGCGGGTCGCCTGCGCCCTGTCGCAGAACATTCAAGAGGCCATCGAGCTTTATGGCATGTATTCGAGCTTTGAATTTATGTCGAGTTCACCAACTCTATTCAATGCCGGCACCACACATGAACAGCTGTCGTCGTGCTTTCTGCTGGACTCACCAGAAGACGATCTTGTGAGTATCTACGACAAGTATAAAGACGCAGCCATGCTCAGCAAGTTCTCTGGCGGCATTGGTTTGTCCTACAGCCGGGTACGAAGCCGCGGTTCACTGATCAAAAGTACCAACGGATTCAGCAACGGCGTTATCCCGTGGCTAAAAACCCTCGACTCCAGCGTTAATGCAGTCAATCAAGGAGGCAAGCGCAAGGGGGCTTGTTGTGTTTATCTCGAGTCGTGGCATGCAGATATCGAGGAGTTTCTGGAACTGAGGGACAATACTGGAGACGAAGCCCGACGCACACACAACCTAAATCTCGCTAATTGGATTCCTGACATTTTTATGTCTCGTGTGGAACGCGATGAGCTTTGGAGCCTTTTTGATCCTAAAGTCGCACCAGAACTTGTGGATCTTTACGGCGAGTCGTTTGAACGACGCTATCATGAGCTCGAGTCCGCCAAGAAATATTCTAAACAGATCAGAGCCCGCGATCTTTACGCCCGCATGATGAAAACCCTGGCCCAAACCGGAAATGGCTGGATCACCTTTAAAGACGCCAGCAACAAAAAATGCAATCAAACAGCGATAGCCGGACGCACCGTGCACCTATCCAATCTGTGCACTGAGATTATCGAGGTGACCAGCAAAGACGAAACGGCAGTCTGCAACCTCGGATCACTCAATCTTGTGGCTTATATCAAAGATGATCGATCCTTTGACTGGGACCTACTCGCGCGTAATGCCAAAATCGCAGTCAGGCATTTGGACCGCGTGATTGACCTGAATTTTTACCCGATCTCGACAGCCAAATCATCCAATCACAAATGGCGACCCGTAGGTCTCGGCGTCATGGGGCTTCAGGATGTATTTTTCACGATGGGTTGGACTTTTGATGGCCCAGAGGCCAGAGCATTTAACGCAAAAGTCCAGGAAGAGATCTACCTTGCCGCACTCACGGCCAGTGCCGACCTCGCAGAGCAATTTGGACCACACGCGACCTTTCACGAGACCAGAGCGGCCAACGGCGAACTGCAGTTTGACAGCTGGGGCGTCACACCATCACAAAAAAACGCTCGCGCCTGGCAGCAACTTCGTGAGCGCATTAAAAAAAGCGGTCTACGCAATAGCCTGATGATTGCCATCGCGCCCACTGCGACAATCGGCTCCATTGTCGGTAGCTATGAGTGTATTGAACCGCAGGTCAGCAATCTATTTAAGCGCGAAACCCTTTCCGGAGAGTTTTTGCAGGTGAATCGCTACCTTGTTGCAGACCTCAAAAAACTCGGATTATGGACCGACACCATCCGTGATCAAATAAAACAAGCCGAAGGCAGCATTCAAGCAATCGAGGATATCCCCGCAAATATCCGCGCTATCTACCGCACAGCTTGGGAAATCCCCATGCGCAGCTTGATTGACATGGCAGCAGACCGCGGCGCGTTTATCGACCAGAGCCAATCGTTGAATTTATTTCTCGAAAGTCCAAACATTGGCGTACTGTCATCGATGTACATGTATGCATGGAAAAAAGGCCTGAAAACCACCTACTATCTGCGTTCGCGCCCCGCTACACGCATCGCGAAGGTCAGCGCCTCAGGGCCATCGGCGGGAAAATCCATAGAACCAATCAAAAAATCATACACCCAGGAGCAAGTCATCGCCTGCTCACTGGAAAACCCTGAAGCCTGTGAGGCCTGCCAATGACAAATACCGCTGAATTACTCCATCCCGGGTTTAATCTCACCCTTAGGCCCATGAAATACCCGGTGTTTTATGACATGTACAAAAACGCCATCAAAAACACCTGGACGGTCGACGAGATTGATTTTTCGACGGATCTTGGCGATCTCTCACAAAAAATGAGTGATGGCGATCGTCATCTCATCAACCGATTGGTAGCTTTTTTTGCTACTGGTGACTCAATCGTCTCCAATAATCTTGTCCTAAACCTCTATCGCCACATCAACGCCCCAGAGGCACGGATGTATCTTTCACGGCAACTTTATGAGGAGGCTCTGCACGTTCAATTCTACCTTACGCTCCTTGACACCTATGTTCCGGACCATGAGGAGCGAGCAAAGGCCTTTGCCGCTATTGAAAACATTCCATCGATTCAGGCCAAAAGCAGGTTTTGCCATCGTTGGATCGACTCCATTCATGATCTAACCTCACTGAATAGCCGCGATGATCGCCAAAGATTCCTCTTGAATTTGATTTGTTTCGCGGCGTGTATTGAAGGCCTATTTTTCTTTGCTGCCTTCGCTTATGTCTATTTTCTTCGCAGTCGCGGCTTGCTCCACGGACTGGCGGCGGGCACAAACTGGGTTTTTCGAGATGAAAGCGGGCACATGTCTTTTGCCTTTGCTGTCATTGACCAGGTCCGCAGCCAGGAACCAGATCTTTTTGACCAGTCACTGATCGAGCGCGTCAAGGAAATGATTGTGGAGGCAGTCGACTGTGAGACACAATTTGCCACAGACGTCCTCGGCAAGGACGTGCCCGGCATGACCGTGCCCATGATGCGGCAGTATCTGGAATTCATCGCCGATCAAAGACTTTCCATGCTCGGTATCGACAAGATTTTTAAAAGTCGCAATCCGTTCCCGTTCATGGATCTTCAGGATGTGCAGGAGGTTACGAACTTCTTTGAACGCCGCGTCAGTAGCTACCAAGTCGGTGTCACCGGTGACGTCTCCTTTGACATGAGCTTCTAAGACTGACGTGACAGAGCTAGCCCACACATCCTATGTCCTCGGCACCGATGAGACCGAAAAGACCCGTCTACGCGATCAGCATCGAATCTGGCGTGATGATACCCTGGCGCTTTGGCAGCGAGCCGAAATTGTATCAGGCAGTCACGTCCTTGACGTCGGAGCCGGTCCGGGGTTCGCCAGCGCTGATCTTTGTGATCTGGTTGGTCCAACGGGGCGAGTGGTCGCCGCAGAGCGCTCAATTCATTACATCAAGGCGTGTCTAGAAATCAAAGCAACTCATTCCTACAACAATTTTTTTATCCAATCTGTCGATCTCATGAGCGACCCCTTACCAGAGGGCCCATTTGACGCAACTTGGTGCCGCTGGGTCTGTTCGTTTCTACCTGATCCCGACGTCCTGATCCAAAAAATCGCCAAGGTCGTCAGACCTGGGGGAAGAGCTGTATTTGCTGAATACGCCAATTATGAATCGTGGCGCATGTTGCCCAATGAGCCAATGGTGGACACATTCGTAAGTCGAGTCATCAGTCGTTGGAAAAATACCGGAAGCACGGCAAACGCCGCCCCACTCGTGTTAAGCGCCCTACAAAAACACGGCTTTGAGATCCTCGAAACAACACCAAGAATTTTTTGCTGCGGACCTGGGGATCCCCATTGGACATGGGTGACAGCCTACATGAAGATCAACACCGCCCGCAATCTTTCCGATGGCCTCATCACGAGTGATTGGGCTCATGGTTTTCTAAATATGCTGGAGCGCTGTGAAACGCTGGGAACACCGCGCATGTTAACTCCCATGGTCCTCGAGATCATCGCAAGAAAAATCTAGCGCAAAGACAATGTTTACGCGAATTTTTTGAATTCATTATATCTAGGATCTACTGCTGACAGGTACAAACCCGCTCATAACCCGTCAGCGCAGATCCACCATAGGTTTTAGCTCCATTAAAATTCTTATATGTGCTGTTATTGCGCGCGCAACCAATACCGTTGGTAGTGCTATCAGCGGAAGCTGAGACTGCATAACCCAAAAGGGCTGTCAGAGCACCACTGCAAGTGAGGTTACTGAAGTTTGCAAATACGCCGCCATAGGGTAAACCTGCATGAAAAAATGCGGGGCTTTCACCGCCGTGCACAGCACAGACGTCCGAGCAGCTTTGACCAGCGCCGCCTAAATAAAGGCACTCACCGGAATAACTCGTCCCGCTACAGGACGCAATCCAAGAAAACTTATTGTAGGTATCACTTTCATAGACACTCCCAAAATAAAGTCCGCCACCTGTGATTGACACAGCTGCCATCGAAGAGCAATTGGCGTTGGTCATCAGGACATTTTTCGGCGCCACGAGGTTTGCGGCTGCAATGTCAAAGTGAATAGCGGACCAGTTCGTGTCTGAGAATACGCTATTGCTACAGGATGTGATGCTGATCGTGTCACTGCCACTGGTGTCCGTGCTGATGTAAACATTGTCTAAATTCAAAACGTCAAAATTTCCACCTAATACCAAGGCATAATGATAGATCTTGTTCATCCGTACACCGGAAATGTCCACGGTGCTGCGTGTGGCACTCGTTCCATTGACGGATATGCCCCCCCAACCACCCCAATTGGCCCCTTCGTAAAAAAATCCGAACGTCGTCCATCGCGCGGCATCAGAGCCACCATAAACTCGCAATTTCCCGTTGCTTGAAGATGTACCGATCTGGATTGCAGTACTTCGCACACTCAAGTCCGTTAGAACGGTTAGCTGCGCACCGTTGATAACGTATAAATTTCCGCTCACCTCGCAGGCACCGCAGCGGGCTGTGCCACCAATAAATTGAATATCGGATTTTATATTCCCGCTACCAGCTGTGATGTGAATCCTGGAACCTTCGTTGACCGTAATGGTCCCGCCGCCTGCGCCGGCGGCTATGCCGCGAATCCCGATAACAGAATTGATAACCGGCTGGTAGGAGGGGGCTGATGGAACGACAACCCAGTTCAATTGATCAGGGTAGTTTCCACGCCCATTCGTGCAGCTACTCCAATTGAGAGGATCGGTCCAGCTAGTGGAATTAGCCGCTCCGGTCCAAACACATGCTGTTGCGCTCTCTGCGCCGTTTGTCCAGGAAATTTTATTGGCCGCATCGGTCTCAAATGGTTCGCCATAGCCGCGTCCAGATCCAGTGATCGTGATGTTAGGCATCGTGGACGCACAGCCTGCGACCGTGTTGATATTGCGACTGGTATCTTCAAATAACAAGTTGTCCCAGGATGTATCTACATACTCAGCACCCGTACATCCAGCAATATCGATATTATATTGGACAAAGTCCCTGTAAGCAGGTTCATTGATATAAAAAGAAACATTATCGAGCCGTAAAATGCGGTAATTAGCGACAAACTTGAACACCCCGTTACCTTGATTAAAATCGAAATTTCGCAGTCCATTGACGGAGAGGCTGCTGAGATTTGTACTGGTCCCCTCAAGTCTAATAGCCCCCCGGCCGTATCCCTGATGACCGTAGATCATAGGCCATTGACTTGTATCAGTGGAAGCGACATCGGCCACAAGGTGACCGGCGGAGGTGCCATTACCGAGCTGTAGATCGCCTCCGAACATATAAATTGAGATACCGGACATCAAAGTTAATGTGGCATTATCGAGAACACTGATCCCAGATGCTCCATCAATTTTACAGGTCGAGCAGTTTGCCACACTTCCTTTAAATTGAACCGAGGAGCGAATATTGACCGGTCCCGAAGGAACTAAAGTCAGCGTCACTCCTGCGTTGACAGTGACCGTTCCGCCTCCAGATCCAGAGCCGAATCCACCGATGGTTGCATTTGTTGTAACAATCGGTTGATTCACAGTTGTTGCCGGTACCACAATAGAATCAGACGCAGCCGGAGCTCCTGCGGCAGGACACCCCATCCAGTTACCAGCGGCGCCGAACGTTGTGCTGATTGATCCGGTCCAGACGCATGTGCCGCCAGAATAAATGACAACAATTCCAGACAAAGCCGTTTGCGCCGCATTCACACCATCTGTAATAGACGCACAAATATAATAACTACCTGCAGCCACACCGCTTGTATTCCAGTTGATGTTGGTCCCACCACTATTTTCACTCACGACAGATCCAATCTGTGTGCCCGCACAAGCGTTTGCAGAAGAGGAATCATAGCGAAATGTGATTTGAGCATCATCATCGGGATCTGAGGCTGTATAACTCACGGTCAATGAGCCGCCAACCTGCACGAAATCATCATTACCGGCAGGGGCCGACAAGGTAATCGTTGGCACCGCATTTATTGTGTAAGTAAATAAACTGATACCGCTAGCGCTATACCCACTTTTTAAGGCTATCGCTTTAATCGTCATGGTCGCAGCTACGGCAATTGGGCTCACGTAAGGAATTGACGAGATCGACGGCGTCGTGCCATCCAGCGTATAGTATATACTCACCCCGGGTGTGGTTGATGCCAAGGATACAGACTGAGCTGAGCCGAATGTCCCGGGAGGCACGTTTGCTGTTGGATTCGCAGCGGCACCGTTGATGGTGTAAGCAAAATTCGCAACATTGGAGTCCGAAAAATTCGCTTTACACGCGATTGCTTTTACTAGTGTTGACGCCGTAACGGCGACCGGTCCACTGGCACTGGCGCAGGTCGGCGCACTACCATCCGTTGTGTAATGTACCGTTGCTGCGTTGGTCGCAGAGGTGAAATTGATCATCTGACTTGGACCATAAGCGCCAGCGGGTATATCCGCGATCGGAGATGAGACCTTCAGCGTGTACGTCTCGCTCATCAAGATCGAATCCTTGAAACCGTTTTTCAAACCGATTGCTTTGATTGTCGTCGTACCCGCAATAGGAATCGCAGCCGTATACAACATGCTGCTCCCTGTAGGCTCGGAACCATCGGTCGTGAAGTAGATGCTGGCACCCGAAGGTAACGCATTAAGACTGACCAATTGTTGATTAGCAAAGACTCCACCGGAAGGTGTGGCGGTCGGAGTTTGAACACTCTCGAGCACCGACCGCGCGAGCTCATAACCTTTCACCGCGGCACCCACGATCGCCTTGCCTTTGCTGTCAAAAGCCTCAACGCACACAAAAGCTTTGGTATCTGCTATGTTGATATCGATCGTCGCCGAAGTGCTCTTTACAGTCACGGTCACGAGCGAAGTCAGGCAAGCGGAATCTGAAGCAACGGTTATTTTGTAGAATGACGCCTTTTGCACCTCTGTCCAAGATAGCGCAACTGCTGATTCACTTGCCGACACCGACTCCATACTGAGAGTCCCTGTCGTCGCCTGTTTTTGCGTTTTTTCAACCTCAATCGAAGAGGTGCAGGAAGAGAAACTCACCACAATCATTGAAACTACCACTGGCGCCATCACTGGCGCTATCACTGGTACTACAACTGACAGCACAGCCAAAACAAAAGACAAACCATCACGCCTGGTGATCGCACGGAATGTCTCAAAAATATTCTTGGCATTGCCTGCGCAAACCGTCATAAGCCCTCTCTTCCAATCTCAGGCTCTTCGGTACTTTTAAACCTGAACTTTAGACCTTTAAATACAACGATTTCTGATGGTTAAACAAAACAACCGCTGCACCGAAGCGTCTCGAAACAATCCTCCAAACGCTTGATTGGACGATCCGACACCCGGCAAGACGCAAAACGAAACCTCATGACTTCATTTTTCGCAGCGCCTTTGCAGCATCCGTCTCAATATTCCCACCCAAAAATTCCCGGTTCAAATGATTATCAATCATAAAAAACGTAAAAGGCTTTGGATCGACCAAAGCCTCTGTCCACGCGGCGGCCTGACTACTGCGAGTCGCAACGATGATAGCTGCATCATCGGTTCCGAATGCCAGCCCGTGGTCTACAAGTGCTCTGAGTCCCGCGATAAGCACCTCCGCAGAGGTCGATGGTTGTACTACCATAAACAGACTATTCATCACTCCCGTCGCATTTAGCGCGTAGTAGCTTCGAAGCCGATAGGCAATACCCCAAGGGCTGGATGCATCACCCATTAACAATGACTTCGCCTCATGGTGAGGACCAAGCTTGGCCAATTCAGCATTGAACCTTGGATGTGTCCCATTCCATCCTGCAAATCCTTCAACGAGCGTCGCATCAAAAACGCTGAGCGCCTGGCGCCTCGCATCGGCATCCAATGACTCCAACACCGTCAATGGGCAAGACTGAATTTGCGTGCGCTGCATTAATGTCTTGGAAATTGACGTTTGGAATAAAGAATAGACTCTGCTGGATGGGTCGGCGAAAAGCCCCTTGCCAAGGGTACCTGATGACTTTACGGATTCATGGAATAGCCCTGATAAGAATCTAGGCGCTTGCTTAGACGAATGATAAAGACTCCGGGCCAACGCAATCGTATCAGCATAAAGATCTCCATAGGTTCGTCCCCCATCCCCCGCGTGAGCGCCTTCTTGCATGCACCACAGCTCTTCACTGAGACGGGCCATACTGATATGCCCACCGATCTTGCCGCTGTCAGCTGATGCTACGATGCGATGATAAAGCAAAGGATTCTGGGTCATGTTATCAGAAGGCAGATAGCCTGCAGCCCCGTTGCCATAAAGTTGCCGTCTCTTACCTTTCAGCAACCCCGACTCCGTAAAGAGATTGATTAACTCATCAACCTGGGCATGATGGAACCCGTTGCCAAGCTTATGCGCAACCAGCGCGTCCGTCCATGATTTTAGCACCATCGATTGATCCAGAGCGTCAATTCTAAGCCCCACGTAGTCTGCATCACACCAAATCACCGTCGCTGTTAGATTTTTATCTTTTACGGCCACATGGGTTCCGGGCATCATCCATGCAATCATCGCTGCGCCGGGGACGACGCACTGAAATCCCGTCAGCGATATGTCCGTCACACGGCAATGTACAGGCTCTCCCAAATGGTCATCGAGAGGCCCCAGCAAAAATCCAACCTGAGACAATGGATAGCGAGGCGTCAAACGAAGCGCCCCTCCCGATATATCTGACCTTGGATTCCCAGCACCCAAAAGGATCTTGGTCACTGATCCCTTGACCTGAAATTCCCTAACATGCAAATCTGCCGTAAAAATATCCTGCCCCGTTGTATCACCACGAATGACAAGTCTGACCGCTTCGCCGGGGCTGAGCTGTCCTTCTGTGGACAGCATGGTCAACGCAATGGAATTTTGACTCATATCGAGAGGCGTCGCCATGAGCACCCCATGCTTTGTGAATATCTCGGCGTACTCGATCTCCGGACCAAATTTTCGACGTTTTTGCCGGCGCAGATCACTGATCCGTATCTCGGATGGCAACGCGCATTGTCCCTCGTGATTCAAAATCAGCACATCAAATGTCAACCGCTGTCCGGCGAATAAGGCCGAAGCTGTATAAGATCCAGGGACCATCGTGCCCACAACTTTGAGAGTTGAGGCTTCAAACGGCACTTTGAACTCGCACTGGATACGCGCAGCAAAGCGCATATCGCTTTGTTTACTCGCAAACAGAACCAGAACGCCGGCCGCATCAACTTC
>JBILMN010000226.1:0-4162 GCA_044375465.1 Oligoflexales bacterium | reverse complement strand
TGGAACGAAGGATTCGCAGGCGCCTTTTGTAGTGAATCAATCTGCCTTAGTGTTTGTTCGCGCGACACCAGCCGCCCTTAGTAAGGCCATGGAGGATTTTCGTAAACAATACTCAGCTGAGGACATGGGTGAAGCTGGGTCGGACATCGCTTATTACGAAATGAGCGCTTCTAAGTTCGCGAAAAAGAAGAACCAGGCAGTCATTAACACCGATTCAGCCGAGGTGGTGTTCAAAAAAAAGAATGGGGGCGAGTTTCGCCTCAAGAACACGATCAATCACACCGCGTCGGAGATTTATATGTTTGATGGAACTAATGATCCACAAAAGATCAATGACATCGCGACATTTGACAACGGCAGGGAATATAATCGCTATTTTGGGAAGCCCGGTAAAAAGAAGTAAATATCTTTCACCGGTGCGTTATTTGAGACATTTGACACAAAAAAATCCGGCCTGTGCCGTGACCACACCTTTGACTGTACCACCAGTAACAGTAACGCTTACCTCCTTACCCTGGGCAACGACGATCTTTTTCATTTTGCACATCGCCACCTTAGACTCCTTGGAGCCTCTTTGCTCGTTTGCACGCACACATTCATGACCCCAAAACGACGCGTGACCCCCTGTTCAGTTTGAGCGTGATCAGCAGTCCTCAAATCCGTACTGCACTTCACTTGAAGGCTCAGGGTCAGGCTGGCGCCACGGATACCGAGAAGGATCTTGAGTACACTAAAAAATCAGGCCATTGTGCAAATCTTTTAAAAAATCTTTTACCGGCATGAGTTCAACAGCGCCATGAGTGCATCGTTGGCTTCCCGTGTAGACGACGATCAACCGCTCGACGGCAGATTTTGTGCGATCTTCTTTCAAAATCAACAGCGATTTGGCCCAATCCGACCGCCATGACGTGCCAAGCTTGAATTCAATGCAGATGATTTTATCCGGCTTTGTTTGGGTCTTTTTTTCCAGCTGAATTACAAGGTCAACGTCGCCCGCGCTTCTTACGGAGTAGTAAAATAGATCACGATGCTTGGCTTGGTATTCATTGTAGGCTCGAACTTCATTGAGCATGTACGTCTCGAATAGAAAACCGCGATAACTTTGATCAAGTTGCTCGTGAGTATAGCCGGCCGCCGCGCGCGCGACGCCTGCGTCGAACAAATAAAATTTGGGGTGTGCGGATTCATTGACCCGTATGGAGGGTTGATAAGCCGGAAGCCGATATCCAATGAGTGTGTCAACAAGCACTTGGTAGTACTTATCAACTGTTGGACGCTTGACACGCGACTCCCGCGCGATGTTTTCGACATTTAAAATTTGTCCATTGAGCTGTCCCGCTATGGTTAAAAACCGGACGAATGGCTCTAAACTCCTCACAATACCTTCTTCTAATAGCTCCTGCCGTAAGTAGTTATCGATGTAGGTAAGTAACGTATCTTCCTTATAGTCCCAATTATCGAGGATGAGGGGTAGTGTCCCCCAATCGATGAGACCCTCGAGATTGGTGATGGAGGTTTGGTATTCCGGATAGATTAACGGATACATTTTGCGATTGATGGCTCTGCCAGCAAGCAAATTAGTTCCGGATTTCTTCAACTTTCTCGTGCTGGATCCACTTAGGGCGAAATTTATTTTTTTCGTTTCGTACAGTGAGTGAACTTCATCCAAAAGCTCAGGTACCTTTTGCACTTCATCGATGAGCACCCATTCGCCTGGGTTGACCTCCGAAAGTGTCGAGGCGAGCAAGGAAGGGTCCCGCAAATACATGAGACGGTCTTTAGTTTTTAGGAGGTCAATGCTGACCTTAAACGAAAGCGATCGCAACCACGTGGATTTGCCAGTGCCTCGGGGGCCAAGCAGTAAAAAGCTTTTGCCAGGCCGTTGCAATGTGCGTTCAAATTTCATACTCGCCCAACCAACTGTTTTTATTGTGGTTTAATATTGTAAAAGCAGACCGATGTCTCAATTATACATCTAAAGTATAGAAATGAGAATAATTTTATATTTACCCTTAACAAATGAGAATTGGCGAAATGGCCTCGGGGCTTAGTGCAAAACAACACCAATACGACGTCTGGCCGATTCGCAAGAGCCGTCACGTGATTCCCTGGATTAGGACTATTCAAATCGACCGTGCGCCTCGGCGTTGCGCGTGAGGACCCCGCGGTACATATTAAGATGGCCTGCTCAAAAAAACGTAGATAACCACCCCTATCCAGGCACAAAATGACAATTCAATAGTTTTGTGATCCACCCACCCTAACATCATCTGCCGAGCCTGACATACCGGTGAATTATGCTCCGATCGAAATGCCGAGGCGCTCACGCAATGTACCCAGATCGGCTCCCTCAACTCGCTGCGTCGGACCAATTCCATCTGACTCGATCTTCCAATAGGTGACTGAGTTCAAGACCCGCAAACAACCCAAAACAATCTCCTGACTCTCCGCAACAGGCTCACCCCACGTGTCACCGAACCAGCAGGATAACGTGCCCTCACCCATATCAAGAAGAATCGATCCCCCCACGTAATAACCTTTGGTTTCTTCCCCTTTTAACTGAGCCTCAATCGCCTGATGAATTTCGGGGGTACAACAAAACAGGTCGGAACCAACCTCGCCAAAACGCATGGACTTGAATCCGAATCCCCGAAATGTGGCGGCAACCATATCAATTGGCTGAAAACCCATGATTGTAAAAGTGATATTGGCGCCCGATAATCCCGCGTACCAAGGTTTTATACCGGTAGTCTCTGAAATTTCAGACAAGCGCGTTAACTTTGACACGATATAAACCTCTCATTTCGTAGCAAACTATAAATTGGACAACCCCAAAAAAATCACACGTATTGAAAGCTTATGGCAAGCCAAAAGCCAATGCAACGTCACAGCAGGCAAGGACCGGCGTATTGACTCATGATCGTTTTTAGCTAGACGCAATGACGCCTACCGCCAAGTTACCCACGCCCTTTTGGGTGTCTTTTAATTCAAAGCAACTCGCTTCTCTTCTTCAATCAGCCGACTCAAAATCCTGATATAGGCTGTTATAAACATAATAATATCAATAAGTTAAATGGACCCCTAAGGTGGCAGGTGCAGACAGCCGAATCCTCCCCAAGGAGTGTCCACTATGAACAACAAAAAACTGAAAGAAACAATTCGGAGACCGTCCGTTTTCTGCTACGCGTTTTTAGCGATGATTCTCCCGGCTTCTTGCGCGGACGTTGAAACTGAAAGCCGTCTGACTAAAACTCAGACTGAACTCTCCCAAAGTGAGAATCATCAAGGGACCGCACGCGACGCTACGGGAAGCCTGGCGAAGAACAATGTCGCGGTCAGGTCAATCGATGAGGGCTTTACATGGCTTAACGGATCGAAAAACACAGGTCGTTCCTACAAAATTGAAGTGGAACGTCGGCAGATTTCAGATGCTGATAAACCTGATCTCGGCGCATACGAGGCGTCGACAAGAGTCATCCCCCAAAAATCGATTTATGACGTTGTTCGCTGGCATCGTACTGGTGGTCAGTCCTTCTGCGATTACCAGATCGATTTCGCATCGATCAATGACCCAGCGCGAAAAACTTTGAATGTCGTCTATGCCATGTGTCATGATGTCTTCGAAGCAATGCGCCAAAATAATTACGGCGTACCAATATGTGAGACACAAGCCGAAGTGTTTTTGGGAACAAGAGATATTAATGGCTTTAAGAACGCCTTTGGGGTCAAACTTTTCTGTAAACGACCCCCCCAATATTACGGACCCAAGGTGATTGCCGTATATGAATTCTGGTTCCATCCGGACTCAAACCACTTTTTACGTAAGATCCGTCAAACTTCATTGCAATTTATTAATGACTCAAATCAACAAATCAACAAAGACACCAAAATCCCAATGCCAATAGCTACACAGTACAGGGATGCGACCGTAGATGTAGAAGCAGTCAACTTTATCAATCAAGCCGAGCCAACTGCCGTGGATGAGTTTGACAAGTTTCCTCCATCTAGCGCCGTATCATATCGAATCGAAGGGGCTGTAAAGAACCCAGGAATTTTGCAGGGCCCCGCATATTGCGACTCGTCGCAAGACCGCGCTTCTCAGCTGCAGGGTCTAACATTACCGTATCTTTACTTGATGAGTGCCGATATTAAGAACCCCGGA
>JBILMN010000075.1:0-13662 GCA_044375465.1 Oligoflexales bacterium | reverse complement strand
TTTTTTGTCGAATTCACACGAGAGCCCGATGCACAGATTGGCTTGATGGCAGGCCTCTCCATGGGGCAATGGTTATGTCTTGCCATGATGACCCTCGCTATTGCGGGCATCCGGCATCGTCAGTGATGTTTTGATTTCTGATGGGAATCCATCAGGCTCTTGATGGTGGATAGCGCCTTACTCGAATTTAGAACCAGATCTCTCGTGCGAAGATTCGGCTCGTCATTTTCAATGCGAAGCTGTAGCTCATAAATCGCATTCTGCAGCACATGAACGGCGCCAGCTAAATCTTGTCGACGCTTGCGCTCGACGGGTGACAGAGAAAACTCATGAACTCCGGATTTTGCATCGGTCATAGTGGCAGCAGCTCCTTGTGGGCAGAGCTTTCTAATATTTCTATTTAAAAACGCAATATGAATTATTTATTGTTAAATTATTATAACACATAAAAAATTAAGCCATTGTTTTTATTGAATTTTATTTCAGATCAGCTTAGACCCAAGAGCAAAGGCCCCCCAATCATTGGGAGGCCTTCTTGACGCTTAACCAAGGATCTCCTGCTGACTACCAATGCCTGATCGTCAATGCAACGTCCTGAAACACTCCCGCATCTGATGACATCACGTCCTTGACAACCACCTTCCACTCGCCCCTGACATCGTCACCGACCAGTGTATTCAACTCGCGAACCTCCTGACCACCTCGACCATAGCGAACTTCCAGGTTGTCATTCGATCCGCCAGTTCTGTTGTGCAGTAAGACTTCTTTGCCGCTAGGAGCAACCAAACGCACCTCAAGATCCCCAATGTAAGGATGCTCAATCTTCACCATCACTGCGATATCCTTGACAGCGCCAGAGCCATTGATTTGGATCGTTTTCACAACCTGCTCGCGCCCATCAGGAATCGCCAGCCCCATACCTTCAAAACGCTCCTCATCCGTCTCCAAAACACCGACAAGATACCGAGCGTCGGCTGTCAAAGCAACACGGCCAACACTGTTTTGATAATCACCGACAATACGAAGTACACCCCAAGAACCGCTTTGACACTGTCCATTAGTGCGTACATGGAATCCTGCCGGCACCCTTACAACTGCACCAGGAGCAATCTCAGGAAGCACGATGGAACCCTCCACTTGCTCCGTACAAGCGCCTGCCTCAGCGGATAGTGATCCTGTCCTGATGGGTTCATTACCAGTATTGCGTACCGTTAAAAAAACATCCCCAGACGCGCCGATACCCTCAACCTCGTCGCGACCATAATCGACCGACTGCACCTCAATGGCTGCACGAATCAGCGGCCACGTCAGAGCAAATGTTCCTGTCTGCCCCTCCTGGGTCTGCCACTCAAACTGGGCACGAATCACATCACCGCGACGCGCTTCAGTGCTCACATTAAATGATAATCCGGAATTCAACATGCGGCGCTCCCTTGCGCCCAGCGCCGTAACGGCTGCAGCTCCTCCGACAATATTTGCCGGCCCGGTGATAGAAACCAGACGGATCTGACCACCCGCGGTCGCTACAGACCCAAAATTCTCAACCGTTGCCGCAAGACGCACGGTCTCACCGACATGCACACCACTGGCAGAACGTCCGTTGATCGTCCAGCCAGAAAACCCGAGGTGAGGACGATTTGGGGCAATCACAGCGAGGTCGCGAGAGAGCTGTCTCACATCAGCCCCGGTCACGTTCATTTGCAATGTTTCGGAACTACCACCGAAGCTCGCCAAGGAAATTGTGACCTCGCCATTTTCATCAGTGACACCTGAGACCGATGCGCCATCAGATGGACGACGAAGTGTCACAGTCACAGCAGGCACGGGAACGCCATCATGCGTGACACGCCATGATCCTTCAGGACTGCCGATGATCAGGGCCTCAGGACCTTCGATTTCAGCATCAAAGGATTGTCCCAGTCGCACCTGAAGAGAGGGGTCACCAAAGGTTACGTAGGTCTCATAATAATAAGCGCTTTTACCTTCGCCGCCATAGTGACGCCACACCTCCCCAAGAGCGGCCTGATGAATCAAATCAAATGGGCGGACACCATGCTGAAAAACCGCATCGTACATACCCTTTTCCAGGATATCATCCTCGTCCCAGTACGAGCTGTCCATGGATCCCCAGAAGACGATGGCACCATTTGGCTGACGCAGCCAAGTTTCGGCAAACACGGGCTCTTGTCGGAAGTCTCCAGTGATACAGGCATTTGAAATCACCCATGGAAGCGCGTGAGGATCATTCAAAGAGTTCACGTCCGCAGTGGTGACATCCTCCCATCCGCGATGGGAACCATGACCGCTGTAGTTGACGATCAGCCGCCCTGACTTCATGTGCTCGACAATTTGCGCCGGAGTTGCGTGCAGTGTCACAGGATAGAGCTTATCACCCCCTTTTTCGGAGGCATCTGGGAACACCCGGTTGTAACCACGGGGACCAAAATGCTCCGCGATCACGTCATTATGGGTCCCTTCAGCCACTTGGAAACGATCGTGCGTGGTCACGAACGCTGGATGATTCATCCAGCGGTCTGACGCAAAACGCCCATCTGTGTAGCGGATAATTTTGTTGACGACGACTGCGAGCTGATCTTCGGTGTTGACCGAAATACGA
The DNA here is from genome assembly GCA_044375465.1 of Oligoflexales bacterium. Lineage (GTDB taxonomy): Bacteria > Bdellovibrionota_B > Oligoflexia > Oligoflexales > RGVZ01 > CAMDKS01. The sequence continues at coordinate 11,045 of JBILMN010000075.1, read as the reverse complement.
CCCACACCGATATCCGGACCATTGATGTCCGTTTCGTACTGATCGGTGTCGATGGCGCGATAGAAATGATCCGTTACGCCATTGATGTGTGTCGCGGTATGCGATGGCACATCATTATCGTCACCGACCAAAATCGCATAACGCAAATTAACCCCTTCACTGTAAATAGCTTTCAGGCCTGCGCGGATGGACACATCTGACTGAACGCCATTCTGACCCACAACCATGCGGCGGACCTGAAACCCCTGACTCAATTTTGATTGGATGAGCGTTTCAAGAGCCGGGCTCTGCGCAAACTTCGCACCAACCACAAACGCCATGGTCGGTGCCCCACTTTCGTCCTTGATAACAGGACGCGTCACCTGCACCTTGAAGTGTGTCTGCAGACGATAGTGACCGGTTACTGGATTGTAGCGCAACGGATTGAGCGTCACTAAATACCGCGGCACCCCGCGCACGGAACCAGCTTTTTCGATGGAATAAACTGGATCATCCGAAAACTTATTCAGCGCGTAGCTTGCGGCGTCATACGATACCGGCGGCTGAAATTTAAGTCCCTTGCTCCAAGACACCTGCGACGGCTTGATCGGAAGCTCAAGCGGCTTGGAACTCTGCATCACGGATTGGTCAGCTTGTACACTCACCGCTCCGTCAACCATCAGGCGTAAGACAGGAATCTCTGGTTTTCCCAATTCATACTTGATGCCGCCCAGGTCCTTGGCCCCCTTAAGGGTTGCCGTAACGAACTGCTTCCCCCCAATATTGACCGGCTTGAAATCAACTCCATCCAAGTTAATCTCGTAGGTTGTTGAACGCCCCACCTGTGACACTTCGACTGTTCCGAACGCCGCTAGCGCTGGCATCATGCCTAACGCCAAAAGCAGCGAGCCAATGGAATTCCGCATCCTTTGGACCTCCTGAGCTTTGAGTTTTGACAAACTTTTGCAACTTCTCCAAATATTGTAGCCTATTCAAACGGCGGTGGGCAAATTTCAGCGATCAAATAGCTTATCCGCGAGGTCTCTCTGGCTCATCTTGAAAAACTAAAGTTTAGGGCTGTCTTTGCCGAATCCACTCCTACCAGGAGGAGCAATGCTGTCAGTTTTCAAAATGACGAAAATTAACTGCAGGACGATCATTTTTGCGGTCATTATACCTTCGTTGATGCTTTCTTTCGGTTGTGCCGGCGAAATTCAGACAACAATTAGTGAGAGCAAAGAAAGTAAGAGCAAAGAATCTTCCGATTTTGAACTTGGCGCTACATGCGGGTTAGAATTGGCGGCGAATGGCACTTGGCATGAAATAAGATCGCTCTGCGATAAAAAAGCAAGTCTGGGAGATTGTCAGACGTATGCTGGAAAAATTTACAAACCTGGAGACGTTATAGCATCTACTTTTGTCGGCGAGTGTCGAATGATTGGGTCAACTGTACCGGTCAAACTGGATGCAAAGAAGTCCAGAGAAGAGATTACAATCGGACAGAAAGTGATCGGGAGCTATGTCGCTTCCAAGCTAGGAGAAGCATGTGTAGATATTACGGCCAATTGCCTGAATGTGTTAGTGAAGGCGCCGATGGGACCCGTAGAGGAAATATTTGAAATAGGCCAAATAATCGTCGATCATTCACAACCAAAATCCACAAACTGCTTCTGCCAAGCTGCAATTAAACATCGCGAGCAGGTCATAAAAAAATCAAGTTTGCTGATGTGTAATTATGGCGAAGTTAAAGTTCTACAAAAGTGTAGCAACCAGGCTTCATGTCAATCCGTTGAAATAGCATCCTTCAACGAGGAGTGCGAGTGGCGCGATGGGCAACACGTCAATTACTTGCTCACGGGCACAGATGGCCTGCCGTGCAGTGAGGTCGATAAGTCTTATTGCACTGATAAATGCGCGAGTGATCAAGCTTGTGTAGGATGCAAGACTCAAAATACAACCTGGTTTGGAAGCACGAAATACTATTGTAGCGATAAGATTGATAGACACGGAAAAGTAATCAGCCCAATCGAGCAGGCCTGTAACGAACACTGCCAGGGTAGCTCCGATATCAATGGTAATAACAGGTGGGAGCCTCACTCGCCCCCTATAATGTTGCGAAGGCAATGTGAGGGCATGATGGCTAGTACGACACACAGGAAGCGGCACTTACCAGATGGTGCCCCGTTGGGCAATGAGACTCAGTGCTTATTTAAAGTTGAGACTAAAAATGGGCAACGGAACCTACCGTGAACGTGGTTACCACCTGCACTCTGGGACTTCAAAAAATGTGTAACAGAGGGGGCGGGCCACTGCGCAGAACCTTTTGCAACTCCACTCTTTGAATGATCTTGAGAATTTCGAGACTTACGAGGCTTTCGGCAACACTGCAAATGACACTTTAAATGACTCGATTCGCAAATAATCATTATAACTATTGGTTTTAATTTATTTTTTAATTCACGCTCAAGGCTTCATCGGTCGCGTCCGATAGCCCCTTAGAACTTCTTCTCGAAAACGAGGTCTACTATGCGGCGATTGATCGCTCATCACAGCGTCTTGATTTTAGTCACGAGCGTCATCACCGCATCGTGCAAGCAAATCATGAACGACTCCTCATCAAAGGATTTAAAGCCTGGTATTCTCCTCAACGATCGCAGTCTTGATCCCAAAAAATCACAAGCTCTGATTTACTACGCTAACAACCCCGTACAAACCGGAGCCTATGTTGATGAGCGGCAAAAGATCCTTGCCAGCTTTGAGGGCGCGACGAAAATAAACTCATTAAAATCCAAACAAATTTCCGCGGCCCAGCAAAAATTCGGCGCGGATTATGACGAATTTAGCAAGGCAGTCAACTCAGATACCGCAAGCATCAAAGCATCCTTTTGCAGACCAGACGCGCCGTCACATGCTGCGGTGATTTTTATCACAAATGCGGGCATCATTGGACAAAACTTACAGTATTGTGCACCGGGTGAAGGCATCAAGTCAGTGCCATCTCAGTTGGCGCAAAATTTCTATGACGTTTACAGCCGCATCAAAGTCAACCCGATCTATGAGCACAGTCCACTCTCCCATGTGGATATGTTTAAGACAGCTCTAACGGTTGCATCGACTCTGTTTCCTTCAAGCGGATATGAATACTCGATGGTCATTAAATCTCATGGCAACGAGCAGATGACGATCACACCCAAAGTCGCCTATGAGTCAAAGCTGGTGACCCCTACTTTAATTGCGGGTTACTTCGCTTCGCGACCAGACAACCGAGCCATCACCAATGCACGTAGCCTTGAGAAAGACGGACTCGATAAGGACGGCCTCGAAAAAGACGGACTGGACAAGGGCGGACTGGACAAGGGCGGACTGGACAAGGGCGGACTGGACAAGGGCGGACTGGACAAGGGCGGACTGGACAAGGGCGGACTCGACAAGGGCGGACTCGAAGGCGAAGCTGACAAAGTGATCCAAGGCATCCGGGCAGCTGGTATTGCAAAATCTGAAATGATGGGCATGATTTTGGATAAGTCACACGGCATGTATTTTAACGTGCTTTTTTTGGAATCCTGCAAATCCGATCTTGGCACACTCCTCATGGACTTGGCCGAATATGAGATTGCGCCGAACATTGGTTATCTTTTCGCGTCCGATGAGAAAGGCCTTTCTTACAATACCGTATCCTGGACTGAGGCTGGCGAGCCAGGCGCAACGTCTCTTCGCACTTGGCTGTCAAATCACCTGAATCGTATTGCCGGTAAAACCAGATAACCCACCGCAAAAGGACCTGAAGCCGTGAGTCGCAAGGACGCGCTCAATCAATCTCTCGATCGGGCCAGCGCCAAAGCGCTTCAGGCTGTGCTTTGGGTGCCTGGCTCAAGTCGACTCCGGCAGTCACTCTTAAACCGTAACGCCGAGCTGCCCGATAAACACACCTTTAGAACGTGGTTTATCGCGCGAATCGTCCCGCTGCTTTGCTTGGCATTTGCCATCTCATTTATCACCAATCGTCTCCTTGAATATGGCAACTGGCCTCCCAAGGTTTACCTTTCCGATGAGGTCTTCAATCTCACCCATGAAAAAATCCAATGGGATATCCATTACGGGCCACACCGCGGATGCCAGGATCGGCTATGCTATGTCAATCCAAGCACTCCAGCCTCCTATTTTGTGCGCCGCGACGTCCTGCCACTGCGCGAATTTCCTTTGCGCGATTGGCGGGATGATCAGGTTGTCTATTACAGAGCCACCGTGCAAATACCTGAGCGCGTGCTCAAGGGCACATACGAAGCTCCATTGAGTCTCCATACGATTTTAATGTTTGCCAAATCGTGGGACTTCTACGTCAATGAAACGCTTGTTTTTCAGGGTGTTCAAGAGACGATGCTCGCCCCCATTCCAAGGCATTTTATCGCCGCTGATGGTACCGTTCGACTTGCGATCATTGCTAACGTCAATAAGTTACCCTATCAGGGAATCGCCAATCGTGGGGATCTGGTTATCGGTCCCCGGAATATGTTGGCGCCATTGTCATTTTTCGCCAGAGATAACAACACCAGCCTGCAACTGATCTACCTGCTTCCAAAATTGACTTTTTGCGTCGTTTTCTCCATCTTATTTTTCTTTATGCGCAGTAATCAGGAGATCGCATGGTTTCTCATTTACGGCATCACGTCGAGCCTTGAGCTTTTTTTCCGATCAGACTATGCCCAGCAATTCGGCATCCCGGGAGAAACCACTGAACTCCTGGCGTTGATGACCCGAAACTACGCGCTGCTTGCTTTTGCACGGTTCATTTACGCGTTCTTCAGACTCCAAAGCAAAGGCATTATCCGCTTTATGGACGGACTGTTGGTGGTTTTAACTCTCGTCAACGCCGCCTGCCTGACGATGGCTGCCTACGCATCTGCGACGAAAGTCCTGGATATCATCGCCATCATCTTGAAACCGGGTGTCTACCTGTTTTCCATTGTTCTTGCCTTGATCATGGCCGGACTGCTTTCCACGGAGGCTCGTTCGCGCGTGCGTTCGCGGATTGCCCTGTCTTTTGGAATCCTGCTGACAGTTGGGACTTTCCTGGCATTCATTGATTTGACCAAGCTTGTGACCAGTACCTTTGGCATTTCGCTGCAGTTAACCATCGTCAATCTAACGTGGGTGTTCGATCTGATTTTATTTGTATTTATGGCTATCGTCACAGGACTTCAGCTAGCTGTCCAACACACGCAGCAGCAACAGATCACTGACAAACTGCAAAGCCTCAATGATCGTCTGGAACTCGCCTCAACCGTCCAGTCCACACTACTTCCCAATCCCATGTACGGACAACGAGGATCGATTCAGTGGCATTGTTATTATGTTGCGGCGGAACGCCTGGCGGGTGATTGGGTATTCATGAGCGAAGACCGACACCATCCCACGCGGTTCTATCTGGGTGACGTCACCGGCAAAGGACCCGCAGCGGCCATCGCCGTTGCAGCCATCGTCAGTCTTTTACGAAAAAAGGATTTTGAGCCATCCACGATCACCAGCACGATGAAGGAATTGAATAAGCATCTGTTTCATCTATTTCGTGGCAATGCCAGCTCCGCTGTCTGTATGGCCGAAGTTTCAGATGATGGACAAACAAAAGTCACTTCACACGCAATGATGGGATGGATGCACCTATCCCCGGGCAAGGCACGCATGGTTCAGACGCGAGGAAGCATCCTCGGGACGTCAGACCATCTTGACGTGACCATGACGGAGACCACCCTAGCCCCCGGTGACTACCTGATCTGTTTTAGTGACGGCTGTCTTGAGGGGCAAAGACACTTGAGGCGTTTGGGACTGCATCTCGAGAAACAAAACCTGCAAGACCTAACGGCAGATGAGCTTTTTAAAATCGTCATCAAGGTTGGCCAAGATTCCGTTCTTCCGGACGACAAAGCCATGCTGGTCATACACAAATGCGCCTAAAATATATCGATACCCCCGCCCCTGATCAACGCACCATTGCATCAGCGCCATGACGAGGCCATTGACTGCAACATTTACCAGAGGACAGGGTTGAAATAATCGCTTAGGATATTGAAACCGAGAACGATACATGGTCGTACCGTTCATTCAGACCCCAATCACAGGAGCAGTTTTATGAGTGATGTTTTAGTGGTCGCAAGCAAGGTTAAGGCACTCGTTAAAAAAGAGTCCGAGATGAATACCTCAGCGACCGTGATGGATGCGTTATCAAAAGTTGTTGAACGCGAAATCAAGAAGGCCATTGAGCGAGCGAAAGCAGACAAGCGCAAAACAGTCATGGATCGCGATTTTGATGTTTGATGCTTTGCGTCAACCCGTCCCTAAGACCATTGATAACATTCAACAGTGGTCTTGGGGGCGAATCATGCCAGAGTCACTTGCGTTGATCCCACATCCCCCTGGCATCCCGGTAAAACCGTTCAAAGCTCTCCCAACCCGCCGTTTCAGCAATGAACTCAGACGATAGCGAGCCCGCCTGTGGCACCCGCGATAGAATAAAATCCAGGACTGACTCTCCCTTAGATTTCATCATGACACGCGTCAGAAACAGGCTATGTAGATAAGCCCGACCTGCCTCGATGGGATTTAACGTCACAAAAGGAGCTGTTAGCAACACAGCGTCACTGAATGTTCCGGGCGTTGCCGGATATGACCATCGACCACAATCACGCCCGCGACAAGATAGGTACTGGGCCAGCCCCTCGTCAAACCACGTGGGCCAAGCGCGCCCTGACGAACGATGAGACAACAGTGCGTGAGACAACTCATGACGGAGCACCGTCGCAAGTCGCCCCTGAACATCTCGCACCATATCGCCTGAAACAGGCACCCGCATACGCCCGTCAAAAACCCCTTCAGACCATCCCGGACCGCCAGGAACCACATCAAAAAATTCGTCCTTACGATAAAGAATCACCTCTATAGCCGTTGCTGGCGGCGCAAAACCCAGCACCTCAGAGTATTCGTTCAGCGATGTTTCCAAAATATCGAGGATCGTTCGTAATATCGACTCGTGATCTTCTTCGCGGTAACTCACGAAAAAATGCTCGCTTCGCTCGGTTTTTTGTCCGACCCCGCTTTTCGCCTTGGCCCTCATCGCTGTCAGGCGTTCTTTGATCTCGTCGGCGCTGACAGCATCATTTCCAGAGAACGCGGTAGCGCCCTCAAGAACCGTCACCGCTTCGTCAAAACGCCCCAACGATTCCAGCGTGTCCGCGTAGATGAATCGGCCCTCAATGTCCTCTGGTTTAGCCAATACGTAGGTCGCCAGGTATCCCGCAGCCTCAGGCCAACTCTTGGCCACCCGCAAACAAAATCCCAGCCCCTTCTGCGCCTCAGGAATTGGTGCCAAGCCAAGGACCTGGTAGAAGATTTTCATAGCCTGATCGCAGTCTTGGGTTTTAATGCGCATCCATCCCTGACTTGTCATCAGTATGGGCGTCTGTCGCATCAACCAATCGCGAAATGACTGGCCCAAATGGGAATCCTCCCGGGCGTTCTGAAGCACGCTCATGGCCGCGTCGAAATCACCCGTGGCATAAGCCACGAGGATGCGGCGATACCAGATCATATCCGTCTCAGGAAAAGGCTCCGCAGGCGACTCTAAGGCTAACGTCGCAGGCTGCGAGGACAATACAACCCGCTTCGGAGGTGTCTTCGTTTTTTCAGAAAAAGCTTGCTGCCAAACCCATCCGGCGACAGCGCAAACAGCGACCAACAGCCACGCATAAAAACCGCCGTGTGGTTTGTTCACGGTTTTTGCCCCTGCACCATCGGCAAGAGCTCACCCCGATCATGCAAGGCTTTAGCATCCGTAAAACCGCCAACAAAACGATCGCCGATAAAAATCATGGGAACGGTGCGCCATCCACCATGAGATTCTGACAGCCTCTGTCGCTCCTCAGGACGACCCTCGAGACTGATTTCTTCATAGGCAAGCCCCAGAGACTTGAACAGTCTTTTGGCAGCGTCGCAATAGGGACACACTGATGTCGTGTAAATTTTTATAGCATTCATCATGCCAAGAGTTTAAGCCAAGAGCTTGACCAACTCAATGCCAAACCTCGCAGGCCGCTACCATCAGTGAACAGTGGCAGGAAGTGACGATCAACGCAAATCATCCGCGACGCCCCTCAAGACTCTGGCGAGCTCGTGACAATCTATGGTACCATTAAGGCTCTCGATACACGCATCGTGAGCCTTGGATGAGTTTGAACATTTTTTCATGGAACCAATTGCATGCATGACTCGCCCCCCGCCGCTGCAGGCGCCGAACCCAGTACATCGCAACAGCCTCTGCGTCTTGTAATCCCCAAAGAATCGTATCCCGGCGAACGACGCGTCGCCTTGACCCCCGGTCAGGTTGAAAAATTCAGAAAGCTTGGCTTTAACGTCGACGTCCAGATCGATGCCGGATCCGGCGCTGGATTTGATGATCAGGAGTACCAGGCTGCAGGCGCCAATCTGGTCAGCGACCCGAAGACATTACTCGGCAGCGCCGATGTCATATTGAAGGTCCGAGCGCCCTCCAGCGAAGAAATCGCCATGATGAGACCGGGTGCTTTCTTAGCGAGTTTTGTGGCACCCGCGCAAAATCCAGACTTGTTGAAACAATTATCTGCAAAACAGATCTCAGCGCTCGCACTCGATGCCATCCCCCGCACCACTAGAGCTCAAAAAATGGACGTGCTGAGCTCGATGGCCAATCTCGCGGGTTACCGCGCCGTCATTGAGGCCGCGGCAGCATTCAGCCGACCATTTACGGGACAGATCACTGCCGCTGGAAAAATGCCTCCTGCGAAAATCATGGTGATCGGAGCTGGCGTTGCAGGACTTGCGGCTATTGGTGCTGGACGTGCTCTTGGAGCCATTGTTCGTGCATTTGACACGCGCCCTGAAGTGAAAGATCAAATCACCAGTATGGGCGCTGAATTCTTGGAGCTTGACTTCAAAGAAGACGGCACCGGTGAGGGCGGCTATGCGAAGGTGATGTCCCCTGAATTCATTAAAGCTGAAATGGAGCTTTTCGCAAAGCAGGCCAAAGATGTCGATATTATCGTCACCACTGCCCTGATCCCTGGTGTCAAAGCGCCAGTTTTAATCACCGCAGACATGGTAAAGTCCATGCGCCGCGGCAGTGTCATTGTGGATCTTGCCGCCGAACAAGGTGGCAACTGCGAACTGACAAAACCGGGATCTTTGACCGTTGCCCACGGTGTCCATATCATCGGGTTTACGGATTTGCCCTCGCGCATGGCCTCCCAGGCCAGCCAGTTGCTCGGCAATAATCTCTATAACCTGCTCGAAACCATGTGTCCCACGGGCAAAGATCAAGGAGCAAGACGTTTTCACATTGATCTGGAAGACGACATCATTCGCCCATCTCTTGTCACCCATAAAGGTGACGTCACTTGGCCCCCGCCAAAGAAATCCGCGGCACCATCGCCCACCGCGACGGCTAACAAAGCGCCAGCTCAAAAGACCGCAACCGCCCAGGCCGCAAAGCCATCATCCTCAAGCGCGAAACATGGCCATCACGGAGCATCCGCAGCAGCACCCACCCCCGGCGCTCAAGTGCTGGTCTACTGGATCATCGCCGCTTGCTTGCTCGGCGGTCTTGGTCTCGTAGCACCTCGAGAATTCCTCAGCCACCTTACGGTCTTTGTTTTAGCATGCTTTATCGGATGGCAGGTGGTGTGGAACGTCACTCCCGCTTTGCATACGCCGCTGATGAGCGTCACCAACGCCATCAGTGGCATTATCGTGATTGGCTCCATGCTACAAGTCTCCGGACCAATCGGCGAACTCAGTACATGGTTGGCAGCCATTGCCATATTGGTTGCAACCATCAACATCGCCGGTGGTTTCTTAGTCACACAGCGCATGCTTAAAATGTTCAGAAAATAAGGAAAACTCGCCGTGCCGCAAACTTTTTTGACCGTCTCCTATCTGCTTGCTAGTGTGTTTTTTATTCTGAGCCTCGGCGGACTCTCCACGCAGGAGTCTGCGCGTCGCGGAAATCTTTATGGTGTTGCTGGCATCCTCATCGCCGTGCTGGCAACGGCCATGGGTGAAGGGGTCGGGAACTACCCGCTCCTTGCCGGTGTCATCGTGGTCGGCGCCTTGATCGGCGCAGTCCTTGCGGCGCGAGTCGCCATGACATCCATGCCAGAACTTGTCGCGATCTTGCATAGCTTTGTGGGGCTTGCCGCGGTTCTTGTGGGCATTGCCAACTTTATTCAGGCTCCACACGGTTCAGGCATGCATCATGAAGCCATGACCAGCGCCATGATCATCATTCACGACATCGAAATTTTTGTCGGTGTCTTTATTGGCGCCATCACATTCAGCGGTTCCATCGTCGCATTTGGCAAGTTGCGCGGCTCCATTTCTGGAAACCCACTGCTACTCCCCGCGCGGCATTGGCTCAATCTCGCCATGGTGCTCATATCCATTTACTGTGGCGTCCTGTTCAGCCAGTCCGCAAGTTCCGGGGTTGACCCGTTTTTTGCCGATGGCTTGCCAGGCATTGGTCCACTCCTGGTCATGACGGCGATGGCACTTGTGATCGGTGTTCATATGGTGATGGCCATTGGCGGCGCAGACATGCCCGTGGTGGTATCCATGCTTAACAGCTATTCGGGCTGGGCGGCAGCAGCCGCAGGATTTATGTTGAGCAACGATCTATTGATTGTTACCGGAGCTTTGGTTGGAAGCAGTGGCGCCATTCTCAGTATCATCATGTGCCGCGCCATGAATCGCGGATTTATCAGCGTCATCCTTGGCGGCTTTGGCACAACCGCAGCCAAACCAGCGGCGAGCAAAGGATCCCAAACGCCCGCTGGCGAGGTGGTGGCCGTCGATGCGGCCGAAACCGCACGGATGCTCAAAGAAGCCAAAAGCGTGGTCATCGTGCCCGGATACGGTATGGCGGTCGCTCAGGCTCAACATCCTATGCGCGAAATTACCGAGATCCTGCGCAAAGGGGGCGCTCAGGTTCGCTTTGCCATTCACCCCGTAGCCGGACGGCTACCGGGGCATATGAATGTCTTGCT
>JBILMN010000074.1:0-13722 GCA_044375465.1 Oligoflexales bacterium | reverse complement strand
ACCACTCTCTGCAACTGAGCAATCAACAATTTGTAATTGGATTTTACAGGGAGCTAACTAGATTTAATGACCTCTGCGCGTGATTCCTGTTTAGGGAGGTGAATTTAATTTCAGAATTACGAACATCCTAAAGAACCGAGGCAATTTAAAAGTGCACATTGAGTATGAAACACAAAGTAAGCTCAACCCCAAAAAGGAGGCGAAATAGAATGCAGATCAAAATCGGTAAAAAAGAAATGATCTATGTAACCGGTGCCGCAGCAATCGCTGCAGTCGTAGCACTAAGCTGCGGTAAAGTCTCGGACAGTGTAGTCCCTCCTGCGATCGTGGAGACAATTGGTGGGGACGAGCCCCCCGTTATTTCAGACGGAGACTGCGGTGACAGTAGCTCCATATCTTTCTGTGTCAGCGCAGGAACCGTCGCCCGCTACTCAGCAGGACCTTCGTATTCTATAACGTCCGTCTCTGCTGACACGTCTCAAGACAACGCGGACAGCAAGGCCTATACCGTCGATGGCAACCTCACCGAATGGCACAACTTAACCAGTAACTCAAATAACAACTGTGCGGGAACTGTGACTTTTACATGGAATGCAACGACCTCAAAATGGGTAGCGATGGTGCCTGCTGCGAGCATAGCCTCAGTCACAAGCGCGGACTGCAAGCTTGTGGTCAATGCCGATATGGGAACAAATGTTGCGTTCGCCGAAATTCAAACAATCCTCGGAACGAGACTCAATTCAACTGGTGTTTATAGCGGAGCTAGCGCACCAAGTGCGGCTAACACCAGTGCATGTATTAACTGTCACTCCCGTCCAACAAGTTTTGAAAGTGCACCTTTTGCTGGATTTTCCGTGACAACATCAGATGCCACCGCGGTCAACGCATGTACGACGGATGCTTGTCGCGCAGGTCTTGTATCTCATTCTTCAATTGTCGATAACTTGCGTTTTGCGAAGTATTTGATAGGAACCACCTCAACGAGTTCACCTTGTATTTCTGTCAGTGACACGTCAAAGATAGCAGTTGGTGCTTACATCTCTGGAACTGGTGTCACAACTGGAACAACTGTTTCGGCTATTCCAGGAACATGTGCGTCAGGACAAATTCAAGCCAGTGCGAATGGAGCGGCAAGTGGCACAGCGCAATTAACGTTCTCAAAAGGTACGGGCGCCAGCGGCGCAACCAACTGGATAAACGCCGCCGCTGCTTTGAACGCAGCCTCCACATCGTTTACCGTAACAGCCAGCACGGGGGACATCAATGTCGGGGATTACGTTACAATCCGAACAGCAAGTTCTTCTTCTGGCGTTAATGTGAACCAGCCAAACACAACAGTCACTGCGTACGACTCAGGTACCGGTGTAATTACTCTTAGCCTGGCAACCACCAATACAGCAGCGGTTGCTACTGGAGCGCAAATCGCGGTGGTCGGGCAGATGCAGTCTGAAACACCTAGGTTCTGTATAAGCGCGTCAAGCTGCTTCACCGAGACCTATAAGCGTGTTGATCTTGGTAATCCAAATAACTCTGTATTATGCTTAAAATCTAACGCGAAAATAGCAAGTCAAACCGCAACGGTAAATTTTAGCTCATTGACTGGACTTCCATCTGGATGGACCAATACATCATGGACAAATACAAGTGGTAACTTGCCAAGAGCCAATGGTATGCCGTTCAGCGGCCCCTGGTATAACACTGCCAGCGACGCGGCAAAAATCTGCCGTTGGATCTTACAAGGCGCTCCTAGCACCTAAGTAAGCTAAGAGCTACTGATTAGACTAACAAAAAGCAGCGGAACTTAGGTTCCGCTGCTTTTATATTGCGTCATCCTTGAACTCAGCATCAACTCACGCGTTTTGCATGGGATGACATGATGACCATCGGAGGTCAATATATCAAGGCTTCTCCCTACGCTCCCTCCGCCGCTTCGCACGCAGCTCCTGCATGCGCTCGTGAATAATCCAGAGGGCGGAGCCGGGGGTAAATCGTTCTTCGTGAAGATCGGTGGCGCCGAGTGGGATGCCGGTGGCGATTTCAAAGACTTCGGCCATGGTGCGGACGGGGATGACGTGCAGCTTGCCCTCTTCCACGGCGGTGCGGGCGGCTTTGTGGAGCATGAGATTTGGGGCGTTTTGGACGGGGATGAGGACCGTGTAGGTGCCCGTGGATTTTTTGCCGAGGATTTCGACGGTGCGCCAGAAGCCTTCGATTTTTTCGTTCACGCCGCCGATGGGCTGCACCTCGCCAAATTGGTTGAGACTTCCGGTCATGGCGAGGTTTTGACGAACAGGGAGTTTTGCGAGGGCTGAGATGATCGCTGTGGCCTCTGTGATCGATGCACTGTCACCATCAATCATGCCGTAGCTCTGCTCAAAGCACACACTGGCTGCGACACCGAGATGATGCTCGCGGGCTAGGAGGGCGCTGATATAACCTGAGAGGATACTGATGCCTTTGTCGTGAATACGACCAGAGAGTTTGGCGTTGCGTTCGATATTGATGATGCCATCGGCGGAGGAGCTCACAGCGCAAGTGATGCGGCTGACCTTGCCAAAGCTGTAGTCACCCAAATCATAGACGGCCAGGCCATTGACTTGACCGATCACGGATCCTTCAAGGGACAAGAGGACATCTTGATGCTTCACCATCTCAAACATTTGTTCTTCGATGAGATTGACCCGGTAAAACTTTTGCTCAAGCGCCTCCTCGACGTGTTGGCGCTTGATGAAGCGACTGGATTGTTCGCGAGCGATGAAGTCGGCTTCGATGGTGAGGTCTTTGAGGGTGCCAAACTGCGTGGAGAGCTGACGCTGATCATCCACCATGCGGCTACCGTACTCGACCATGGCGGCGACGCCTGAGCGGTCAAAGGAGAGGAGGTCTTCTTTGTCAGACCGGGTAGCAATGAAATCGACGTAGTGGTCGATATTCTCGCGGGTCCGCTCCATTTTGTCATCAAAATGCGCCTTGACCTTGAAGATCTTGGTGAAGTCCTCATCCATAGACTGGAGCATGTGATAGATTTCGTCATTACCGATCAGGATCACCTTCATATCCAGTGGTATGGGCGATGGGCGAAGGCCTGACGTTGGTAGGAGGGAATACTGCTCCCCCATATCCTCGATAAATCCTTTGCGGTTTTTGAGGACTCGTTTGAGGGTGTCCCAGATGTTGCCTGTCTTAAAGATATCCATGGCATTGAGCACGAGGTAGCCACCATTGGCCCGCTGCACCGCACCGGATTTGATCATGGTGAAGTCGGTCAGGTACATGCCGTGCTCGACGTTCTTCTCAATTTTGCCAAAGAGATTATAGTAGGTCGGATTGGTTTCGATGATGACCGGTGCGCCCTCGGCTCCGGTGTTGTCGATGAAGACATTGACCGCATAGCGCACAAAACGGTCTCGTTCCTCGTGGAGACCAAACATCTCCATAGGCATCTCCTGGCCCTGCTGCGCCTGCTGGGGATCCTCAGCCTCCACAAAATCCATAAGATGCTCAAGAATATGATCACGCACCTGCTCAAGGTGAGAGACGATGCCTTTGTTGTCTTTGTACTCATCCATCAATGGCTCAATCACCATGCCGACGACATGACGACCAAGTTCGCTACGAAGTTTTTCGATGTATTCCCGCGTTTCGCCCTCGATCGTGCGAACCTTGCGGGCAAAATCGAGCACCTCGGGCTCAATTTGCGCCCGCCGGTCCTCCACACCCTCGCGCTGGGTTTCGTTTAATTTCGCATATTCTTTCTCGGTCAGAACACGACCATCCACGACGGGGACGGTCTCAATACCAAGCCGTGTTGATTTCACGGCGAAGTCCAGTTGCTTGGCGCGTTTTTCGAGGTCACTGAACAGTTTTGCCTTGCGATCATTGCTGGCCGAAAGGTAGGCGTTGACCGCATTCTCGTAGTCTTCACTTTGCAGCGCAGAAGGTATTTCAGAACGGAGGATTTTGACGAGCGCCTCCATCTCCTTCTTGAATTTCTTGCCCTCACCCGCTGGCATTTCCAGCGCCTTGGGGACCTCAGTATGCTGAAAGTTATAAACATAGATCCAGTCGTTGGGGACGGGAGCATCCTTGGACCAACGCTCAAGAAATGTCTTGATCACGCTGGTTTTTCCGGTTCCTTGGGCGCCGGCAACGTAGATGTTGTAGCCCGGTTTTCGGATCCCAAGGCCGAGATTGATGGCACGAACGGCGCGGTCTTGCGAGATGAACTCGTGACTCTCGCCGATTTTTGAGGTTGTGTTGAATTTAAAGATATCCGTCTCACAGGTTTTGAATACCTGCGCCGCTGACAGAGCGGCGGGTAGCTTGACGCCACCTTTCAAGGGTGCCGGGGAGGTTTTAGCCGTCTGCTTTTTTTGTTTTGGTTTTTTCTTTGTGGCCTTGGCGTCTTTGTTTGCAGTTGATTGGGAGTCTTTGCTGCTTTTTGATTTTGATTTGGCGACTTTGGATTTTTTCAAAGGAGCATCCTTGCGATTGGTTGGCACTTTTAGTGAGGACTATTTGGAACCGTGACGTTGATTCAGGGCTTCGGACATATCGTTGAGGCGGCCAGCAAGGCGCTGCAACTCGTCTTTTTGCCTGATTTTGACCTTGTGTCCGTATTTACCCTGAGCAATCTCATCGACAAAACGCTCGATCGACACGAGGGGGCCGTAGTAACGGTGTGTTAAGCGGAATACAAGGACGAACATACCCACCACATAACCAATGAGCAGCACGCCGATCTTGATGGCGTTGTGATAAAAAATGCTATTGGTGACGAGCTCCATCTGATCTTTAACATCCGTGATGTTAAAGATCCCCATCAGGTGGCGGTACTGGTCGTAAAATGCCACCAGGAACATCACCGCCACGAGGATTACAAAAACCACCGAGGCACTGATCACATAGATGCCGAACTTGATCTGGCTGAATGGCTCGATCAGGGTCGAACTGAGCTCGCGTTTGGCACGATCCGCGTTATTTTCTTGCGACTGCTGCGTCATGAGGCGCTCCCTTGCCACTTGCTAAGTCTTGGAAAAAATTGGAATAGATTACGTTACATGGAATTATTCCATGAATATCGCTGGGATTCAAGAAATTCCCTTGCCAATCACCCTCTAGATCAGTATTGTCACCCGCTCGTTCCGTAAATAACGGGCAAACATTGGCCCGGGCTGTGTTTCAGGAGATTCTGACGCAGTCATCAGCAGAGAAAATGGAGACTCACAGTGCACGGTTCACGCCACAAAAGAAAACATCCCAAAGGTCGTCGTAAAGTAGGTCGTAACAAGCGTCGTATGATGCGTAAGCGTCGCAGCCTGCGTACGAACGGTTGATCTTAAGCCACTCGCGCTCCATTAGATGATTCTAGGGCTCAATGAGTCTATTGTGCGATGAGTCTATTGATGGACGCGAGATTTTTGGCGCGGTTCTTCTGCTCAAAATAAAAGCAAAGCGAATTTTTTTCCAAATTTAAGATTTGGATGAAATTTCGCTTTGCTTTTTTTTTATCCTATCGGGTACAATTTTTAACAGTCCATAAAATTTTGTTTTTAAACCGTGGTGGAACACAAGGAATGGTGGTCCGCCAAAGTCCACAATCACTCCAGGGAAGGGATGTAACATGTTGGAATTCGCGCTCGCTTTTGAAAAGGTGTTGACTAGATGGCCAGACAATACTCCATGGACCATCGCCCAAATCGCCGACTTTACCAACAGTTCGATCTCCACATCGGTGGACGCCATCTCCACAACCCTGAACCGTGAATTCGACGTTCAAGAAACCATTACTCCCAACGAGGGTCGCCAGGTACTGATTGCCCTCAAAGATCGCCTTAGCCGTCAATTTGAGGCCCGTGAACGCCGCATCCAAGAGGACCGCGCTGCGGCCATGCGTGCCTACGACCTGACGATGGAGCGCGTACGCGTCACCCAAATGGCGAAAGATTGGCGTTCATCCTACAAAACTCTGACTTATTTCGTCGGACGCTACGACAAAAATATCTCACATGATCTGCTGGTCTCTCTTTGCGGCGACTGTATCCGCCTTGGTCAACGAGCGGGCTTTAACATGCAAGAAATCGGTCAGTGGTTCCGCAAGGCTGTTGAGGCGGCGATCCTGAGTGGCAACCAAGATGTGCTCGAGGATGCGCTTGATTTTGTGGATGCCTACGGAGAGATTTTCGCTGCAGACATGCAGGGTGTGGGCGGCAAGATTCTGAACAATGCTCTGAACATCCTGGAGATCCCTGCCATCGACTGCAACCTCGGACTCCAGTGGACAAACCTCAACACATCACTGCGCGGCTAATCGTGCTAAAATGGGGACACCCGAGGTAAAATGGGGACACCCGACTGTCCCCATTAAACTAACTACAGTTTAAAGCGATCGCTCAGGCCTTTACGAATGGCGGCAAACGCCTGTTCATCGCCATTGATGGCGGTCAAAGTCAGCGCGCCCTGGCTTGCGATCGCTGCCATCAATTTGACGGGAAGCCATGGTGCTTTCGCTTGACGAATCTCCTCGAGAGCGAAAATGCGGTTTGCGGCGATCATCGACCATCTTGCGGTGCAAATCTCATTGAGTTCGGCGACCGTCTCACCCGTTGCCCGTGAGTGGAAATCAAGGGTCTCAGGAATCTCGATCATGGCTCCACGAGTCTTGTCCGTAGTGACCTTCACGGGGAACACGAGATCGACAGCACCATAGTCTTTACCGTTTGTGCGTAGACTGTCGAAACGAAGCGTTGCCGTGATGAGATCCTGTTCGATCTTAAAATCAACCGGTTTTTCGCTATTAAAACGCACTAGAACCTCATCTGAGGATCCAAGCAACTCTTCGGGAGAGCTAAAATCTCCCTGCTGTTTCATGACCGCACTGATGGCGTCGATATCTGACACCGTTTGTCCCGCAAGATAGATTTTAACGACATCGCGGAGATATTGCGGTCTGACCCGCACCATCAAGGCTTCGTTGGCCGCAGGTTTAAGCTCCAACTGATGCTTATTCAGATCCGTTGGCACATAGGCGTACAGAGCGTCATTGGTGCTAAAGAACTGTGGCGGATGCGGCAGGAGCTTTGAATGCGTGGTTGCGTCGCGAAGCCACGTGCGCCACTCATGGTCTGCTCTGGCTTTAAGGTCGACCGTTTTCTGGTCCAACATGGAGTTAATGGTATCTTGAGCTTGCTGACTGATCTGCTGCTCTTGTTTCGGGATTTGGATCGCCATTTGCTCGCGCGCCTTGCGCTCACCAATCCGCTCTTTCAGACGCGGAAATAATCCGCCGGCCCAAACGTCCAGATTCTGCACTGTCAGGCGCGTATTGGCATTCGTTTTAGAAGCGTAACTTTTGAGTTCGCTATCGTTCAGAAGAAAACACTTTCGGGTGTTTGTCGATGTTAAGGCGACAGCGTCTGTTCGAACGAAAACCCGCGCTGGCCCTGCGATGGTCGCGTCGATATTCGTGTTCACGTTGCTCTGCGCATCGATACAAAACCCGAGACCAACCATGCTGGTGGCCCATGGAGAAATATATCCGACACCCACGCCGTTGATCTGGCTCACGATATGCGCGCCATCGACCACCATGTCGAGATTTTCGGTTCTTTGAATGGGCATCTCGGTAAGCTTTCGCAGAAAAGATGCTGAGACCGCGATCTCCGCTGCTGGCTGCGACATCACAGGAGACGTTGGCTGTGAAGATGGCTGAGATGCCGACAGAGCAACTCCCACCACGCCTTGCATGATGCCGGCAGACATCAACATCAAGAGTAATCCCGTTCTATGATTTTTAGGCGCGTTCATGTTACAGCCTCCCTTGTTCGATAAAGATCTACCCTCGATGCGTCACTTCAAGACCTGGGCTCACGTTTCAGCAACATGCCAAGCCCTCGTTTTGTAAATGGCGCAAGCGGCGCTCCGTCCAGACCAGCGGTACCGCCAGTCGGCTCCAAGACTAGCTTGGCCGCGCATTGATTGGCCTTGAAACAAGCCTCAAACGTCTCACGTCCCAACTTGATCAGCTGTGCCGCTTGGGAACTGGTGCGATTGACACTGGCCCACTGATCGTGGTTTGCATCGACCTTAAAGTCGTACCACCAGTTGGTCTCAACCGCGCGACGGTTGATGTCAACGAGGTACATATTGGCGAGCCAACGATTCAAAGCCCGCGGAAAATAGTTTCCTCCAGCCGCCAGGGAGACCATTTCAGGGCTCGCCAGCTTAAAATCCTGTACCACCGCTGGTAATGGCATACCGCCCTGGTAGCGCCGCCCCGAAGGAGGATCGCGTTCAATGAAAGCCGCGGGATTCGGCTCTTCGATGGCTTTGAAATAGGTCGGTTCAGCCACCGAAGCATGGATCGCCAGCAGCAGATCTTCAGGAGTCTCGACCAGTCGGATGTCACACATACGACGCTCGATCGGCACTTTTGTCAGGTAAGCGGCACCAGCGGGATTCGTAAAGTAGGTGCAACCTTTGCCCAGATTTTTTTGCGTGGCAGTTTCGATCACATCCATATTCGCGAAATTCAGTGATTTTGTCAGCGCCGGGCGCCTTGTTCCGGGCAATGTGTCCCGAAGAATTTCGTCGTTGGACGCCACAATGGCAAATGGATGCTTGGGCACACACGTACCGCGGTTTGTTGCCAGTGTCAGCACGTTATCGAGCACGCGCACGTCCTGCGATGGATCGACTCCGGTTAGGACCTTGGCAATTTTAATCGGATCATCCTCGCCGATGATTTTCGCATCAAACGCCGGTAACAGCTTTTCGGCCTGGGCAATGGTGTCTTTGGAGAGACCATTGCAGGCAAAAAAGGCCGTCAAAACAGCGCCCGAACTTGCGCCTGTAAAAATTGTCGTACCGATCCTCTCAGGATCCAGATGGGGATATAGTCCAGAGAGCACGCCGACATCGTAGCCGAGCATGCTGCCCTTAAACTCAAATGCCACAAGTAGATCATGGCGCTCATCCGCTGCGACTGCAGAGCTTGCAGCCATGGCAGGTGTCACAGAGGCCGCGGCCATCGCGTGTGCCATCAAACCCAATAGAAATGTCTTCGTTCGACGCATCGCACGTCTCCTTGGTAAAAGGATCAAACGAGTGGTTTCATTTTTAAACCACACCGTCACCAGTTAATAACATGATTTTAAAATATAATTCAATAAAATATTATAAAATTTATATAATTTATAAAAATTTTTCAATAAACTTATATATTTACAAAAGGCTGGAGGGAGCGACCTGAGCAAAATCGACAGGATAACGAAGAGTCATTCCTTTCAGACAGTTACGCCCGGACGCTTTACTTTTATAAAGCATGGCATCGGCACCTTTCACCAGATCTTCGGGTTTGCCGCCAAATCCTGGCGAAACCCAGCAAAGGCCCATGCTGCAGGTCACTTTGATGCGGTAATCCTGAAACGTCATATCAGCAGCCGCAATCATAGTTCTGATGGTTTCTGCCTTGTTCATCTGGGCAGCTGGATCCTGCCCATGGAGAACCAAAATATATTCATCGCCCCCGTATCGACAGGCAAAATCATCAGCATCAAGCACCTGATTTTTACCAAGCAAATGTCCGATGGTCTTGATTACATGACTGCCAACCATATGATTCATGGTGTCATTGACCTTCTTAAAGTGATCCAAATCAATCATCACAATCGCAACACCGATGTCTCCCTTCACACACCGTTGAATGGAGGTGGCGTACCGCTTCATGAAAGCACGCATGTTGCAAAGTCCCGTCAACTCATCAGTTTGCGTTCGAAGCTCTAATTTATGAACCGCCGCACGCAACTCATCGGCAATCAACTTGTGATTAAAAACCGTGATAATCTTGGCGCGAAGCACCGCAAGACTCATGCTTGAGCTGATCACATCATCTGCCCCGGCACTGAAATTTTGGACTGCTAACTGATCAAACCCCTCATCCACTGCTGCCATCACAATCACACCGGTATGGCGCTGACCGTCGAGTTGCCGCGTATTGATAATCAGAGCCTCGGAATAACCACTAGTAAATCCGACAATAATCAACACATCGGGATGCGTTTGCTTCACCACTTGATGAGCCGCTTGGATGTCACCACAGAACTCCACGATGCTCGCAACGGAACCAAGACTCTCCTGCAGGTTCAGCCGCAAAACCTCACCAGCGTGTCGATCTTTTCCGACAATCAGAAGGCGCATGGATTTCGACGGTATCGGTAAGACCAAAAAACCTCCAAACATCTAAAAAAGGCGGCGCCCCATCTGCCAACCTGCCCCGGTAGTCTTCGGCATATCAAGCCTCAACCTGAGAAAAATTCGAAATTTTCCTACATATATTTGTGGTTTCGGATACATGCATCGGTCTGAAGAAACCCGCAATCGTCCACGTCTTTAGGCCCCTGGGACGATCACCGATACCTCCCTAGAATCAACCTGTTAGGGGAACCAACCAGCTGTGACCTATCAACGCCCCATAAGGCCTGCAGAGCCCGCCATCGCGATGTCGGAAATTCCTAAACCGGAATATCGGATTTGGAAGACCTTCATCCGCGTGACCGTGATCACGAGCCTCGCCGTGATCACCACGGTCACGATTTGCGCTTATCTGTGGCTCAAGACATTAG
Source organism: Oligoflexales bacterium (assembly GCA_044375465.1). Taxonomy (GTDB): domain Bacteria; phylum Bdellovibrionota_B; class Oligoflexia; order Oligoflexales; family RGVZ01; genus CAMDKS01. The sequence continues at coordinate 3,100 of JBILMN010000074.1, read as the reverse complement.
GCGTTTTCAATCTCAATGCGGATCTGGTCAACACTCTGAATGATTATAACTACACCGACAACTCTCTGGTCTTTGACCGGAAGGGACAAAAAATCGGTGAGTTATTCAAGCGCTACCATGTTTTTGTGCCCTACAATGAGCTTCCGCAGGATTTCATCAATGCTCTCATCGCGATCGAAGACCGCTCGTTTTACGAACATCCGGGTATCGATATCAAGGGCATCACACGTGCCGTCTATGTACGATTAAGAACCGGAAAATCAACTCAGGGAGCCAGCACCATCACTCAGCAGCTGGTGCGTCGCGCCTTCCTGACACCTGACAAAACCATTGAGCGAAAAATTCTGGAAATCGCCTGGGCGCTAAAAGTCGAAAAAACACTGACCAAAGAAAAGATCATGGAAATATACACCAACAGCATGTTCCTGGGTCACGGCGCCTACGGTGTTGGCGCCGCCGCCCATCGCTACTTCGGCAGGCCCCTGAAGGAGCTCAACAGCGCCGAATTAGCCCTGATTGCCGGACTATTTCAATCACCCAGTCGCTATAATCCCGCGAAGTATCCGGAACGTGCCAAGAAACGCCAATTACAGGTGCTTGAAGCCATGCGACGCTATGGTTTTATCAATCAGGAACAGGCCCAGTTGATGCGCACGGCTCCGCTCAGCTATAAGCCCTATGTCTACTTGAACACCCAAAAAGCTTCATGGTTCGTTGACTACGTGCAGGACATCCTCGCGAACGATCACGAATTACGCAAAAAAAACATCCGCCCACAAGGGCTTCGCATCTACACGACTCTTGATGATCAACTACAAACTTTGGCCGAACGTTCCGTCGCATCCCATGAGCCACGTTTTCATATGTTAGAGGCCAGAACCGGCAAAATTCTCGATCCAAAGATCCATGGTTACCGTAACGCGCGACTGGAGGCTGCCATGCTGGTGACCGACCCGAGAACCGGCGACATCCTCGCCATGGTCGGCGGCCGTGATTACAGAACCTCGCAATTTAATCGCACCATCAATGCCATGCGGTCCCCTGGATCAGCATTTAAACCAATCGTCTTTACGGAAGCACTGGTTCACGGCTACAAGTGGAGTGACATGATCTTTGTCTCGCCGGTGAACATCGAAAACTATCGCCCTAAAAACATCGATGAGGACTATCTTTCCGAAACGACGCTCCTGCGGGCATTCTATCGCAGCATGAATGCCCCCACGATCGAAATAGCCGGGAAGATCGGCCTGCCAGCGATCATCTCGCGAGCTAATCTGCTGGGGGTTCAGTCGCCGCTCAAGCATGAATTTGGCACGGTCCTGGGATCGTCAGAGGTGACCATGGCGGACCTGGCGCGTGTTTACGGTACCTACGCGTCCTCTGGAATTCTCACAGAGTTAAGCCCGATCCTAAAAATCACCAATGCCGATGGAGAGGTTCTGTGGGAGCGACCCATTTTAACCGCTCGCCAAAAACGTGCCTTAAACAGCCAAATTGCCTATCTGATGACCCAAGGAATGAAGGCCGTCATGACCAGCGGTACGGCATCCAGAAGCTCGGACCTCGCGCATTACGCCGCTGGTAAGACCGGTACCAGTAACGACAGCGCCGACAATTGGTTTTGTGGTTACACGCCTGATATGGTCTCGATTGTCTGGGTTGGCACGGACGAACATGCACCCATTTTCAGTAGCGTCTCCGGTGGTAGCCTCGCGTTACCGATATGGGACCAATTTCTAAGGTCGACATTAAGCATTCGACCGCCGAAACCATTTTATCGGCCCGAGGGCATCGTGGAAGCAACTGTTCACCCCCGCTACGGTCACCGGGTAGCCTCAGGGGCCCACATGTACTTTCTCAATGGCAATCAGCCATTGGAAACAGAAAATGCTTTGGAAAAAGTTGAAAATCACAGTGAGGGTGGATTTCGCCATGTATTCCGCCATTGACCCTATCAAAATACGCGCGTCTGCCATTTTACTATCGGTGGTCCTCATCGGCGCGAGCCCCGCGCCCAAAACCACCGCAAGTCCCACAACCGCAAGTCCCACAACCGCAAGTCCCACAACCGCAAGTCCCACAACCGCAAGTCCCACAACCGCAAGTCCCACAACCGCAAGTCCCACAACCGCAAGTCCCACAACAGTAACTTCTGCCACCGCAGAGACCAAACAGCTCACGCAAACATGCCTCAAGCTTTATCAAAAATACGCGATCCCCCTCCAACAACTTTGGACAAAACGCGGCCCGGATCTTAAATCGGAGAATTTGGACGGCTACCAGCTGATTGAAGATATCCCACAGCAAGCCTGTCAGGATGACCAAAGTCGCAAGGATCTCCTTGAACTACTGGCGCGTATTCTCAATTCACACAGTGGTAAGATCGGCGTTGTGCTTCCACTCGCCGCAAATCCCTATCTGCGTCACGTCGTCGCGGGATTTGAGGCCATGATGGGATCCCTGAAGATGGACCCTAAGAAAATTCTTGTGGTGATCGATTCACAAAGTAAGGATGACAAAACCATCCAGGCCATCGCCACCCTCGTGTTTGAACACAAAGTCAGCGTACTGGTCGGCGGCGCAAAACCGTCTGACGCCGCAATCTTGTCCAAATGGGGGTCAACCCTCAAGATCCCCACATTCATTTTGATGGAACCGCCATTAGGCAAGCCAGATTCTTTCGTATTCTACGCCCATCCCACCCAAAAATCCCTCGCTCAAGCTGCCGTGGACGCCAATAACCGCTATGGACATCGACGCGTCGCCATTTTGAGTCCCGTCGATCAGCATAGCGACCGCTTTATCCAAGCCTACGAGGCTGCAGCTAAAGCTCGTGGCATCACGATTGTCAATCGTGTGCCCTATGATGGACGACGCTTCGACTCCATGGAATCAGCGGCACGAAAAATATTTAGACTGGACAACAGCGAGCGGCAAAACGAGCTTCAGGCACTGTATGAAGCGGCAAAGCGGCGCGCCAAAGAAACCGGCCAGACATTTAACCCCAAGATGGTTGCCCTGCAACCAGACATCAGGCAGGACGCGGTGCTGATTGCGGATAATTTTAAAATTGTCCGCCATTTCGCTAAAATCATGACCT
>JBILMN010000225.1:0-4195 GCA_044375465.1 Oligoflexales bacterium | reverse complement strand
CGGGCGGCTACGAGGTGGAATGACGCATCGCGTCCGTGAACCCCGGTTCATGTCCGGGAATGACAGCGAAAAATGAGGCGGTTTTGCATTATTTGACCTAGCGCCTCAATGTCCGCTCCAGATCTTTCGCCAATCGAGACCGGGCGTACGAATGAAGACTTCACCATCCTCAATTTTGAAGGACTGATTCTCGAAGGAAAATGACCCGTCAAGATCGGCATCAGACCCGGGCAGGATTTGCGTTTCGTGATTTTCCATTGTCACTTTTATCGTTTCCATTCTTTCAAGTCCTGGTTCGTATCTTTCCTGAAACTCGGAGCGATAGGGGAAATAACGTGTGTCTAAATAGAAATTCGCCTCATCGGTGCGAATTCTGACAAGCGATGTGGAATCTTTTAGATGGATCGTTTTCCACTGGATCAAATCCTCCGAGAATCCGACTTGGCGGCGACCATCGTAAACGAAGAACCTGTCGTGGTGAAACTCAATGCTGGCAACCCCGAAAGGGGGGGCAGCAGAGTTCCATGCTTGGAAGTCCCTTGTGAAGACAACTTGTCCATTTTCGTCAATACACGCGATGAGCGAATTGCCAATGGCAATGTCGGTCACTTTCGATGGCGAATCAAGCCGATGGAAATGAATTCCGTCACGCGATTGAAACAACCTGGAGCCTGCAATTCCAATAATCTGCTGACCGTCAGTTCCGATGGATTTGATGCTATCGTCAAGTCCGGTGACCAAATGATCTTCCCACGCGTCGCCAGTGCGGGACATCGATAGAAAATTGGCCGCAAATTGCAGTTCGGACGTCGATAGGTCCCAGACGAAATTCGCACCATAGACCAAAATGTTTTTGTTCAGCAGCAAGAGATGGTTCGCCACTTTGCAATCGCGCGATTTCAACTTGCGGTAGTTCTTTGAATAACGATTGTCTAAAACGTTGACCGAGTCCTGGCTTCCAGCCTTTCGCAAGCGAAATAGAAACTCGGTCTCATAGGGACTTAGTCCATACGAATCGCAAAACCTCATGAGCTGGTTGCTTGTGATCTTTTCGACGGCGGAAACATCAACGCCAGCTTTCCCTTGCCTGATTTTGGTACGTTGAATAACGCGGATGGCTTCATCGAACGTCTTGCAATCGAGTAGAACACAACTACCGTTACCGGGCCTAGGAAAAATAAAAACCAAAATCGCCCCCTTCCCGACATCTTATCCGCACATTTTCCAAAACAAAAATCCAGTCTACACCATCCACCCGAGCGCAGTCATTAAAAACCCCCCATCCTCCCCTTATCACCTTTGCCTGGATTCTACGTTACTGTCGGTGACAGACTGCCATGAGCCGGCACCTCCCCTAGCCGGCATTCAGAGCCAGCCCTTACACGTCGTACACATAATCAAGCTCGCCTGTTGATTGCCGCTTTGTGGGTGGACCTAGCGATGGTCGTCATTTGTTGCGACAGTAAAATAATTGGGCATCATCCTTCGTCCATGCTCCAAAGATCACTTGTCCGGAGTTATTTTGCTCTCAGGAAAACTGAAACTTCCACAGCTAGGAAGCTCAATGTGAAGTCGTTATTTCGCTTCTTGTCTCCTCGTTAGCTATGACAACACGCTCTTCATAGCTCATTCTTTTTTTCATGATCATCAGCACGATTGCTGCTATCTTTCGCGCGACAGCTCTTTTGGCATCGCGATCAGATACCCCTTTGGATCTAAGTCTATCGTAGTAAGCTCTCAGGCTCGAGTTGCCAGTTAATACGGCCGTAGCTGCTCCTGTGAATACGCATTTTAAGTCAGATGATCCCTTGATTTTCTTGTTGCCGTATACTTTGCCATCACTGATTTCTTTGTGACGAACAAGACCTGAGTAGGCCCATAATTTGTGTTTATCGGTAAAGCGATCTCCAGAGCAAATGATTGAGACAATCATGGTAGCCCTAAGAAATCCGATTCCAGGGATGTCGCAAAGTTTTTTTATCACCGGCCATTTTTTAGCGATCGCTTGAAGCTTCTCTTCATAGGATTTTTTTATTTCGCGTGTGGCTGTGATATGCCTGAAAATATTTTCGGCCACAAACCGGTCGTTTGGCTTTTTGATGGCATCTAGCAGTGACTCGTCTGAATATAACGATTTATCTTGCCTAAATAAGCCTCTTGCCCTCAAGAATGCCTTGTAACGGTTCATGGACTTTACCATGTCTTTGGTGAAGTCTTGATGTGATTTGACGAGCGCCCTAAGCTCAATCATTGGACCATCATCATGGTAAACATTTGTAATTGTACCGAGTCTTGTTTCTTGTGCCAGTCTCTGGGCATCTATGAAGTCCGTCTTTGCCCCTCGCTGCTTCGCCAGATGCGGAGGATGGGCAATCTGAACCTGATCCACTTTATCTTTCAGGAGAACATAAAGCCATTGGGCGATATTCATTTCTTCAAAGGTTAAGACCCTGGGTCTTTTAACCGAATCGACGAACCTCAATAGTTCACGTTCAGAGGTCGGAAAGACCTCTTTTTTCAAAATTTTTCCCTTTGAGTTCATGACCACGGCAGTACAGGTTTTACTGTGGGCGTCTAATCCGATATATTGAGTCTGAGCCGCGTCCTCCTTTGATACTAAGGTGATGTTAGAAGTCCCTAGTATATGATCCCATAGAGGTCCAAAGTCCGTGTTTGGCGTTTTGCCTAAAAGCGGCAAGGAGGGCGCTGCTACTAAGGCGTTGCCCTAAAAAGCACGGTTGGACGATGCTTTTGTACGTTATCCTAGCGCCGAAAATAGCAAAGACTTCTGAGTTTCAAGTTCATCTAAAAGATGAGAACAAACGTCGTTTTGCGGGGCTTGGAGAAATGGGATAGAATGTCTGAAAGGAAGACTCCAAAAAAAAACTGAATGAAGACGGCCAATAAAAATGCCGATGTCCAGACGGAGAGAAATTCCAATGCTCAGAAAAATACCAAGCTATATTCGATTTTTGTTACCTGTGTTGATTCTGGGCTCTGTCTTTTGCTGTGACCACATAAAGGATATGACAAACTTGTCTGACCAAAAAAACAATCGAACCATGGATGGTAAGGTTACCAAAGAGATCGAAGTTCCTTGCGTTCCGCCGCCAGATGAAGGTCCCGGGCAATGTTTTTTGGACCTGGCCGAGTTTGGTCTGCAATTGAATTATCCTTCAGATTGGGTTTATTGGCGGAATGATTCCGGAAAATCCACAAAATCCGATGTTTTTATTGGTCTTAGGCCGCACGGGCAGCTCGTCGCACATCAATTCGCGATCATGGTTTTCAAAGGTAAAACCATGAAGGAGGTCGAGGAAAAGTTGAATTTGCGTGACGGAAAAACAAGAAAGTTAGAAGGGAAAGCCGTGTCGACCTGGAATTACTATCTGGTGAATCCCGCCAATCCTTTCGAATATTACTCAAAGGCGTCCGGGGGTTTTATTCATGTGCTAGAATTTCATGTTGGTGCCCATTACCTTAATGTGGCTCGTGACGTGATCCTGAAATCAATTGGATCATACTCCGTCAACGCAGAAAAGTAAGGGTATGACAATTGATTGCTTGGGGCTGAGAATGCCCCCTGATTCCGTCCACTGGAAGATTTAAATCTTCCGCATTCTGCAGTCTTCTCGGACAGCCCCAGACTCATCGCATACTGCCGTAAACCAGAGACTGTTCAGGCACTCGTCCCTGAACTCTTTTTGGTCAGCACGTCAACAATCATCAACTTGCGAAAGCACATTCCACTGATCCGTTGATCGGAAACAAAATCCATCGCCCAGTATTGACTCCGCCGCTCTGGCGGTAGCAACTCTTCAGAGACGTGGCCCTGTGGCTGACGAGGAGACTGCTCGTATATAAGCTTCAAGTCAATTACTTGGTCCGCACTGTAAGATCGGCGCTATCTGGTACAAGGAAAAGTTGAGCGCTGCCCTTACTTAGTTCCATGGAGGTTTCCTTACGTCTAAGTGTATCGAATATCGTAATTTTTTGTCGCGGTATCCACGTCGACGCAGGAAGAGGTCTTCTAACAGATGGGTCAGACCGCCGCAATGACGTCAAATTCTTTATAACTGCCGACAACTGCATAGGCGTGGCAGCGTTTCACTTGAAATCTTTGTTTGAGTTTTCGCGCGATTTCATTGACCGTGCCGCCTGAGCCGATCGCGTCGTCAATGATCAAAACGTCATG
>JBILMN010000073.1:0-13798 GCA_044375465.1 Oligoflexales bacterium | reverse complement strand
AACACCCGGCATGTGCGGACTTATAGGTTTTTTTGTGGTGTAGCTACCGAGGTTGATAAAATCACTGGATGCTGTTGACTTGCCGTAAATGGTGTTGGTTTGTCCTAAGGCTGTCACTGAATTCGCAAGCAATAAATTCGCTCCGGAGGTGACTGCTTGCGGAGAATTGACTGCTGTGCCGAGCATATCACTGAAAAGCCCCACTGTATCCGCGGCGGCAATAGAAAACTTGACGTAAGGTCTCCAGGTCGTGTCCGGATAGAGACTCGTATCGGGAAAGGCCTCGATCATCGACGGCGTGATGAGATTTATGGTATAGGTCGCGCTAGCGATGGCGGAGTTGGCAAGTCCAGCTTTAACTCCAAGGACTTTGATCGTCAAAGACGTACCGACATTTATCGGGGCCGAGTATACCGACGAAGACGTGGTGGGGGTTGAGCCGTTGGTCGTATAGTAGAAGGTTGCGCCCTGGGTCACAGAACTGACCGAGACGGTTTGTATCCCGTGGTAGGTTCCCTGTGTCACGCTGAAGGTTGGTGTCTGAACCGTTGGAATAATGGTATACGCAGCCGAGACGACCTGAGAGTTGATAAAATTTACTTTCGTGGCCATCGCCTTCAACGTCATTGAACTGGGGACATCGATTGGATCGCTGTAGACATTAGAACTCGTCGAAGGAGTTGAACCATCGGTTGTGTAATAGATCATAGCTCCATTTGTGGCAGTGCTAAGCGTCACCGATTGCGTCAATGTATAGGTGCCGGCGGCAACGCTGAAGCTTGGATTCGCAACAGCGCCATTGATAATATAAGCAAAGGACGCCACTGCGGAGCTTGTGTAGCCAGTCTTACAGGCAATGGCTTTAACCGTCATACTGCTCGCCACAGACACTGCGCCCGTGGGGCTCGTGCAGGTGGGCGTACTACCATCGGTCGTGTAACGCACCACAGCCCCGGTAGTGCTCGACGTCAGTGTGACGGTTTGTCCTGGACCGTAGGCGCCAGCGGCGATGTCTGCCGTCGGAGTTGCGGCGGTCATTGTGTAGACTTCTGTCATCACCGCAGAGTTGGAGTAATCACTCATCACGGCCAAGGCCTTGAGAGTGGTCGTTGCGGTCACCATAATAGCTCCGGTATAAAGGCTACTTGACGAGGTAGGAGTCGATCCATCGGTCGTGTAGTAGATACTTGCGGCCATCGGCACCGTGGCCAGTGCGACTGAAACATTGTTGGAAAAAACATTGCTGGCAGGCGTCGCTACCGGTGTTTGGACAGCGCCGTTAATCGTGTAGGTTGCCGCCGTCACCTGCGAATGAGCGAAGTTTGTTTTAGTGCCCACAGCTTTGATCGTCTGAGTGTTCGTGACGTTAATGGGGCCTGAATAAATCGCTGATGCAGCCGACGGTGTCGAGCCATCGGTGGTATAGTAGATGGTCGCACCGCTTGTCGTGGTGCTGATTGTGACTGACTGCGCTGGTCCGAAAGACCCCTCCGCCGGTGAAAACAACAAATCCGCGACAGATTCCGTGGAACTAATGGGGATTTTAAAGCCTTTCACTACCGCGCCTTTGATGGTCGCACCACGAGCGCTCACCGCTTCAATACACCCGAATAAAACCGGCTCAGCTTTACCGAGTGTGATGGCTGCTGACCTGGATGGGGCGGATTCTGTTTTGGAAGCCAGAACCACGGCGCATTCGGAATCGGACGAAATCGCGATATTATAAGACGCTGCACCTGTCACTTGAGACCAGTTTAGCGTCACATGAGAATCTCTAGCGGAAGCAGATTCGACCGTCAGCGTTTTTGCAGCAAATCCGTTGCCAGAGATTTCTGCTTCGATCTTAGACTTACAAGCTGAAAGCGCATCAATCATCACCCCAAACATTCCTAAGACAACTGCCTTATTCGTGCAGGAACGTCTAACGTGACGCAAACCGTAAATGTGTGGATCCCTGAAACTCATCTCAAGCCCCCTAAATTTTTGATCGGACTTCAAAAATTGAACTTTAGAAAGGACGCAAAATCAGGATTTTAAGCTTTAAATTTCAGATCCTTAGCCCCCCAAAAATCAGGGTCATTCGGTGTCAAGAGGTGACTCGTAGCTGGGGGAGCACTCGTCGCCGTGTTAGCGGGATGCCAAATTTTGCCATATTGAGTATTTCCAGAAAACTGTGGTATCGACCCCTCCCAACGCAACTCATCGCGCTTTTGGAGTACGATCCATGTTTTTAAGGTCAATATTTTTAAGGTCCATATATTTGGGGATCATCCTGGCCTTTGCAGCTCTCACTGCATGCTCCCGGCCAACGACAAACTCATCCATCAAGACCGTGGAGGTCCCACAGTCCCCCGTCAAAGATCAGAATAACATCGGATTTTGCTGGTCTTATGCGACCACGGGTTTTTTGGAGTCCATGCTTCTAAAGAAATCTGGTCAGGCCGTGGATCTCAGCGAGGAAGCCATCGGCTTCTACAGGATGGCAGAAGAGCTTCGATCCCTTTCTGTTCGTTTCACGCCCGAGCAACTGACTGACCGGGACACACTGGAGAAGGCCCTATTTGAGGGGCTTGAGGGATGGGATCTGACGTTCAATCCAGATTATAATCCAGGATTTCGCGCGCGCGGATCTCTGGAGCTCGTGCGTGATTTTGGTGTGGTGCCAGAATACGCGTGGAGCTTTAAATTCCTGAACAAGGACGCCAGCGGCAAGTTTTTTGATACGGTTTTGAATGGGTTTATTGAGCTCCAGCGAGCCAATGGTCGTGGCGGCGTGACCCGGGAGATGGCCATGGATCTTCTGGCCAGTCCCGGTGCTTACGGGAGCCGTCCGCCAGAGTCTTTTACCTGGACACTGCCCGGTGGTGAGTCAAAAGTTATCACGGCCAAAGATTTTGCGGCAAACATCATTGGTTTTACGCCTGATGATTTCACCTATATGACACCCGATCGGCAGATTGGCTATGATCAGCTGATCAAAGCCACAAAACTGACCCTTGCTCGGGGCTTCAATGTCCCGCTCAGTTACATGATTTACGCGGGAGCCGAAAATGATTGGGATGCGTCCTACTCAGCAGCGAAAGTTCCCGGTGAGAATCCCGAAGTCGAGGGTGGTCACGCGGTTTTGATCACCGATTTTGTCAACGTCGGTGGAACCCCTGGCGTTGTATCGTCGAGCGTTCTCGCCACAGAGTTAGCAAAACCCGCCTCTGAACTTGATTTTGTGGTCATCAAAAACTCGTGGAACACAAGCGTGCAGAGCCCGCTACTGAGGCTCCCCGGATATTTTACCATGGACCAAAGTTATATCAGACTGCTCGCAAAGAAGCCGACCGATATCACCATAGTGGTCCCACGCGACATTGCCTTCCAGGTTCGTTACAACCAGTGACCTGACCACCGGCACCCAGCGGGATTACAATTTTTTGCTCTTGATACGAGCGTAGAATCGTTTTTTGGCAACTGGATGATCTGCGCTCACTGTTTCGTCAAATAGCAACAGGTAGACGTAGTCACTGCAGCTGCCGTCTTCGCGGTTTACATAGTCACATGTTCCAGTCACTGTCACGGATGCATCGACAGGCTGGTTGGCCGCAGGGACCGTGAATTCAACAGGACCTTGCTCCTCACCACCCCAACGCACCGCTCCTTGTAGGGCACCGCGGTCTGACTTATAGAGTCGGGCCTTGAGTGGATAATGAAATTTAAACTGGTCCCCATCATTGACCGAGAATTCAAGGCTTAGTTGCTTGGTTTCGTCAGGGCCTAATTCTAACGCGACTTCGTGGTCACGAGATCCGGGTTCACCTGCAAGAACCTCTTTACCCTCGTGTTTGATCGAGAGATTGGCGGCCACCTGGCCTTGACGAACAAAGTTGCGGCGTGCCAAAGACTCCGAAATCAGAGTTTCGAGCTCATGGGGCTCCCGAACGCCCGGACGTCCTAGCGCGTCGGCAAATTGCATGTGCTCAAAAAAATCAGCGGCGGTCAGGTGTGGATGATAACGCGTCAGGCGCATGGTCTCCATCGTCAGGTCGGCCACCTTGTGAACCCCCTCAACGCCCCATTGCTCCATGGCACGATCAAGAATGTCATGCATCGCACCCCCGTAAGCCTCGCCGTCATCGTGGACCTCGTTGGTGAGGAGAAATCCAGTGTGATTATTGATGCGCATGCGTGAGCGACCAGGAAAATCATTGTTGCCCACCACGGTTCTAAGGACCATGTCTGCCGTGAAATCGGCCATGCCCTCTGATAGTCCGCCCGTATCTGCAAGCTTGAGATAGCCTCCCCAAGCATTGCCCATCAGACGGTCCATCAGCCCATGACCAAGTTCATGCCAAATCGTCTCGTTGTTGCGGGCGGCATTGTCACTGGTGGGACTGTATGTGGTGAAATTGATCGTATCATCCGTGTAGAACGCGTTGTCGCGCATCGCGATATCAGGGTTAAATAAAAACGCCAAAAAAGGTCTGGTTGAAAGTTCAGGGTCCGTAAAACCGCGCGCGTGCAGACTGTCAAAGAACTGACTGACGCCGTGATACACCTGAAGCTCATCAAATCCTTCATTAAGGTAGGTCTGGGGATCATGAAAAGGGTGACGGGTTGCTGGACGCGACAGTGACTCATCGATGGTTGCCAGAGGTTTGCCGTAGTAGCTTGCATTGATCAGCATCTCGTAATCAGGCTGGCCGTCAGTGCTGGTTTCCTTCCAATCGTAGTTTGCGAATGCAGAGAATTTTGGTGTGAAACCTGTGTTTTTGTAGGTTTTGATGGCATCGGGATGGATCATCACGCTGCAGTAACGTCCGGCGATAGAGACCCCGCCGTCCTGGAATGCATTAGACAGCTCCGGCACCGCCGACGAAAGGGCATGAACCCGCTGACGCACGGTAGCTTCGCTCCAGTAACCGGCGCGGCGACCTTCTGGTGTTGCAGCCGCCTGAGGATTCATCCGTGATTCCAAATAACGAGTGTCGCGAATCGGAGAAAATGGGTCGACCGTGGACATACGTACGGTCGGAAGAATGTGACGCAGCGTCACGCGTTCACGGGGCAAAATCGCGCCCTCAAATTCCTCGTACACCGGAAACACATCGGCCTCCACCGCGATCTCATCCGACTGCGGATACGGCAGATAGACGGAGCTCAAGATGTTGCCGGTCAGGGCATCGACACGCACTTCATGCTGACCACGTTTGGCTTTTAGGCGAGACACAGCGACCAGTCGACCATTAGCCCAAACGAGACGCTCACCCGCCAAGGTCGCCTTGGGATCTTCGTGCTTTGCAACGGCGCGCGTGATGGAGCGACGCAACCGGCCGTCACCGCTAAAATCTTCCATGTGGAAATTTGTGCTTCGTCCAAAACGCCGGGAGAGTTCCGCACGCGCCGCACTCGTTGCTGTCAAAACGGATTTCGGACGTTCAATATTCGCCTCCATCTGTATCAGCCGGCCCGAAGAGCGGTCCGTCCAAATACGAATTGAGGCACCTTCCAGCGGAATGCCACCGGAGGTCTGCAGATGGTGGCTGAAATGGGTGAACGCCAGATCGCGGTCTTCATTAAGTTGAAAAGCATTGACGTCGAGGGCCACACCAAGCTTTTGTGCCAAGGTTGCAACGACATGGTCAAACGACCCGTTGCTATCGTCTTGCCCCGTCCAGCGAACAAAGTCGGCAGCTTGAATTTGAGTGCTTGTCATGATGATGGTGATCATCAATGGCAAAAGTGGTTGGATGATCCTTCGAGTCATGGTCGAAATCCTTATAATTGTTGGATAGTTCTAAAAACAAGTACCACTAGACAATTGTTGAGTCTAGAGCTAAACAATAGCTCCCTTTTCTGGTCCCTTAGACGACGAGCGGGAGATTGTTTGTGAACCTGACATCAAAAAGTCGCTATGCCCTCAAAATTATGATGGATTTAGCCCATTACGGCACCCTCCATCCGTTGGTGCGCCGCAGCGAGATTGCTGCCCGTCAGGGCATTCCCGCGGATTACCTAGACCAGATTATGATGAAATTACGAGCGGGCCATTTGGTCGAGAGTACCCGCGGACGCAGCGGCGGTTATCGCCTGTTTCGCCCTGCGGATGACATCACGGTGTGGGATTTGGTCTCTGCGGTCGAAGACAACGTCGCCCCCGTCGAGTGCATCTCGTCGGGTCAGGTTTGCGATCACGAGCGTCATTGTTCGTCGAAGGATGCATGGAGCACGATTTTTGGGGCATTAAAGACCGGCCTTAGCGCCATCACTCTCGGGCAGCTGGCCCGGCAGTGGGTCAAAGAATCGCCGGCGCCACATGCCACAGATGCAACAAGACCAACGGCCGGCGCCTACAGCGCTGACGTTGTCCAAGAGTGCCGCGGCGGTGGACGATTTGATCATCATGCGATAACTCCGTCCATGACGAGAGAGCTGGATCAAGGAGTCCGTCGCGATGGCTGATATTGTCAAAGAATCCCTGACGGATAGAGAGTATAAATACGGGTTTGAGACCAATATTGAGACCGAGTTCTTTCCTAAAGGTCTGAGTGAAGACATCATTCACATGATCGCCGATCGCCGCGGCGACCCACAGTTTGTGCGCGATTTCAGGATCAAAGCGTACCGGCATTGGTTGACGCTCAAAGAGCCCCAATGGGCCGACGTGAGTTACCCTCCTATTGATTTTCAGGACATTCGCTATTACTCGGCCCCCAAAACCAAAAAATCTGGTGACGGACCAAAATCACTGGATGAGATTGATCCCGAACTCCTGGAGACCTTCAATAAGTTGGGAATTCCTCTTGGTGAGCAGAAACGTCTCACGGGCGTTGCCATCGACGCGGTGTTTGACAGCGTTTCGGTTGGGACCACGCATCAAGAAGAATTGGCCGCAGCGGGAGTGATTTTTTGTTCATTAACCGAGGCGATTCACAATCATCCAGACCTGATTGAAAAATACCTCGGAACGGTCGTCCCCTATAAAGACAACTACTATGCAGCGCTGAACAGCGCGGTGTTTACCGATGGTTCTTTTGTGTTTATTCCCAAGGGTGTGCGATGCCCTTTGGATCTGTCCACGTATTTTCGCATCAATGCCAAAGAAACAGGTCAGTTTGAACGAACACTGATCGTCGCTGAGGAGGGCAGCTACGTCAGCTACCTTGAGGGCTGCACAGCACCCATGCGCGATGAGAATCAGCTGCATGCAGCCGTCGTGGAGCTTGTGGCCCACCAAGATGCTGAAATCAAGTATTCGACCGTACAAAACTGGTATGCCGGCGACAAGGACGGCAAAGGCGGTATTTACAACTTTGTCACCAAGCGCGGCATCTGTCAGGGTGCACGCAGCAAAATCAGCTGGACCCAGGTTGAAACGGGTTCGGCCATCACTTGGAAATACCCGAGTGTCATCCTCAAAGGTGATGATTCGAAGGGTGAATTCTACTCTGTTGCCCTGACCAACAACAAGATGCAGGCTGATACCGGAACCAAGATGATTCACATCGGGCGCAACACGTCGTCAAAAATTATCAGTAAGGGCATCAGCTGTGACGAGTCGCGCAACACATACCGAGGATTAGTGAAGATCTTCCCGTCCGCTGACGGGGCAAGAAATTTCAGTCAGTGTGACAGCATGCTGGTGGGAGACCGCTGCACCGCCAACACTCATCCTTATCTCGAGGTCAAAAACAAATCTGCCGTTGTGGAGCACGAGGCCACCACGTCAAAGATTTCGGCGGATCAGATTTTTTACATGAAAAGCCGCGGGATTGATGATGACGGAGCTGTGAGTCTTTTGCTCCATGGGTTTTGTAAGGATGTTTTTAAAACGTTGCCCCTTGAGTTCAGTATCGAGGCGGTGAAGTTACTGGAAATGAAACTAGAGGGAAGTGTCGGTTAATGCCGACCAGGAACGGGATGACAGCATGGCCATGTTAGAAGTCAAAAATTTGCATGCATCGGTTGACGGCAAGGAAATCCTCAAAGGCCTGAGCCTTTCGGTCAACGAGGGAGAGGTTCACGCCATCATGGGCCCCAACGGGTCAGGCAAATCAACCCTTTCAAAAGTTCTTGCGGGACATCCGGATTATCACGTGACATCAGGCCAGGTCGAATTTGAAGTGAATCTTCGGATGAAAAACGTGCTCGACATGGCTCCCGAGGAAAGAGCTCGCAATGGAATATTCTTGGCCTATCAATATCCCGTGGAAATTCCAGGTGTCCCCAATAGTGCGTTTCTGCGGGCGTCCTACAATGCCATCTGTAAGCATCAGGGCGTTAAAGAAGTGAGCGAAGAGGCCTTTGCTAAAGTTCTGCGCGAAAAGTGTCATTTTTTAAATATGGACGAGCGGTTTATTGACCGTGAGGTCAATGTGGCGTTCTCTGGCGGTGAGAAAAAACGCAACGAGATTCTACAAATGGCCGTGATTCAGCCCCGCCTGGCGTTTCTTGATGAAACCGATTCTGGACTCGACGTCGATTCCCTGCGGATCGTGTCTGAAGGGGTGAATAAGCTGCGTCGTAAAGATAACGCAGTGGTGCTGGTCACCCACTATCAACGGATTCTGAGTTATATCGTCCCGGATTTTGTTCACGTGCTGTATCAGGGCAGGATCATTAAGAGTGGAACCAAACAACTGGCACTTGAAATCGAGGAGAGGGGCTACGATTGGATTCTTAAGGACCAAGTCAATTGAAGCTCCTGATGAAGCTCCTGATGAAGCTCCTGATATTTGTGATCACGTCCTTGTCACCTGAACTGTTTTTAGATCAATGAGGCCTATGTTTCATGACAAGTTTCACCAACCCCCAATCCGTTAAGTTAGCCTGGCAGTCACGCATGGCTCACATGACCGATGCGCGCCGACAGGTGATTGAAGCCAGAGAGCGGATGGTGGATCGCGGTCTGGTGGATGGTATTCCCAACACCCGTCATGAGGCGTGGAAGTACACTAGCCTTCGCCCGTTGATGGATGCGTCTTTTGATCTCGCCATGACTCCCGTCAGAGCGGGCGTAAAACCCAGCAACAAGATCGTGGAGGCTTTGGCTGCGCGGCTTGCGCCAGATGCGATTCCAGTCGTTTTTGTCGATGGACGCCTTGATTTGACATGGCCAGGATCTGAAGCCCTGGAAGCAGGTTGGTTTCGGACTTTAAGTCAGGCAGAACTGCAAGAGGATGCTTCTTGGTGGGATCCTTGGCAATCTGAAAATGGTATGGACCAGATATTTGCAGGACTAGCGGCGGGCATGGCTGGTGACGGCGCGGTGATCTCGTTACAAAGACGGCAAACCTTAAAGCGTCCGATTCATATTGTGCATCTGACGACCCATGCAGGCCGACAACAAGCCAGTATCAATCGAGTGCTGATCTCGGCGCCAGAGGCATCGAGGCTGCGAGTTTATGAGGAGTTCTTGACGTTAGGCGATGACGGGCAGAGCCTTCAGGCCGCCGCATGGTTCATGCCGCTGACACAGTTGCGTCTTGGACCAGCTGCAGATTGCGGTTACTACCGTATTCTTCAAACCCCCGGTTGCTATCATACAGGCACCGTTACGGCAGTGTTGGAGCGTGGTAGCCGCCTGGAAACCTGTTTGTTGACGGCTGGTGCAAAGCTTGCCCGCGTCAACCTTGATGTTCGCTACACTGCGCCAGATGCCGAGTGCACACTTGACGGACTGTACCTGGTTCATGATGGCGAGCATGTGGATCATCACACAGCGGTGGAGCATCTTGTAGGGCATTGCCGCTCCCGGCAGCTCTACAAAGGCATCCTAGCCGGAAAAAGTCGGGCGGTATTCAATGGCAAAGTTTTTATTCGCAAAGACGCTCAATCCACCGAAGCGTATCAAACCAACAAAAATCTGATGCTCAGTCCTGACGCGGAAGTCGATACAAAGCCTCAGCTCGAAATTGATGCCGACGATGTGAAGGCGTCGCACGGTGCAGCCATCGGAACCATTGATCCCATGGAACTATTTTATCTCCAAAGTCGTTGCATTGGACGTGCGGAGGCCATGGCGATGCTTTGTCGCGGATTTGCCGATGAGGTGATCATGCGGCTCACAGACCGCGATGCTCAGGCGGCTCTCGGCCGTCGCGTGGCGCAATGGTTTGCAACACTTGCCAGCTCCGGAGTCACGTCATGACGATTGTCACTCAGGGACCACAAACCACCACCTTCGCCCCCCACGGGGTTTTGGATCTGCCAGCCCTACGTGCACAGTTTCCGGTTTTGTCCCGGGATATCCGCGGAAAGCGCCTGACGTATCTCGACACCGGCGCCACCGCATTGAAACCGCTGCGCGTGATCGAGGCCGTGGAGCGTTATTATCGCAGTGGAACGGCCAATATTCACAGAGCCGTACATTTTTTGAGTGAAGAGGCTACCGGACTTTACGAGGGCGTGCGATCTACGGTGCGTGAATTTTTAAACGCTGCCGACGAGCGCGAGATTGTTCTCACGACGGGGACCACGGCAGGAATCAATCTGGTGGCGCGCTCGTTTGTGCGACCTCGACTTAAAGCCGGCGACCAGATTCTGATCACGGCCATGGAGCATCACGCCAATATCGTGCCTTGGCAGATGCTGCGCGAAGAAACCGGATGTGAACTGGTCGTGGCTCCCGTTCTTGATGATGGGTCACTGGATTTAACGGCATTCAAAGCTCTGATCGGACCTAAAACAGCGTTTATTTCAGTGATCTGGACGTCCAACGCAACCGGCGTCATCAATCCCGTCACAGACATGATTGCGGCAGCCAAGAAGGCCGGAGTTCCCATCTTAATTGATGCGGCTCAAACCGTGGCGCATGAGGCCATTGATGTCCAGCGTCTGGGGTGTGATTTTTTGGTATTCTCGGGGCATAAGCTCTTTGGCCCTACGGGCGTTGGAGTTCTTTATGGTCGCTATGCCCATCTTGAGGCGATGCCTCCGATGATCGGCGGCGGTGACATGATCAAAACGGTGACGTTTGAAAAAACAGTCTTTGCTGATCCGCCCGCCCGTTTTGAGGCGGGAACACCGGATATCGCCAGTGTGATTGGTCTGGGCGAGGCTGTGCGATTTATTCAAGAGGATGTTGGATTTCAAGCCATACAGGCACATGAATTGAAGCTTCTTGAGCAGACGACTGCCGCGTTGAGTGAGATTCCAGGGCTTCGTGTGATGGGAACGGCGACGCCGAAAGCCCCAGTATTTAGCCTGGTGCTGGATATGATCCACCCCCATGATGTGGGTTCGATTCTTGACACACACGGTGTCGCGGTGCGAACAGGTCATCACTGTGCGCAACCGTTAATGGCGAGATTCGGCGTCCCTGCGACCGCTCGGGCCAGTTTCAGTATTTACAATGGACCAGATGATATTGCAGCACTGATTAAAGCACTCTGGAAAACCAAGGAGCTCTTTGCGTGACAAAATCAGCCCTTGAACTCTATCAAGACGTCGTGCTTTCCCACAACCGCGAGCCCCGCGGATACGGAGATCTTGTGGATCCATCAGGATCGGCAGAAGGATTTAATCCGATCTGCGGTGATCAGGTGAAAGTGCAAATTTTACGATCGGGCGATACGGTGTCGATGGTTGGCTTTACCGCCCGTTGTTGTGCACTCTGCCGCGCCAGTGCATCCGTCCTGACGACGATCTTGTCAGGACGATCGTTCACGGAGGCAGAAGCAACGGTCCTGGCTTTTGATCGCATGATTCATGGCCTTGGAGCCCCTCTCGAGGGTGATGCGGCAGCATTTGCGGCAATCGCCCAGTATCCCGCCCGCGCCAAGTGCGTGCTGCTACCCTGGAAAACATTTTCATCAGCCTTGGCAGCAACAAACTTGGCGGCGTCTGTAAAATCGTCTGTAAAATCGCCTGGCGCATCGCCCCTGGTATCCATCCCCGTATCCACCGAAACTTGAGGAGTTGAATTCATATCATGTCACTACGCGTGATCACACAGTCCACACCCAACCCTAATGCGTTGAAATTCATCACCGCAAAGGACGTCAAAAAAATTGGCAAAGTCACCTTTGTACACCCGGCCGAGTGCTTTCATGTACCTTTGGCGACGAATATTCTAGGTCTGCCCAACGTGACGGCAGTGCACCTCTTTGAAAATGTGATCACTGTGACGCAAGATGGGCACGGAGACTGGCCAGTTCTCGAAAGTGAGATCATCGAGGTGATCAAGACATTTCTCCCAAGTCACGACCCTGAATTTCAAACCGCTGACACCGAGATTGATCAAACAAACTGGACGGCGGAGCGTCGCAAACTTGAAGAGATCATGGACCGAGAAATCAGACCGGGACTTCAGGCCGACGGCGGTGACATTGTCATCCTCGAGCTTCTTGATAACATCATTACGGTGAAATACGAGGGTGCCTGCGGCAGTTGTCCGAGCTCTCGCACCGGGACTTTACAGGGCATTGAGAGCATCCTGCGCCATGAATTTCACCCCGAGACGCAGATTGTCACCGTAGATTGAAAGAGTCGATTGAAAGAGTCGATTGAAGGAGCGTCAACCACAGGCACGAAGTCTTTCGTATTGACATCATCGACATAAAATTAACCCCCAGATAACATTGCCCTAAATTACAGTCTCGCAATATTCGCAAGACCAACAAATTTACACTAAAGTTTTTGCTCGGATCTGCCGATTTCTTCTCGATCAGGAGGTTCGGTGTGAACAAAAAAAGATTCCTTATATCCATGATATTCATTGGCTTGAAGCTTCAATCATGCGGCGAACAAAAAGAGTCGCGGAATGGACCGGCCGCTTCCGACAAATCGTTAGAATCGACGAACCTGATGTCTGCCAAAAGCGAGTCTTCAGCGTCAAGTTCGGATCTGATACCAATGGTATCCCGGCCAGGTGTCTTCACGGTGCAGATCGTTCCAAAATCCTCAGAGGCCTGGGCTCCTCCGAAAGGTCTGACTTACAAACGGGTCATCAATTGGAGAGAGATCCGTTCTAACGATGGCTGGTGGGATTCCTTGCATTATGCCACCTGTGGCGAAGCGGTGTACAACGGCTCAGCCGACCCATCCCTCAAGGGAAAAACCATTGCGTACCTGAACCGGGTCGATCCGGGAGCGGCGAAAAACCGGCAAAGTGAACTTGCGGTTGCGGGGGTTCCTCTCGCCGGTCACAACGCGTGGCCTTACCACAGGGTCAACATGCGGCAATTCGCCTATGTGGGGCGTTGTTCTTATCTTTTATTCAGCAGCACGACGAGAGGCGGGTCTTACGGAGGACGATTTGGCTCGGATTGGCATCATCTTTATTCTGAGCGGGATAACCTGGATCAAATATGCGGGGAATGCGAACCCTACAGGTTCGGCTTATATGGAAGGGTTTTGGAGGAGCCGCGGAGGCGGATTCTCGACGACCAGCAATTTCTTCAGTTTTTTCCGAGGGTATCTAACCTGAACGACTCGATACGTTTTGCCATCAAATCTTTCAAACTCAGCGGTGAGGGAGTTCCGTCACGTTCGGCAGTACTGACGAGTGTGTACGGACAAAAAATCGCAAATGGATACAACCGGTTTAAGAATGACGAAGCCAGCGGCGCGGTGAGAACTGGGTGGCTGACCCTGCAAGAACCCTCGATTTATAGCCCGTTGAAGTCTTTACCAGGATGGGAGTGCGCAGAAAGCCCTGGAGTTTATTTCGGAGTGTCTCGCATCCGAAAGATTGCGACCTCTGCTCACTTCGAAGTGGTCGGCACTTGCTCGGATTATCAATTCTCTCCGGCAATCACCCTCGCCAGTGGACTTCAGTGCTGGGATGTGAAAACCAACGACTTGATCA
>JBILMN010000224.1:0-4217 GCA_044375465.1 Oligoflexales bacterium | reverse complement strand
GCTCGCGTATTGATCACGGAAATCGATCCGATCTGCGCATTGCAGGCGGCAATGGAAGGCTTTGAAGTGGTCACCATGGAAGACGCGGCCCCTATTGCTGACATTTTTGTCTCAGCAACTGGCTGCGAAGGTGTGATCACCGATAAACACTTCATGAAAATGAAGGACAACGCCATCGTGTGCAACATTGGTCACTTTGACAGTGAAATTGACGTTGCTTGGCTTGAGAAAAACCGCAAAAAAGAAATCAACATCAAACCCCAAGTGGATAAGTTTGTGCTACCGAATGGTCGATCCATTATCTTGCTGGCCCGTGGCCGGTTGATGAATCTTGGCTGTGCCAACGGTCACCCAAGCTTTGTCATGTCCAATAGCTTCACCAACCAAACCATGGCTCAAATTGAGCTCTGGTGTAACCCCGGCAAGTATAAAGTTGGTGTCTATACGCTGCCAAAGAAACTGGACGAGAAAGTCGCACAACTGCATCTCGAAAAACTGGGCGTGAAATTGACCAAACTCTCCAAAAAGCAGGCTGATTACCTTGGTATCCCTGTGGATGGTCCGTTCAAGCCAGATCACTATCGTTACTGAAACGACGTCTAAAAAAAGGTCCAGCCGCACCATGTGTTGGCTGGACTTTGTGCGTGTGGTAAAACACTTTTTTCTGTCAATGAAATATTGGCAGTGACTGAGTTTTAGCAGGTCTCAGTCATGACTTCGATAGACAAGTTCATTGCTTTTAGCTACTTGCGCTTCTATCGAGCCTGGCAAAGGTTTGGCCAGCTCTTCGAAGCACATGGAGATTGGCTCGATATACGAGTCAACATTTAACTTCAAACGATTCAATATTTGCAGTGATAGTATGTAATCAATTCCTTTAAACTCATCACAAATGATAGCGACGTCAATATCACTGTGTTTGGTCGGGTTTCCTTTGTGATAAGAGCCGTAAAGTCGGACCTCAAAGTTTTCAAAAACTTGCTCCAAAACTCTTCCGTACTCCCTGCAGACTCTTAAGACTTCGTCTTTTTCTCGCACCACGATGAGATCTCCTTTGCGGTTTGAATAAAAGATTTTAATTGGTCTACATTAAGAGTCACGGCAATTTTCTCTTTGTAAGAAGGATACCGTGCACGAATATAGTATGGATTCAGGCTCGATAACTTCTTCTGGTAGGAGGCCAGTTCTGGAAGGTTTTTTTGGGCAATCTCTAATAAACGAACCAAGTCGTGGGTATAAGGCGGATCTTCATCGCCATGCTTGACGATAAATCCTTTCAACGTTTTCTCGATGCATTGCTGCACATGAAAGGCGCACTGCAGCCACAAAGATTGGCTTAAAGCAAATTCAGCCATCTTTAAATCCTCTTGGGCAATGGCCAACCATTTTGAAAACAAGTCATCCTTGGTCATTTTTTACCCCAGTCATTCTGTCACCCGATTCATTTCAAAAATGTCACAGATGACCGTCCATGGCGTCAGCAATATATTGAAAATGACACAAATATACTTCTCTGAGGCGTAAGACCCTCGCACCGTAATTTTAAGCTTCGTGCGAGCCTAATACAAGCCCAATGACTCAAGCCCAATGACGATTCTGACGTCTGCAGGCGCCCATCGCAGCGCTCGGGGGCTTGAAGCTTTTTGGGAAAGCTTTTTGCGAAGCTTTTGTGAAGCTTTTGCAATAATCGTTCCTCATGGTATGATTTAAGCATCGCAAAAAAACAAATGATTTCAGTTGGATAAAAAGACTTAAAAAAGACTTAAATTGGTCTCAAGTTTTTTTACCAAATGCCGATGAGACTCTACACTTAGGCGGGAGGGTTTAACCGTGAAAGATTTGAAAAATAATCCGGATCTTCGCAAAAAACACAACGAACAGCTGATTCGCCGGATGAAATCGGGAGAACCTCTGTGGTCCTATGACAGCAAGGCCAGCTGGTTCCCGCCAAGACCGATCATTGAGAAGGATCCAGAAGCGATCAAACGCCTGTATAAAGACGACGGCGGCAGCGAGTCGAGCTATAAGGATCCAACGGTGCGCCACATTGAGCACCGCCTGAAAATCGTGGCCAGCAATGTTCCTGTCAAAAAGGACGAAAAAGTTGGCTAGCAGGAGAGCCAACGGCAGCATGCTCACAAAATCCAGTTACAAAATCCAGTAAATGGCAAAATCAGCGGCCGGCAACCAACCGGCCGCTTTGATGTCTTCACCATCAAGATCTTTTCCTGAGAGCATGGAGTACTGCGGGCCACCACCCAAGCGCAGATTAAAGCCATCCGCAGACCATTGTTGGGCCAACGTCAGGCGCACGGAAAATGTGTGCAGCTGCTCAAGCCCCGTACGCTCAAATCTGGTAGATAGCAGGATACGGTCACCTGAGTTGCGCTCCCATTCCGCTGACATCTGGAAACGGTCTTCGGTAAATCCAGCCAGAGACTGCATCTGCATGGTGCGGTTGGCAAAGGAGTGGCCATCGCCACCTTTACCACTACCGTGTTTTGCTTCGTAAAGTTTCTGCGTGCCGTATGGGCTCAGCTCTGCCTCAGATGCGCCAAACCCGCTGGCCCAAAAGCTGTGAATAATCAGGCGTTGAGATACACGGTTACTCCAGGCAAGGGACGGTCTTATGACTTTGGCAGACAGGCGGCTGAAGCGTCGATCCAGGTCGCCCCACCACATGGATTTTCGCGAAATGGCGATATATTTCACTCCGATCGCCCAATCGTCTTCACCAAAACTGGGCAGTTGCAGCTTCATCTGCGCTGTTTTGGCTCCTAAGGCCAAAGCGGCGGGGTCAGCGCCCATCATCGCATGAAGTCCAGTGCCGACCTCGATGACGCTACCGAGGGCTGTATGGCCGGCATCCAGAATACTGGCGGTCCATTCTTCGATGATGGGTGATCTTTCGGCGCGCGACGGCATGGCCGCGTGAGGATCGGTCTGTCCGCTAGCCGCAGATGCCAAACAAAGTCCAAGCCATCCTGCGATCAAGCCCGTTACCAAGCCCTTCGGCAAAACCGCGTGAGCGGTGCGTGTATCGGAGCCGGTCATGGGATCTCCTTTCGACAGGATGCAGTGCGGGGCTTTGCTGAAATCAGCCCAAGCTCTGGAAGTCTAGCGTGAACGTTTTTTTAAAGATGATAGAATTCTACCAATATTTTAGATGGTTAGACAAGGGGCTCAGGGAGCCCGGTAGCGCCTGTCGAAGACCCTAGGGTCGGTCGGGAAGTGACCGGTCGATTTATTTTAGAGGAGAGTATTTATGAAGTCTTTAGCAGGATCTGTTTTTATGCGGTGGGCCAAACCTTTGTGCTGTGTCGGTGCGTTGCTGTTTGTGGCTCTTTCCGCACAAGGCTGTATGACAACCAGTGCACGCAAGGACGTCGCCAAGAAGAAGCCTGTCATGCACAAATCACATGAAAGTTATGCTTTGATGGATGACGGCGCAAATATCGATGTTGAAATTTTGAAGCGGGGCAACCGTGCTCGTGGACTGTCGGAATACTAGACCAGACCCGACTTGGGTTTCCCAAAAGCTACGGTTTGTATTTTTGAGTGAGGTAGTTCATATAAGGTCTAATGGTCATGGGCGATCCCGTGGCGTTAAGGACGAGGGCGTCCGGGGATTTGCTGGCCCCGAACTGGTGGAGGTGCTCTCTGAGCCACCCGCGCAGACGTGAGAAATCACCTTTGGCGAAATCAGTGTCCAGACGGCCCAGTTTTTTTTCTGCGGCATCATAGAACTGCGCACTCAAGATGTTGCCAATGGTGTATCCCTGAAAATAACCAAGCCGGCCACCAAACCAGTGGACGTCCTGCAAACACCCATCCTTGAGATTGGGTACTGTCACGCCAAGGTCAGCTTTATAGCGAGCGTTCCAGGCTTCTGGAAGGTCTTTGATGGCAAGTTTGCCCTCCATCATTTGACACTCAAAATCAAAGCGGATCATCACGTGCAGATTGTAGGTCAACTCATCGGCATCAACCCGGATGAGGCCAGGCTCGACTTTGTTGATAGCTCGCAAAAACGCGTCTTGAGCCACCGACTTAAAGTGCGGGAAGGTTTCGCAAAGGACCGGGTAGAAATGATCCCAGAATGGTTTGCCGCGACCGACGCGATTCTCCCACAGCCGCGACTGGCTCTCGTGAATGCCGCTTGAAACACCGCCACCCAAGATATTGCCGTCAAGCTCAGGGCTGATTCCCATCTCATA
>JBILMN010000223.1:0-4218 GCA_044375465.1 Oligoflexales bacterium | reverse complement strand
AGTTGCAGGTGGTCGCCGACGTTACGACAGCATACGCAGCGGTATCGTAGTTTGATCCGGTGATGGCGCCGGCCAGGGGGTTGGTCAATGCCGCCTCAGCGATACTGAGATATCCATCCGTCACGTCGCTGCCCCGCGCGAGGGCGGTGACCGTCGGAAGCGTTGTCTTACGGGTGATGGTGGCGCTACTGCCGTACGCAGTATTTCCAGCATCATCTTTGATCTGAGCGCAAACTTTATAGACTCCATCGGTGGAGATGCCAGTATCGTTGTTTTTGGGTATGGTTGAACTATACGTCAAAGAGCCATTACAGGTGGTGGCTGAGGTGGTCAGAGCGTAGTTTGCAACCGTGAATCCTGTTCCGGTGGCGACGCCCGTCAGGGCGTTCGTAAGAGATTTTTCTGCGTTGTTGATATAGCCATCGGTGGCATCATTGGCCAAAGGCAAACTTGCAAACACCGGTGCTGTAAGGTCCAGTGTGATATCGGGACTGCTTCCATAAGCAACGTTTCCAGCCAGATCGTAGAGTTGTACGCAGACCTTGTAAGAACCCTCGGTAAGACTCACCATGGCGTTACTTTGCGGAATGGCCGTCACGTAGGTCAAAGCACCGTTACAGACGTTGGCAGCCAGTGTTAGAGCGTATTTAGCGCCATCATGTCCAGTCGCCGCTAGGGCGCCAACGACTGCCGTGGTATTCGCCGTCTCAATGATGTTGATGCGGCTATCGGACGCATCGTTAGCCAGAGAGATTGAAACGAATACTGGGGCCGTTGTATCCATGGTCCAGGTTGCCGTCGTTGGCACAAGCTGCTCATTGGAACTGCTAATACGACCAAGAACACAGAGAATCATGGTGCCCGAAGAAGGCAGACTATCCGTAATTTTTGTGGCCACGGGTATCGCTGACGAGTAGGTCGCATTAGAACAACTATTTGCATTGGTTAACAACGCATAACGGTAATCAATAATATCAGTCCCGCCAACCGTAACATCAAGCGCAGCAAGGTTGCTTGAAGCCGCAGGCGCATTCGTCAATACCGCAGCGGCTCGCGCAGGAGTTGTCGCCGTGACATTGAGTCCTGGACTCATATCAACCGGATCACGAAATGAGGTGGCACAGACCCTGAAAGTAAAAGAGGTGCCATCGTTTAATCCGGCAAGAATGTAGGAATAGGTGTTGGTGGTGCTATCAAGCGTCGCGGCAACCACGTCGCTGGAGGCGCAGGCTGTGGGCGTTGAAAGCCCCGACGACGAAACCACCGCAAACCCCTGATCATTGGTTGCATCAGCCTGCCACGCGAGCGTGATCTGACTCGGTGAGTTGACCGTCGTGGTTAAATTTGTGACGTCCGATGGTGGCGGCACGAATGCATCATAGCCGTTCGGCAATCCACCCCCTGTGGTGGCCAGCACCATCGCTATGCGTGGCGGACGGATCTTAAATGTCGCTTTATAGCGGCCATCATTTGTGGCCGACAGCATCGTGGTCAGAGTCGATTGCTTGATTCCCGTCTTGGTTGCTGAATCAAGACCACCATTCTCATGAATCAATACCGCGAGCTTTGATGCGGTGACTTTACCAGCAGATTCGATCTCCACGATCATGTCTTTAGCGATATGAGCACGTGTTAAATCATTGCCACTCATGTCAATAATTTTGAGCAATAATGGCTCACTTTCCAAAGTCAGGTTCGCATTGTTGATGAAAACACCACCGTATGATGTCAACGATGCGGTCGCTGCGATACCGATGGTTCCTGCAGGAATCGTGACCGAGGTCTTTCCGACCGTCAGAATCGTATCGGCTGTTGCACTGACCGCCTTTGCGACAGATTTCAAGGTCGCCACTGGCACGTTTGTCATACCGCTCGTGGTTGAGCTTGGATGCGGGTAGTTGGTTTCGGAGCTGTCACTTGCGGATTTTTGGCATGACAAAAGAAGCAACGCGCAGGTCAATGAGACGAAGACCACTGGCCGTGCGATTGCCGCACTGATGAATGATCCTGATAATATTTGGCCCGGGCTCCCCTGCATGGACCTAACCCCCCAATTCTATAACTGCATTCGGACGTCTAGGGGCTGTTATTGAGGCTTTTTCTTAAAACAATAAAATAACCAATGAATACATTATGTTAAAAATAACGATTGCGGCGCCGCTGCAAGGATGACCACGGGCACGCATTCCTGATTGGCTCTCATTGGATTTGCGGTTATCGTTTTGATCCGATTCCCAATATTGAACCTTCGAGGCCCTCATGCACCCTGACCACAAGCCATTTATTGCCGACAAAATCAAAATCCCTGAATTCACATTCGGGCCTGTGATCATGGGCATCCTGCTTGGCATCCTTTTTGGGGCCTCATCGCTGTATCTTGGACTGAAAGTTGGCATGACTGTGTCGGCATCAGTACCCATTGCGGTGATGTCCATCACGATTTTTCGTGCTTTCAGTAAAATGTTCAGCATTCGCAAAACCACGATTCTCGAAAACAATATTGTACAAACCACAGGATCTGCCGGAGAATCCATCGCCTTTGGTGTCACCGTGACGATGCCGGCCCTGATGATTCTTGGGTATGATATGGATGTCACGCGAGTCATGATCGCCGCGGTTCTGGGGAGTGTTTTGGGAGTTCTGATGATGATCCCACTGCGCCGCGCGTTGATTGTCCAAGAGCACGGTAAGCTCCCCTATCCAGAGGGTACGGCATGTGCCGAAGTACTCATCGCCGGCGAAAAAGGCGGTGCCACAGCAAAAACCGTATTTGGCGGATTTTTCACAGGATTATTTTATAAAGTTTTCGGCAGTGGCCTCAAACTCTGGAAAGAGGATGTCGGCCATGAATTTGCCTCCTTCAAGGGCGCAAGCGTTGGTGCTGAGCTATCGCCAGAGATGCTAGGAGTCGGTTATATCATTGGACCTAAAAACGGCTGCATCATGATTGCAGGTGCCATTTTATCCAGCTGGGTACTGACGCCGATGATCAAGCTTTTTGGTTCGGGATTATCAACACCGCTGTTTCCCGCCACAAAACTGATCGCCGATATGTCTATCCACGAAATCTGGAAAAGCTACGTCCTGTATATTGGTGCCGGAGCGGTGACCACAGGCGGCATCATCGCACTGCTGCATAGCCTACCGGTTATCGCACGGGGCGCAAAATCTGGGCTTTCATCGGTCTTAAATCGGGGAAAAACAATCAGTCATGACGGCGAAAGAACCTCCGATGAACTTCCGATGTCGGTCGTCCTAGTGGGCTCCCTTGCGATCATGGCCATCATCAGCTTGGTCCCGTCACTACACATGAATCTTGTTGGCGCACTGATGATCGTCGTATTTGGATTTTTATTTGTGACGGTGAGCTCACGGTTGACAGGAGAGATCGGCAGTTCCAGCAATCCCATTTCAGGCATGACGGTCGCAACATTGCTGTTTACCAGTTTGATTTTTCTAGCTTTGGGCTGGACCGCACCCGAATTCAGAGTCACGGCATTGAGTGTTGCGGCGATTGTTTGTGTGGCCGCATCCAACGCCGGCACGACGTCCCAGGACCTCAAAACCGGATACCTGTTAGGTGCCACACCGCGCTATCAGCAACTCGGACTTTTGCTTGGCGCTGTCACCTCATCCCTCGTCATAGGTTACACGCTGAATTTACTCAATGACGCCTCCACCATTTACTCTCGAACAGCTGTACCTCAAAATCTCGTTGTCGATGCCAGCACGCTCTCTGAAACATCCAATGTCCGCGATCCCGCGCACGCAGATGACCCATCGACCTATAAAGTCTTACGGATTCGTGACCAGGAGACCACGGGGCCACTTGCCGCTCTTGGCCCTGGAAAATACCTGGTGAGCGACGCCGGAGTTGTGACCTACCTTGTCGATCCAGGCATCAACGGCATCCTAAAAACCCGCGACGACGGCCTTGCCGTCCAGAAATTTGAGGCTCCTAAAGCTCGACTCATGAGCCTCATCATCGATGGAATTTTGTCACAAAAACTACCTTGGGGGTTGGTGTTGCTTGGAGCCGCCATCGCCCTCTTGATGGAGCTATGCGGCGTCTCATCCCTGCCATTTGCCGTTGGTGTTTACCTACCCATGTCGACGTCTGCTCCCATATTTTTTGGCGGACTGGTCCGATGGGTTGTCGACAAACTTCGTGGACAGTCGACCAAGACCGCAGAAGAGGACAATGGGCCCGGAGTGCTA
>JBILMN010000072.1:0-13851 GCA_044375465.1 Oligoflexales bacterium | reverse complement strand
TGTCATATAATGGTCATTAGGTTCAAAATATTGAGGGCAAAATCATGATTCAGCAAAAATCGAACTCGATCAGAAGAGAATACGACAGGGAAAGTAACGTCTTGATTGTCGACGACGATAGCACGTTACTGAAATTCTTTAAGATTCATCTGAATAAGTTCTTCTCACGCGTCACAGTCGTAGAAAACGGTAAAGAAGCCCTTGACGCCATGAAACTTAAAGACATGGACTTGGTACTCACGGATGTCCGGATGCCAAAGATTGACGGACTGGACCTGATGACTAAAATCCGCAAACATCATCCGGACATTCCAATACTTCTGATCAGCGGCGAGCCGATGAGTGACGAGCAGCAGGCTGTCGCAAGAATTGCTGATGGGTTTCTTGCAAAACCATTCTCTGTTGATGAACTGAATGACTATATTTGTGGCGGCATAGACCTGCGTAACGCCATGAAAGAGCTCGTGCCAGCACTCAAAGAACCCAAAAAAATTCGCGAAGCCATGGCAGCAAAGCCGGCAGCACTGGAGAAATTCATCAAACGCGGACAGACAAATCAAGCCAAAGGAAGCATCGCTAAAATTCGCTCTTTAAAGAAGACAGCAGCCTAATACGGACCACACCCTCCACTCAATGTGAACTAAAGTAAACGCCGCATGGGTGGCTTATTCCTAAGCCATAATTCCATGGCTGATATGGTTTCTCCGCCATGCCAACTCATCGCTTTTCCGTCGATCCAGTAAAGAGGCGGGACCGGCGAACCAAGAAGACTTGATAGTTCCTGGGCGTCTCGCTTCCTGAAGGGCCAAGGCTCCGATGACATGAAAATCAAATCCACAGCTCCCCAATGGGGGCCTTTTGGGTCAAGCACTGGATATCGATCTTCGGTTGCGATCGTGTTCTTAAGTCCAAGAAGCTCAAGAAATCTTGAAATATACGTATCTGATCCCACGGCCATCCAAGGATCTTTCCAAATCAGATATAAGAATTTTTGTCCATGGAACTGGTGTGTGAAAGACTTCCGGCTCAATTCAGTCAAGAGTGACTGACAGGTATTCGCGTACTTTCGGCCCACATGACTTGCCCCAATAAAATCTCCGATCCCCTCCAATAGCCCCGGAACGTCATTCGGGGATTTAGGAAATGTCGTCAAAAGATTAAAATCACGAGCCAGTGCCTCAATATCGTCGCGGCGGTTTTCCTCGGAATTGGCGATGATATGTGTTGGATCTAGATTCGCGATTGCACGCAAGTCTGGATCTTTGGTTCCCCCGATGCGACGGACTGTCCGCCAAAGGTCCGGTGGATCCACGCAGAAATTTGTGATTCCGACAATGTGTTCACGCAGGCCAAAGTCACAAACCGTCTTGGTCACGCTTGGCACAAGACTGACGATCCTCATAATATTTAGCCTCGCATCACAATGCGCCTCGTTAAATCAACACAGTGGGTCAAGACCGCGATCAGGGCACAGCTCAAACAAAACCCAATCAATAACCCATTAAACTCGGTACTCAGGGTCGGACCAAGAGAGGCCCGAATCAACATTAGTGGGCCCATCGCCAATGACCCTAGCAGAAGACCGAGACTTTTAAACGTCTGTACCTTGCGGTGGCGGCCGTCATAAGGCAACGTCAGACCAAGAAGCACATGGATGGTCCCAAAAAGAGCAGTATGTCCGTGACTACTGGTCTGCAAAACAGATTCCCAGCGTGGTGTAAAGTTTGCGGCCATGAACGTCTCGGTAAGTCGCAACGCCACAAATGCTCCTCCACAAGCAGCGACAAAGATCATGAAAAATCCCCAAGCCATGTTTGCTAGCCCGATACGACTCATTAAAAAATCCTTTCATGCCATTTTAAATGAGGCCAAGTTTAGAGAGACCCTCAAGATAAGCTGCACGCTTCCACTCGATCACACCATTCACGATTGACTGGGCATCTCTCCAGCTAAAATCAATAAATTCTCCGTCCGCTTTTGCCAAATCGGGAGCAAAACCAGGATCAAACTCTGCGCAAAACCAGGACTGACTCTGACCGATCCATTTCTTTTTCATGGGGCTTTGAAGATCTTCTGGAAACTTATATTTGACCAGACCTGATGCCTCTCTCGTAATTTTGAAGCGGTCACAACCGACTTCTTCCCGCATCTCGCGGTAGACAGCATTCAAAGCGCTCTCGCCAGGCTCAATGCCTCCTTGAGGCAGCTGCCAGGCACCCCGCACGTCAGAACGCTCACATGCTAAAATTTGCCCAGATTTATTGGTGAAGACAACAACCACACAGGGTCTATATTCAGATACCAATGGCTTGGCCTCCCGTCAAAAAGTTGACACATCAGAAGCATGGTACACTAGAAGCAGTGGAGCTCAAAGATTTTGCGAAACACGAGCACTCATATTTGCCTAGATGGTCGGCTCATATTTTACAAATTGTGACCGACAAGCATTGCAACACGAAGCAGCAGGAGACCCCCATGACCCCAAGTCTTTCAAAGACCAAAATTGCACTCTCATTTGTGCTCTCAACCGTCATCTTGCTGCCGAGCTCCCTGGCCCGCGCGGCAGTCAATTTGACACTGGGCGGCAGTCACTCCCAATCAAATGCAGGCTATCAAAAAATTGAGTCCGGCGCTGGTTCAGCAGGAATATCTGTTGATCTAGGCGACTACTTTCGCGTTGGATACACGCATCGCCAAGAGCTTGCATCGACGACAGGGTATCAACTCAAAGAGGCAACAAAGCAGTATGTCTATTTTGAAAGCCTTTCACATGTGACGTCAAATGCTGTCGATTTGACTCTAATTTTGTATGCAGGTGATATCGTCACACCATTTATTTTCGCAGGTGTGAACGTCAAGCATTACAGTACCGACAACAAAGAGGCCGATGGGACCCATGAGCACTTGGACCTGGTTTACCCTGGACCTCAAGGTGGTGCTGGTATTGGCATCCGTCTGAACCAAAAATTCTCGCTGAAGGTGACTTATACGATGTCTCCGGGCGTGACTCAGACTCCCGACCAGCCTGCGGCGCAGACGCTTGATACTTACTCACAGCTTGGCATCTCATACGCTCTCTGATCTGAGAGGGTTCCGTGAATGGGAGATCTGCGACGTGCGTGAAAAGGTGATCATTATTTTATGTCTGGCCGGCCTTTTGTCCGGCTTTTATCTAGTGTGGATCGCATTAAATCGCCGGGGCAAAAGCTTACGCCGAGTTAGATCAAACCCGTCATCGAAAAAGACTAATCGTGCGGGGGATCAACGCGTTCTGACAGCGATGGAGCGACAGGTGATTGATCGCGCCAAGGAGTTGGCGCGAGAAAGCCATTTCGTACAGGCATCTCAGCTTCTGGAGCAGGTAGGCCTTCACCGAGAAGCCATCACTCTTCTCGAGGACAAGAAATTTTTTGACGAGGCGGCGGCCATACTTTTGCGCCTGCAAAGGCCTAATCGCGTTGGAGTGCTTTACGCCCGCAACGGGCTTTGGGCTAAAGCAGCTCCATTTTTTTTGCAGGCAGGACAAGTGCTCGAGGCGGCGAAAGCATTCCGCGAAGCAGGTCTGTTCAAGGAGGCCGCGGAATTATTTCACCGAGAGCAAAATCATGCGGACGCTGCCGAATGTTTCGAGCAGATCGGTTTGTTTGCAGATGCCGCAAGACACTGGACCCGAGCAAACAATGGCGACCGCGCCATCAATTGCTGGGACAAATTTGGATTGATGAGTCACGCCATATCCTCAGACACCATCTCCGAGGAGGAATTTCAGTTGATCTCAAACGCCATCGCGAATGGCCAGACAAAAAAAGGCCTATGGTCCCTCATCGCGCGAGGGCCATCGGTGAGCCGCTGCGCCATTGCTTGTGTGAAGGCGGGTCATAGAGGCTCCGCGAAGGAAGTCCTCAAACGAGCGTCTCCCGACCAATACCTTGACATCGTCGCCGATACAACTGTGGACGCCAAGAATGGCAAAATTATTGCCGAAATACTCTTTGAACTCGCTCATCATAAATTTGCCGCTAATTTATTTGAGCGACATGGTTATTTTACACAAGCAGCCGACGCGTATGCCGCGGCTGGTGACGAAGATCGAGCCCGATACTGCCGCACCCGACAGACGACTGATCGACCAAACAAAGACATCCAGCCACAAGACATCGGACAGATGCCGAAAATCACAACAGCATCGACCCATTCATCATCATCCGCATCAACGTCGGCTGCACAGTTCTTTATTGAACCGACCAAGCACAATTTACAGATACCTCAATCATGGCTATTTCGAGACCTACCCACGGATCTTTGCGCTCAATTCACGGCTCGACTAAAACCCTTAACCATTACTACGGGACAAACCATCCGAAGCGGTGCGCCCGAGGCCAAATTAGTTTATGTGATCGAAGGCGAAATCAGAGCCGACCACATGGTGACCAGCGGGGCAGAATGGGCTGGTATCGAGGGCGCTTTATCGGATCAAGACACCATCCTATGGACCGCTGTCAAAGACACATCCGTCGCCATCATGACGGCCGATGATTTTTACGATTTATTCAATAGAAACGGTGTTTTAACGAGAACAGTGTACAAAAACCTGACACAAAGGCTCCATTCAAGCCAGCGCAACCCGTCGATATTAAAAGCCATTTAAATCCAAAACTCTGGCACGCAAACTGCATCCATTTCTCTAAGAGCATCCATAAAACCCACAATCAGTGGGTTCTCATGCTGTCTTAGAGGAGCCCCTGTTATGTTAGCCATCAACAACATTGTTTGTCTCCGTCACCCTCAATACAATGGCTCTGATTCACCAGATTTAACCTGCAAAATATGCTGTTCAAAGTTTGTGGCCCGCATCAGAGCGGAACAAAAAGATCAGTTTGAGGCGACTTGGAATCAGGCTGGTCCATCAGCTGCTAAAGATGCGAAGAACTTTGAGCCGTTAAAACCAGCACATGCGGCGGATGTGACATCATCACCGAAACGTCACGCTAATTTTGATGGATCATGGATCTAAGTTAGAGACTTAAGCCTCAGTTCTTGGACTCTTTTTGGAGCCCCGGTAGAGGTCAAAGACCAACAATCGCACTGGAATACTGCCATTCAGGAGTTTGATCTTTCGCGTAGGCTTCAGCCCGATAAATTTCCAAGGGGATTCCTCAGCAGCTAAAATCGCTGCGCGCCAGCCAGAATAATCCCGCTTCAGCTTATCACCGATCGCTTTGAAGAAAGACTCATCATCACCGACAAACTCACCCTTAATACGTTCGCCATAGGGAAGATTTGTAATCAACAAACCTTCGGCCACCGGCGGCTTTGAATCAAAAAAATCAGACTTGAAAAACGTCATGTACTTTTCGACACGTGCACGTAATGCATTGTCGCGAGCCGCTTCGATATAATTTGCGCTGATATCGGATGCAAATATGGGGGCTGGTAACGCATCTCTCTTTGCGTCCCGCGCTTGATCCTGAATCTCACGCCATAATTTCGCGTTGAAAAACGCCAAACGCTCAAATCCAAATTCGCCCTTTTTGCGGTGGATCAACGCTGCTTTACCCAAGGCCATTGACGCGGCCTCAATCACCACAGTGCCACTACCACACATGGGATCATAGAGAGCCACGTCACCTTTATAACCAAGTTTGAGCAACATGGCCGCCGCCATGGTCTCCTTGATTGGGGCGGGATGTCTGTCGGAACGGTAGCCACGCTTGTGCATGGATTTTCCTGACGTGTCCAAGCTGAGAATACAGCGCCCAGCCCTTACAAATGCCACCAATTCCACATCAGGCTGTTCAAGATCCACAACGGCACGCTCGCCCGTTTTTTCGGTGAACCATGATTGCAATGCCTCGCGAACACGCTTGGAAATGGTATTTGCGGTCATGACACCTTCGCCGCGGTCGCCTGGCACACCCTCAATAACAAAGGTTTTTGTGACGTCAAACCACTGCCCCCACTGAATGCGGCGAGCCTGGTCGTAGAGCATTCGTTCATCTTTAGCGGCAAATTCCCGGATCACACGCAGTAGTCGCGATGCCGTGCGAAGCCGTAAATGCGCCTCGTAAAACACGCGTTCATCACACTCAAAATGCACAGCCTTAAACTGCGGATCAATATTCACCGCACCAAGCGCCTTGAGCTCATCTGCCAATACGTCCTTCGTCTCCTCAGGGCAAATGGCAATCATTTTAAATTTATCCATCGTGACAATCCTTAGCGGTGCTATACCGGGTGGCGGTGCTCAGAGCGGGGGGGGACCTTATACAGACCTGCATAAAGAATAGTCAACCCAAAAGATCAAATCCCCGTTCCAATGCGATGGCCTAACTTTACCTCTCAAAGCGCGCGTAAGCCTCTGAGATCGCGCTCAGTCACCATTTGCAAGGATTTAACTTCGATTGCTACTACAGCTAAGGGCTCGCCTACAGACGAAGTTCACCTCCGTCTGTGTCACAGATCGCCAATAAGCCAGGTGGTATGGACTCCTATGTAAGCCCAGATAGGCCGCCTCACGCGGCAGGAACCCAATGTTCAAAAGCTTTTCCGAACGCTTCAATGCTTGGATCTCGTCCATAGTATGCTTGGGGGCTCTCAAGCACCTTCATTAGTCAAGCAATTCAGCATCTTCGTCCACGACTCCGCGTCCAGACTTCTCAAGCTTCTCCAGCTGCTCCTTATATTTGACGCTGTGTCGGCACCACGGGCGCAACTCGAGGCGACGCTTCGGAATCGGCTCTCCCGTACCCTCACAATAGCCAAATTCTCCTGTTTGAATCTTCTGAATCGCATGATCAATTTCATTGAGGAGCTTACGATCGCGATCAAGAAGGCGGAACGTCAGGTTCTGATCCACTGTGGCCGAGGCCAAATCCACCTCATCATACATTTCATCTTTATCCAAAGCGATGTTACCACCATCAACAGCGGCTCTAGCTTTATCAAGAAGCGACGCGCGCTCTGCTTGGAGCGCTTCGAGAAACATGCGCAGTTCATCCTCGCTAAAAATATCGCTTTGATGAATCTCCCGCTTTTCAGTCGTGTTAGCGGTCTCTGCAACTGGGGTTTTGTCTTTCAGCTTTAACACTTCTGATGGTATCGGAATCGGCTTCACAGAGGTTTTGGGAAGCGACGTAAGCTTACCGGTCACCGCAGTTTTTGAGGCTGGAGTGGCTATTGCTGCAGGATTTTTTGACGGTTTAACGGTCGGTGCCACCACCGGTTTTGCGGTGATTTTCTCTGGCTTCTTTGCGGGGGCTGGCGCAGGCTTCTTTGCCGCCGCGACCGGCTTCTTCGCTGGAGCGACTGGTTTTTTGGAGGGTACTGGCTTCTTCTTGGCGGGCGCGGCTGTTTTCTTTGCAGGTGCGGCTGCCTTCGTCTTGGCAGGCGCAGATTTTTTGGCTGCAACGGCTTTCTTAGCCGCTGGCTTAGCTTTTGGCGCCGGTTTCTTAGGTTTAGCTTTAGCCATTAAGTTTACCTTCCTTCTCATATGCCCATCATGGGCCAACAAAACAATATTTCACAGGATTTATCTGACCGAACAATATAGCGATGCCATGACTGGTTTGCAAGTCACGGAATCGCGCGAAACTACATGGATTCATTGACCTCATCATCAAACAGCGTCCGCTGCTGCACAGGAACCAGAAGAGACTTAAGTTCATTAAGGATATTAAGTGCTTGCAGGGGTGTCGTCCGGTGAATCTTAACCGTCTCCAAGCGTGCCACAACACGACTAAGACCCGGCGTGCCCGAAGTATCCAGGCCAGGTAAATCGCCACCTCCCTCATGGACGAGTCCAAATAGACCTTTTTGCACCTTAGAAAGACTTTGCGACGGCTCCGCTAATGCCTGGGCACCCATACGCGGCGGCTCCGGCACCGCCGGCTCTTGGGGTGTTTGATTTTGCGGTGATTGATTTTGCAGTGATTGATGGGATTCTGCCTCCGAAAGGTAACGTTTGGCCATCTCGATCACGTGACCTGGAACCCCAGCCAATTTCGCCACCTCAATACCAAACGAGCTCGCCGAGGCTCCTGTCACCAGACGGTGCGAAAATACGATGCCATCAGCACGTTCAATCACCTGTGTCTGCATTGGAACCACGTTGGCTCGTCCCGCCATCATCGGCACGAGTTCATGATAGTGGGTGGCGAACATCGTAAAACAACCCAAACGATCGGCCAGATCCATAATGATGCTGGCAGCAATCGCTAACCCATCGGTGGTCGATGTTCCACGTCCAACCTCATCCAGGATCACTAAACTTCGATTTGTCGCATGGCGCAGAATTTCGGCGGCCTCACTCATCTCCACCATAAAAGTTGACTGGCCTCGACTGAGGTCATCACTGGCGCCAACCCTGGTAAAAACGCGATCAAAAATTGGCATTTCAGCCTCATGCGCAGGCACCCATGACCCAGCCTGACACAGGATGGCAGCAATAGCTGTCTGCCGCATCACAGTCGATTTTCCGGCCATATTAGGACCTGTGATCAAGATCTGGCTTTTGCTCTCATTCATCAAAATATCATTGGGCACGAAGTCATGACGCCCGACAAACTTCTCGACCACAGGATGACGACATGACTTCAATGTCAAACGCCGCGGACGATCTGTGAGAACTGGTCGAGTATAATTCTCCTTTAAGGCCAGCCAAGCAAAACTCTGTAACAAATCAAGCTCACCGATTGCGCGTGCTACGATCATCAACCCATCGCGATGAGGTTTGAGCGTCTCCAAAAGATTTTGATAAAGCTTCTGCTCACGCTGAATCGCCTGCTCATTTGCGCTCGCAAGAGCATCATCAAGCTCCTTAAGTTCGATGGTCGTGTAACGTTCTCCGTTGGTCATGGTCTGACGACGGATGAACGAAGCGGGAACCTTACTGATGTTTGACTTGGTGACCTCCAGCAGTAAACCAAACGACTTATGAGCCCTGACTTTGAGACTGGAAATACCGGTTTTAACCCGAAGGTCCTCTTCATAGCGAGCCACGCGTTCTTCCCCGCTGATGGCTAGCTGGTTTTTTTCATCAAGAAAAGGATCGTACCCGGATCGAAACACACCGCGCCCGGTACCGAGACCCTCAGGCTGATCGATCAAGACATCTGCAAGCACGGCCAGCGCGTCACCAGCTGCAACTAAAGCCGCCGCGATGGATTCCAACTGAGACCCTTCCGCCGCGAGGGCAAGGACCCGAGGAGAGAGGGCATTGGCTTTTAGCAGCGCTGTGCGCGCCAGGGTGAGCTCATGAGGACTCGCTGATCCCGCCAGGATACGGGTGGAGAGTCTTGCGAGATCTGGGGCGTTCTTCAACTCAGCACGAAGGTTTGCGAGCTCTGTTTCGCCAGCATTCACGAGGTCTCCCACGGCACTATGACGAGCCGCGACGGATGCTTGTTTTGTCAACGGGTGGCACAATGCATGACGCAACGCCCTTGCCCCCATAGGAGACAGCGTCCGATCAATCACTCGCGCCAAACTCCCTTCGGTCTGCCGCCTGCGGCTCGTCTCGAAGATTTCTAAATCTCGGATGACCGTTTCTGACAAGGCAATACTGTCTGGCTCCTCAAGACACTCAATCCGCATAAACTGGTTTGTCGCGGCATTCATGGACTTAAAATAAGTCAACACTGATGCCACCAGAGCCCCCCCGGCCAGGACAAGACCTGAAGGTTGTTTTGACAAATCCGCCACACCGAAAACCGCGGTGAGCAGTTCCCTTTGCAAACTCTCATCTTTGAGTGGCGCCTCGGGAAGAAAATCAATATGCAACTGGTGCTCGCGCATCCACGATTCTATGGATTTCTGTACCGGAGCCTGCGCAAAACGCCGCACCAATAGCTCGCTGGGCCGAAACTGTCGAACAAATCGCGGTAACTGCCCCCGCTCGATAGCGCCCAAACGAAATTCACCGGTTGAGACGTCGATGGCCGCCAGTACCTCTTCCTCACGCCCGGGGACATCCATCCAAGCTAAAAGATAATTTGGTTCAGACTGTTCCAGACCTTCGAGATCATCAAGGCTTCCCGGCGAGTAGACTCTGGTCACACCACGCTTGACTAAGCCCTTGGCCTCTGCCGCGTCTTCCAGCTGCTCACAAATGGCCACCTTATAACCAAGCTTGACAAGCTTAAGCCAATATCCTTTGGCGCTATGATGGGGAACTCCACAAAAAGGAATCTTCGTTTGATCACCCTTCTCGCGCGCGGTCAGTACCACATCAAGTTTGGGCGCTATCAGTTCCGCATCTTCACCAAAAATCTCAAAAAAATCTCCCATGCGAAAAAACAATATCGCATCGCCAACTGTCTGCTTGATCTCATAGTATTGACGCAGCATGGGCGTCAGCTTTGGTGTTTCAATGTTCATCTGAGGTGAGATCCTTATTTGAAGAGGCCACAACAAGACCCTCAACGGTTTGTGCGCCAAGACTTTTGAGTAAATTCATTGATGACCTCATAGTCAACCCCGTTGTCATCACATCGTCAACCACAACTATATGGGTGGCGCTTGAAATGCGCTTAAAATCAGCCTTATTTTTATTAAAAATTCCAGCCATGGCTGGCTCCGAACCGTCTGAATCGAGTGTTTCATTTTGACCGGCCCGTTTGCCCCTGAAAAACGACCCCGGTAGAGATGTTTGCAGGATCTGATCTCGCGGAAAGAAACACTCGGCCACCATGCGAGCGACGTCAAACCGCCCTTTGAGCCGCCCCCAAAGACTGGACGGCGCCGGCACAACGAGCCAATTAGATGTTTGCCGACTTGATAGCCAATCCGTCACCTTTGGCGCGCTGAGCTTCAGTAGTGCTACGAGTGCTGACGCGTCATTGCGGGTTTTAGACCTCAGGATGAGCTGCCTGACGGCCACACCATAATCAAAGAGAGCAGTGACCCTGTCAGATCCGACGCGAAAATACGACGCGGGTACCTCCGCACCAAAACCACTGGCACAATTGGGGCAAATCCAGGGTGGTGGCGTCACTGTTTCAGATAATGTTTCGCAAAGTGTGCAAATCATGTCGAAACGTATATCATAGAGGGTGCCGTCTCATCCAAGAACATCATCACGGAGACCACTTTCTTGGACATCGAAGTGTCACGCATTGACAGTTCCACAAGACAAGGTTTTCTTGCCCTGTCGCAGCACCCTCAGTCAGACCCCGACTGGGACTTTGTTTATGTTCAACAATTCACCTCTAAAAACCGGCGAACCCATCCATGATAGCAAGAATCATCAAATCAAGCACACACCGCGAGTTTCGTGGCTACTATTCCAGTATTGGCATCGCGCTGAC
This sequence comes from Oligoflexales bacterium, assembly GCA_044375465.1. Classification (GTDB taxonomy): domain Bacteria; phylum Bdellovibrionota_B; class Oligoflexia; order Oligoflexales; family RGVZ01; genus CAMDKS01. The sequence goes on along the minus strand of JBILMN010000072.1, from coordinate 2,548 downwards.
CCTCATGATGGGGTTGTTGCAATTTATATCACTGCATGACGCGGGCCGAGCCATTGACCGTCAGATATTTCATCCTGTTGTTTTTAAACTTAGAGAACTCATCAATCCCGGCAGCCTTGACCCCCGTATCAAAATCTTTGCTTATGATGACCGCACCGCCGCTCATGAAAACGGCGGTTTTCTCCCCCTCAAAGATTGGGCTGCAGCCATACGCTCCATTGCGTCCATCCCGGACACGCATATTATGATTGATAAACTATTTGATTTTCCGGAGGCTGGGGCGAAAATAGCTGATTTTAAGCCCATCCCCGAGGATGCAAAGACAGTCCGACTGGGCGCCATCACATTTGCATCAACAAAGACGATCAGTTTCAGACAAGAGATACCGGCAGACCTTGTTGCCAAAAATGAAACCCTTGTGTTCGGTAAGTCACCCGCTTCTTCACCCCCACAGACCAATCCCTATGTCTTTTATGGTGCACAACGAGACATCATCAAGGCATTCAGCGTTTTTGGACACGCCAACTACGCTGGCGATAACTATATAACCCCATTTATTCGAGGAGCATCTGGCCATGTCGCACATCTAGCACTGGCGATAGCAGGCGATCTCAACATCGATGATCATCAGCTTAAAATCCGCGGCCAGGTCATCCCACGCAATCACAGCGGTAACGTTCTGGTCAACTTCCGGGATCCCGCCTTGTACAGATCAAACGCGGTGACATTTTTATCGGTCATCGAACGATCCAGACGTGGACTTCCCATCGAAATCGTAAAACCTGGTGATTACGTCGTCATTTTGCCGGCTATGTACACTGGCCATACCGACTTTGTCTCCTCGCCATTCGGACCGATTCCAGGCGGATTTCATATGGCAGCCATGCTTGATAGCGTTCTAACCAATCGGTGGATCCGTGAAATCGATGACCCTGGATACTTCGTCATTGCCGGAGCTTTGGTGGGACTGGTGCTTGGTTTGGGTCTTTCGTTGTCCGTCTCAATTTTCGGCATCATCATTGCAATGATCGGTGTGGCGCTTGTCAGTATTCTGTTGTTTGCTCTTTTCGACCTCGCGGTATCTTTCCCACTGCCGAGCCTGGCGATTCTTTTTAGTGGTCTTGGGGGTGCCCTGATCCGCGGTCACATGACATCGATCGAGAATTATAGACGATCACGTGAAGTCGCCGTAGCCGGATTGGTCCAACAATCTTTTTTCCCGAAACTCACTGCCGATCTCAGTCAACCAACTTCGTGTGCCGTCTATGGTCGATTTGCACCATCATCGGAATGCGGTGGAGACTGGTGGGGAACCTTCAAGAAAGGCGGCTACACTTATGTCATGCTCGGTGACGCGACCGGACATGGATTTCCCGCCGCGCTGGTAACATCGATTTCCTACGCTGTGACAAAATCTATTCAATCCGAACTCGATCGATCCGGTACACCCTTAAATCCATCGGATATTTTGCATGAGCTCAATGAAATTCTATGCTCCATGGATTCGCAACACTCGCAGATGACATTTCTGGTTTTCCGCATTCATGAGTCGTCGGGTGATTGCCTATACGCCAATGCAGGTAATCAGCCAGCATTACTGATAGATCCAGAGGACGCGTTGAAGGGTGAGAAACCCAGAGCTCTCACCGCTTTAGGAAATATTTTGGGCATTCAGAAAGATCAATCATTTGCGGACCAACCAATTCAGTTCAAGCCTGGGTCAAAAGTCATTTTGTTTTCCGACGGTGTGTTTGAGAATCGTGACGCCAGTGAGCGCAAACAACTCGGGAAGAAATGGCTGCGCGACATGATCCAACGCCATGGGATGCTGAACGGGGTCGCTTTTATTGACACGCTCTGGAATTCTTATCAGGAAGCCATTGGTTATACGCCACCAGACGATGATGCCACGCTCGTGGTCATAGAGTTTCTTCCATCTACATAACTCATCTTAGCCATCAATCATGATGGTAGGGCATCCCTTTTAAGATCGTGAAAGCCCTATAGATCTGCTCCCAAGCCAGGAGCCATGCGAAGTCACTCGGCAGCGTTAGAGGTGAAAGAGACCATGAACCTGCCGCCACCGCGCGAGTGGCATCATCAAAACCGTAGGGAGGACCTGCCAATACTGTCAGGGTCTTGACTCTGGGATCATCAATCCATGCCTGCAACTGCGCAGCAAAAGCTTGCGACGTCCACTGTTTGCCACGCTCATCAAGCAAGATTAAAGTTTCCCCCGGTCCGGGGCTATAAATAGGAGTTTCACTCTTTTGGGACGTTCGCTTGTCACGGCCCTGCTCAGCCTTCAGCTCAAGCTCATCCACCCGAACAAAAGCGCTCAATCTTTTTTTATAATCAGCAACCAAAGGTGTGAGACCCTGATGTGCGTTCTTACCAGTTCTGATGAGCTGCAGCTTCACAGGGTATTAGTGGGCACCGTCGACTGAGATTTTCTTAGCTTTGGGCCAAAGAGAGTCAAATGCGTAGTAGTCCCTCGCAGCACTCAAGAAAATATGTACAATCACCGCGCCATAATCCATGAGTACCC
>JBILMN010000222.1:0-4240 GCA_044375465.1 Oligoflexales bacterium | reverse complement strand
GCAGCAAAAAGATCAGCAGCAGCAAAAAGATCAGCAGCAGCAAAAAGATCAGCAGCAGCAAAAAGATCAGCAGCAGCAAAAAGATCAGCAGCAGCAAAAAGATCAGCAGCAGCAAAAAGATCAGCAAAAACAGGATTCTATGACTCCTGAAGACGCCGAGCGGTTGCTGCGCTCGGCACCGGATGAACGAAAATCAATGATGCCCATTTACCGGGGCGAAAAACTGCCGCCGAAGTCAGTGGATCAAGACTGGTAAAGCAAAGGATTTGAAGCCATGAGATGGATACTTTGGATTGTGATGGGAATGTTTTGGGCTGGCGTGGCCGTCGCTGGATCGATCACTGCAGAAATTGATAAGAACCGTTCCAGTATGGACGAACCTTTTTGGTTGACGGTTGGTATCCAGGGGTCTTTGGACGGCGAGGTCATCGTCCCCGAAACAAAGGATTTTGAGATCGTCCGGACAGGCGAGAGCACCAATATTTCGATCATCAACGGATCGATGACCAAGGAGCGTCAGTATACGTTCCAGGTGCGGGCCCTCAAAGAGGGGCGATTGACGATTCCTTCTCTCAAGGCCAAAGTCGATGATCAAGAACTCTCCACAGAGTCATTTGTTGTGGACGTTAAAGGTGGCGCAGCTCCCGCGCCAGATGGTGGCGCTGTTGGATCAGGACAGGCTTTGGTCTTGGTGGAACGGGATTTGCCCAAAAATATTTTATTCGAGGGTGAGGTGGTTGTTTCTAAGGTGCGCTTGCTGACGCGGGCGCGACTTACTGGCGCCACACCAGCCAGAGATGCCGCCCCTGATTGGCGATTGATCAGCGTCGACGGGCAAAAGAACTCGGAGGTGACGCGTGACGGGGCTCGTTGGAATGCCATTGAACTTACCGAGGCCTTGATTCCGCTGAAATCTGGTCGTCTTAAGGCGCCGCCTTTTGGTATCAATGCATCGTGGATTGCGCCGGTGGCCCGACGCAAGACCCCTCGCAGTGTGTTTGATATGTTTCAGCAGGGGATGTTCAACACAGGCGAGGAGGTGAGCAAGAAAGTCATGTCTGAGCCGGTGGATGTGACGGTGAAACCACTACCATCTCCGCGACCGACTGATTTCGGTGATATGGTGGGTGCTTTCAGAATGACCGCTCAGGTCTCAAAACGAGAGCTTGGCGTCGGCGAAACGGCAACGGTCACAGTCGAGATCAAAGGACAAGGAGCCTTGGACCGTGCCAAAGAGTTGAAATTGGTGGTGCCCGGCGCGAAGATTTATGCCGATAAACCAAGCCTTACGGAAAATGTAGAACCAGCCGCGGGGCTCGTGTCAAAGCGTGTGATGAAATTTGCGGTGGTTCCCACAGCAGGCGGTGCGATGGATCTTGGTACCATCAAGCTGTCGGCCTTCAATCCATTTACGGAAACTTATGAAACACTGACAGCTGAACTCGGGACATTAAAGGTGGCCGGTGGAGATCCGAATGCCGCCAAAAATGTTGGGCAGGAGGCGAAGGCTGAAGGAGAGCAAACTAACCATAACCAAACTAGCCATAAGCAAACCCACGCGGCGGATGCCCAATCTGATACTAAACCAGCAGCTGCCGGCGCGGTGGTCCTTGCGCCGCGTGATGTCAGTACCGACATGCCCACGGCAAAGCCTTGGTATCGCACAACTCTAGCCTTGGCGATCGAGTTTTTGATGCTGGCAGTCATCATCGCTATGGTGGTGATTCGCCGGATTTGGCGTCACACCAAGCGACACGACACCGTCAGTCCAGACCCGATTCAATCAACGGTCGATGCGGCCATTCTTGCTCTTGAGCGTGATGGTGCCAAGGCATTTCACGATGGCGTTCATGCTCTTAAGTCGGTTCTGGCCAAAAAAGGACAAGACCCCCATGCCATGACATCTGCTGAGATGCTGCATGCGGCAGAGTCCGCCGGTTTTAATGCGGACTTTGTCTCGCAGTTACGCCAGGTGTTAACGGAAATGGATTTGATGGACTACGGTGGACGGCAATCTGATGCTCTAGGGGCCCAGTCGATTCGTCATTTACGTGAATTGCTACAAAGCTGCATCGCTGGGAGATCATGATGGCAGGAAGTGATTTTAACGAAACCTTCAATGCCGCTCTGAAAAACCAGGATTGGCCGTTGGTGACGGTTCTGGGTGAGGCGTCTTTGGCCGAGGGAAGAGCCTCGGATATGCTGCGTTATAATCTGGGTCTTGCTTATGTGAAGACCCACAAACCAGCCATGGCTACGGCGGTGTTGATCAGTGTGCCCGAGGCGCGGCGCGATGAGGCGTTTTGGTCGCTACTCAAAGAATCTCTTCGGCTGTCTGCTGCATCCACGGATGATTTCAACACGGGAGCTCATGGTTTGACGTCCTCTCTGAGTCAATGGTCGGCTGTGGTCAGGACTTACGATCCATTGACATGGTCCGTTGGAGGCTTGGCGTTGTGCCTGATTTTGATCATGACGATACTCCTGACAAAGGCCCCCAATCATGACTTGAAACGATTCAACATCGGTCGTCATTTAAGGCCGCTCGCACGCGTTAGTTTGATCGTGACGGCCGGTCTCACATTTTTGGCTTTGGTCGCAAGTGGTCTTGAGTATTTTTATCAGTCGCGTTGGGGTGTCGTGGTTGCTGAGCATGGAGCTGCGTTGCATGGACTTCCGAGCGACGAGGGACCGGTGGTCAAAAATCTTAAATCCGGAAAACCAGTGCTGGTGCTGGGCAATCCGTCGGTGGCCTGGGTGCGGGTGATTGAATCGGATGGTGGGGCAGGGTGGATGGCCGCTTTGGATGTGCGGGTGATTCGTGAGTAGAACCAAACTGCATGATATTTATCGTCCCTCTCTCGCCTTATTGACAGATCTTTATCAAATCAGCATGGCTTATGGTTATTGGTGTCATGGCTCCCACGAACGGGAGGCGATGTTTCAGCTTTATTTTCGCAAAAATCCTTTCAATGGTGGATTTGCGGTTGCTTGCGGGCTGGAAACGGCAGCGGAATATATCGCAGATTTGCGTTGGCGCGATGAGGATTTAGAGTATCTGGCAACGCTACGAGGATCTGATGATCGTCCATTGGTCAAAGACGATTTTCTGGAGTATCTGCGAAGCACGCCGCTGCGTGTTTCTGTGGATGCCGTCGAAGAGGGGCGTGTGATTTTTGCACATGAGCCTCTGGTGAGGGTGCAAGGTCCACTGCTGCAATGCCAGTTGCTTGAGACACCACTTCTGAACTTGATCAATTTTCCCACTCTCATTGCCACCAAAGCTGCTCGTGTCTGCGAGGCTGCCCGTGGGGATCCGGTGCTGGAATTTGGACTGCGTCGCGCACAAGGTATTGATGGTGGTCTCACCGCCTCAAGGGCCGCTTATGTGGGAGGTGTGTCGGCGACAAGTCATCTTATGGCCGGTAAACTCTACGGGATTCCAGTTCGTGGAACACATGCGCACAGTTGGGTGATGAGTTTTGATGATGAACTGGAAGCATTTATGGCGTTTGCCAAAGCCATGCCTGGAAACGCAGTTTTTTTGGTTGATACCTATCATACGCTTCAGGGTGTCGACCATGCGATTAAGGTTGGTCAATGGATGCGGACCAATGGCTACAAGATGGCGGGCATCAGGCTCGATAGTGGTGATCTTGCCTATCTGGCGCGGGAAGCACGCAAACGTTTGGACGCTGCAGGATTTGAGGATGCCGTGATTGTGGCGTCCAATGATCTGGATGAGCATTTAATTGCGAGCCTCAAGGCGCAGGGCGCTCCTATTGGTATTTGGGGGGTCGGCACCAAGTTAGTCACAGGATTTGATGATCCCGCGCTGGGCGGAGTCTACAAAATGGTCGCTATCCGTAACGACAAAAGCGGTGCGTGGCAGTACAAAATGAAAGTGTCAGAGCAGCTTGGGAAGATTACGACCCCAGGGCAGCAACAGGTGCGTCGATTTAAGGATGACCGCAGTTTCATCGGTGACATGATTTTTGATGAGCTTGCGCCGCCAAATCCAGGAGCGTGGACGATGGTTGACCCGCTTGATATGACGCGGCGTAAACAGATACCGGCAGGAACCACCTACGAGGACTTGCTGGTGCCGGTTTTCAGAGATGGCTCTCTGGTCTATCACAGTCCCGGTATCGAAGCTGCGAGGGCGAGGGTGAAGCAAGACCTAGCGATGCTGCACGAGGGTATTAAGCGCCAAACGTTTCCACACACGTATCCTGTGGGT
>JBILMN010000221.1:0-4251 GCA_044375465.1 Oligoflexales bacterium | reverse complement strand
ATCACATCCGCTAGTCGCTCATATCCACGGAGCCTCCTCCAATTCTTTTGGGCACTTTGAGCCAATTTAAAAACCATCAGCAATGTAGCCGTCCCGGAACCGCAGCCCTTCGTCTTGTTGGTGCGAAGTCGGACCGTTGCAAAGGTTGACTCTATTGGGTTGGTCGTTCTATTGTAAATTTCATGCAGCATCTTCTTGGCACGGGGTTGCATCGATTTTGGGAGTTTATCGAGCACGTTTGCTGTTTTATGCGCCCAGCACCGTCGTCCCTCCATCACGGCTAGGAGTTCCTTTTCCCCATCTGTCGTCGTCCCCTTGATCACCAGAATACAGTTGCGATCATCTTCGCCGAGGCGAACGTTAAAATAAACGCCGTCAGCCCAAATATAAACGTAACGTCGATCCTTCAGAGATCTGCGCTGCCAGTCATCATATTCATTCTTCCAAACGCTATTGAGGCGCGTGATCGTCGTAGACGAGAATCCTGCGGCTTGATCGCCTAGAAGCGCTGCCAAAGCCTCCTGGAAGTCACCCGTGGAAACATCTTTGAGGTAAAGCCATGGGATGACGTCCTCAATACTTCTCGTCCTACGAAGATAGGGAGTCAAAATCCTGCTCGAAAATTTAGCAACAAACTGATCCTTCGTTTTCTTGCGGCAGCGAGGCTGCTGCACCTTCACGTCACATCATTCCAGCCTACTGCAATGCCCACGCCAGGCGAAAGTTCAAAGATAGGGACTCGATGTTTTCCATTTATCCTCCTCCGGCGGCCTAGTCTCGCCTGACGCATCATCATAAACCCGTGATGCAATCAGTTTCGAAAGCCGCAGATGAGTCATCTCCACCACATCAAACATCGATTCTTGGCAGAATCCTTGATGCTCAAAAAACTTAATGCCGTCCTTGCCCCTGGCAAACACGCCGTCAAGAAACATCATATGCGAGTGCGGATTTGGCGCCAAACTTGACCCAAAAAACTGCATAAAGGTTATTGAGCCGGCTGTCGGAGTATGGTGCGTCTGCGACTTAAGCGTCGGCGTTACGATGGAAGACAGCACTTGGACTTCACGCAGATGGAGATTGTGGAGCATATTCTTAGCCTAGTCCCAAGGCCATAGCATAACCTCATCCGCTATCACGGAGTTTTCGCACCCAATCACGCATGGCGTGATTTTATCGTGCCAGATCATGGTCGCCGTCGCCCCGGTTTGTCGATGGATTGTGACATGCTCGGCAAACGCAATGACGAAGAGGACGCATCTCCCGCGGCCTTAGGCGATCGCAGGCGGCTTCAATCCTCATCTCGTAAGCAGGGTGCTGTAGTAGGGCGGTGGTTTGACTAAATTTAAAGCAGATAGGATTTGCTTAAAAAAGAGATTGCATCATCCTTCCGATCCCCAGGACTCCCGAGCACATGAATACGGTCGCATTGCGCGCTGCGATCATGGAAGTGACCGGAGTCGCTGGCGTTCATGACATGCACGCCTGGTCTCTGGATGGCGCGCATCATGTCCTTACCATGCATCTGGTGGTGGATGCCGCGGATTTGCCTGCGATCGAAGCGATCAAGGCGCGGGTCAAGGAAATCGTCCATTCTGCTGGCGGTCACATCCATCCGACGATCGAAGTCGAATCGGCTCCGGGGAGTTGTTCGATCAAAAAGCAAACGCCTTGATTCCTGATTTCTCCCTGGGCAGGATCTCACGCTTCTTTAGTGTTGGCCCGTACAGGTAATTCTGTTTCCAGCCGACACCCTCTGTCACAAGTCGGCTGGATCACCGATGGCGACGTCGCGATAACCAGTTGAACTATTGACATCTGAATTGGCGAAGCAAACGAATGGCGTGAACGACTTGGCGGTCACGTGGTGAACGGCCGGGACCCCAAAGTATTTGCTTCTAAGGGCGATGCTTCCGTCGATCGAGATCCGGTGATACATCGATGTGCCAAGCTTCTCAAATCGCAGCGCCGCTGTTCCGCCGGGAATATCGCCGTTTTGCCAATTCTTGTTGATGAAAGCACCAAATGAAAAGGTGCCCGAGCCCATCGTAAAGCTGGGCTCCCAGCTGCCATGAATCCATTGCCGGTTGGAAAAGAACCCGATTGTCAGCGAGGTAAGATGGATCGAGGAAAAAAGACCGTTGTTGCCGATATTGCACATCGCGTAGCCGGAGACAGTTCCTGGACTCTTGACGGCCCCCTCGACGACATAACTGACCCGAGCACTCTGCGGAGACTTCTCATAATCGTTTTCGGGTATAGCGTCTGCCAGGTTCTCATAGGTCTGACGGGCGATTTCTCGGATGAAGGGCGAGGAGCCCTTCATCCGGTAACCCCCTGCCTCCATGACTTTTCGGTGAGGATGATTGGATTCCGGGTGATACCAGATTTCATGAACGGAGTAATATTCCCCCCGGTTGCACTCGATCCGAGCACCAAAGGCTCCATTAAATTTGCCGACGTCTTTGATCCCGAGAAAGGTCGCCGTTTCCGATTCACACTTTCTGAAGCCGTATCGATTGAATCCTGTCGGTTCGGAGTAACCAGAATTCGCCATCGGAGGGCAGCCTCTCGAATAGACGGCTACTGTCTGAAGGGAGTTCTTTGACGGGTCGGCATAGTTGAACTGGTACTCGCATGGTTCCGTAGCCGGCAGCCTATACCATCGGGAGACCTTGTATTCCCGAATTCCACCAACAGCCTTGGCCACCTCCGGGGTCAGGCTAAGATCCGGAGGTCCTGAATTCAGCATCTCGAACCAACTCAGGGATATCTTGTATGCCTTTCCCGGTGAGTGGCTTCGAGAAAGCCACTGAAAACCGTCATCCAGCGATTTAAGAATTGGTTCTTTTTTTCGATTGTCACCACCAACTTCGCTGCCGGGAGTCGGGCGGGGTGTTGCGGTTGGCTTTCCGCTTTCCGAGAGAGGCGAAGAGCTGCCCGTCTGCGAATTGCGCTGCCCCGGCAGGTCCTGGCTCTCTCGACTTCGAAAGTTGGTTGTCTGGGACCCCGAATCCAGTTCCGAACATGACAGAGCTCCAGGCAGTACGAATAGCAGTCCCAGTTTTCGAATGCTGTGTCTTACGTGCACAGGAAACCTCCTCGAGTATCTTGGAAAGTTTTGAGGAAATCCAAGCGCAATTTTTAAACCCGTTGGTCACAATCGACGTGTACGTGTTTTAACGCCTCAATCTGGCTGCTGTATCGGTATTCGGCGATATAAACTTAGTACTTTTTAAACAACTCATGAAAACAGCATCTTAGCCGGAATTTGATCGAATCGAGTCATTTGAAGTGTTACCGAACCCGGTTTAACCGGAGGTAACTTATGGACAATAATGGTGAGAATTTGAAAAAGGTGCCTGAGTGCGGGATATTTGATTTTAGCGACAAAATCGAATCAGAATACCTGGCTCATGTCTGGGCGCAATATAAAAAAGCATCCAAAAAACTAAAATCACAAATTCTGGACGAGGTATCTCGTAACCTTGGTATCCACAGGAAGTCAGCTGTAAGGCTACTTAGGCGGCCTTACGAGCCTCGCAGCCTTCAAGGGTTCAGGGGCGGGCGCAAGAGCGCGTATTCGAAAGAGGCAAAAGCGCATCTTGAATGGCTATGGCGGCAGATGTGCTACATGTCCCCGGTTCGCATGAAGGCTGCTTTGCCTGATTGCTTTAACTCCACCTTAATCAAAGCGCCGCTGCGTTCTCTCGGTGATCTAAGCCGCTTTAGCCCTCAAATTGGAGGCCAAATTGTGTGCATTGCAAAACCATCGATCTAATTTCGTATCGGCACTCGATCGTTCAATTCGAATAAGTCTACCGAACTGTACAACGCGCTATTTAATTATTTCGGCAGGCGTCCTTATCTCTGTGACTAAGAAATTAATTGATACAAACACCCTTGCAAAAGGAAGACTTGAAAAAGCACTTGGCGTGATTAACCAATGAAAATGACTGTTTGTTTCTCGACAGCCACCACGAACTTGTGATGCCACTATCTACCCCTTTGAATGCAGACTTAATCAAAGCGGGCTCGCATGTGACCTCAGCCTTTGACGTATTTTACGACGAGTCTAAACAAAAAATCTCCTTCGGTTAGGCTTGGAATTGTAGCTCTTGATGGGTAGTGTAAAAAATTCCGTGTCTAGCCTTACAACCCTTGATAGACTTGGGAAAGGAAATAGACATGAGGTTAAAGTTGAGTATCGCAAGGTTTGAAGTGAGTGTGCCTGAGCTAAAGCTTGCAGTG
>JBILMN010000071.1:0-13997 GCA_044375465.1 Oligoflexales bacterium | reverse complement strand
TTGTTGGCCGTATTGCCGTTGTCTGATAGGGTTTTCGCATGTCCGGCCATGGTCTCTGCCAACAGTGTTCCGGAAGCTGTGACCAGCCAACCTCCATCGTCCATGCGACTTTTTAGGTACAATCCACGAGACAAAAACGCACCATGGCAGGTGATCCCCACTCAGATTGACCCGATGACTGAGGAGGGTGTCCTCGACACCAAACGCATCACCAAAGATGCCAATCAGGCTTTTCGGTCTACTGACCGCATTGTATTTGAAACCAACAATTTTGGCCCGCAATTTGACCTCTCTTCGGAACTACCGTGCGAAGCCAAGTCTGTGACGGAAGTTTTGGCTAAAGACAGGGCAAACGGTCAAAACTTTGGTTACCTGGCTGCCTGCAAGGACTCACATAAACTCTCTCTATCGATGGCCCCCCTGGTCACCCATGAGCCGCAGTCATACCGCATCAAAACCGATCAGTACTCCTACGAGTATCAACCAACCAATCAACTGCTGTTTCGAACACTGACCGCACACCTTCCAGGTCGAGCATCAGCAGTTGCCGGCCATAACTCAGATTTCAATTTAAGGCTCAATTTCAAACGATTTTTTACGATGATTTTTGGCAATCAGGACGTTGAATCCTATGTTGAGGCGTCCCACCTCGGCGATGTTGGGGCTATCGCGTTGGTCAATTTTTACATTAAGGTTCTGATGTTTAAAGTCGATTTAAAAATGGCGACCATGGCGAGCTTCTACCAAGACTCGGCCCACATTCCCATGATCATCGATGTTCCCATGCCAGCACAGAATCATTTAAATCCAGGCAGCGGACTCCTCTATACGTTTAAACCAATGGACGCGAAGTTCGACCTGGCACCCTCAGAGTCAACGGTTCCAAAGGTTTCCACCGACAATATCAAAAACGGGTACGCGGCACTCACAAAGTCAGGTGAGGCTGACTGTAACGATGCGTCCTGTTTCTATAAGCTAAAAGGCTCGGTAAACTCCGAGGCGTTCGCCGTCAATATTATCGTTCCACGGACCGCTGTCAAACGCGGATTTTACCCACAATTGGTGACGGATGTCGGTGGTTTCAAGAAAACCATGGGATGGGACAAACGAGCACCAGGTGATGACCAACTGATTGGTTTTTATTACGAGAATTCAGGACTTGAGAAGGGCCGATTTCAAATGAGTTACTGGATTGGCTTCAATGATCATTCCCGCTCCTCGATTTGCCCGACTCCTGTGGAGTTTAAGCGAACACTTAATACAGATGACATCGCCGATGCCCAGAAGAACCGCAGAACGTCCGCACACTGACGCCTGAACTGACGCCTGAACTGACGCCTGAACTGACGCCTGAACTGACGCCTGAACTGACCACAGAACCACCGAACAAACAATCGACCAAAAACAATATTTTTCTCATTCCTTCATCATTGCTTTTTAAATCTCATTCAGAATCTCATTCATGATTTCAACAATCATCTTATCATCACTTCGAGATTGTGGAGGGTCGCCATGCTCCAAAGAGGCCAAGGCCACGGCTCGCTATGGTTGGTTGAAACCGACAAGGCGACAGTGACTCAGGTAACGTCGATTCATTCCGACACTCGCTCACGCCCACCCATCCTATTTATACATGGCGTGGAATTTTCTAGCGCAGACGAGGCCTTGCGTGATCTCGTAAAACCTATGCTAGACATCCTCGGACCGAATGTGATTGCCGATCGTAATGTCTATGTATTTGCATGGAATAGCCTGTTAACAAATCAAATCCACATTCAGGACGCCCTGACAGGATCCCTCTGGCACAAAATTAAATTGATCACCAGAGAACTACCACGCTGCGCCACTTATTTGAGGGATGTCGAGCGGCGTGCAACAGAAGCCGCACAGATGCTTTTACCATTTGCGATCGAATGGAATGGCCACAGCAAAATTGGGCCAACCGTAATCACCCACAGCATGGGAAGCCTTGTATGGGCTGAGACCATGAAGCAGTTATACGCGTCTTCGACCATATTATCAAAACCGGGGATCTGGTGGTCATTACAACCGGCAATGCCCTATGGATCCTTTAAACCGGGCGGCGATTACGACATCATTCCGAAGGTTTACTCCGGCAAAGAGTCAGCCCGAAAACTTGTTTGGTACTCAAGGTGGGATCATGTACTCAGTACCATCTATATTGCATCCAAGAAGGACTTCGCCCTTGGCCAAAGAGGTTGCCCGGAGGGGACCATTCCCCAAAGAGATGTCACCCGGTGGGCGCGCGAGGCCCATGGTATGCTGCACCTATCATCACGATTTGGAAATTTTTTTCATCGAGCTTCAGTCATGATTCGCAGAGATGCGCGGTTGCTCAAAATTTAGATGACACGCCCGGTGCGAACGAAAGTAAAATCAAATCAGGCTTTCTTTCCGGCGCGTTGCAGAAGCATGACCATTGCTTTATAGCAATCACGATCAAGCTGCTCTAAAAATCGATGACGAATGAGATCAAGCGCCTCAAACCGACTGCGTCCGGCCTGATAGGTTCTATTTGTCGTCAATGCGTCGAACGTATCGGCAAACGATGCGATCCTTACTTCCATCAAAATATCCGCAGCAGAGAGCTTGTGCGGATACCCCCCGCCGTCGAGGCGTTCGTGGTGATGCAGTATGATCTCGCGCGAAATATGCCCAAGGTAGCTATCATGGACAAGCTCTTCTCCGAATTCCGGATGCTGACGGATCAGAACCCATTCATCGTTCGTCAGAGGCCCATTTTTGTTAAGAATCTCGAGATTGATCTTGCTTTTGCCAATATCATGAAAAATACAACCCACGGCCATGGCTTGTAGCTGGGCACGATCTGTCAACCCCATCTCCATAGCCAGAGCCAGCGCATAGGATCCCACGCGAGCACTGTGGTAATAGGTGTACCAATGATGATTTGCCAGTTTACCGAGAGCGGCTACACAGGTGCGATCTTCTTCCAAACAGCTCACCATCTGCGACGCAATCTCCGATCCTTTGGCCATGGCAGCCTCAGTCATCGGCTCGTCATAGAGCATTTTGGTGAGCTGGGCGGCAATATCCGTAATCCTGATCACGCGTTGGTCCGGCTGAAGACTCGCATCAAGCGTTGGCAAAGACGAAAATTTTAGATACGCCTGAACCTTGGCCGCATCAGCGGTGTGGTAGTAGACAGCGCCATGACCGTCCCTTGTCAAAATCTCCAGATCATCGCTCACCCACCGATATCCCGAAGGTTTTAGCAGCCTAAATTCCGATCCAGTATTCATGTACAACTTAAAATCAGTGATTGACTGGGCGCGAACTTGATCCAGCGGCAAAACAGCCGCCTCGTGCCTCGCGATCACATCCATATTGTCAGAAGGAAAAGCAGTGGACATTGCAGATCGTCCTAAAAAAGATTACCGGGGGTTTAAAGGGAGCCAGCGGCTACATCATAAGTGTATCACTGATTGACCGTTGATCGATGAATCACCATTGAGCTCATTGATTTTGTTCGCCCACACGTGGCCCCGCAGGCCCCACCCGCAAGGTGCAAAGAGCCCTTTAATACCGAGGTCGATAACTACAAAAAAGTCAATATTTACATGATCTTATTGAAATTAAACGGGTATCCCTCAAGTTCCCCCACAAAGCTCCGAATCCATCCCAAAAGTTTCCGCGGCCGGGATGCCTGTTTCCCTGGAACGTGCGGTTGTGAGGAGTTGTTTTGCTACCCTTCAATCCCAAAAAACACTCTAGTTCGATGACGAGCCTTATTTTGACCGTCTGCGGCGTCATGGCGTCATTGACCAGCTGCACAAAAGGAAAAAACACCGTTGAGAATGCTAAGTTGGGATCTAACTTCATCGCATTCACTCAGGAACTCCCTGCCAAGTATCCGCCCAACTCCTCGGTCGATGAACCCATCAAATTCGTGGTGATGAATAAGCAAAAACGCCCCATCCCCAGAGTGAAGACAGAATTTAAAACCTTTGTCATCACAAAGGCTGTAGCCGCGGGTGTCTCTGATGAAAAAATTGCGAACACGATTTTTTATAACTGGGATTCCGCGAGGTTTACTATTGATGAATCCGGTGAACTCATCGCTCAAAGTTGCGGCGCCAGTAATTCCCGCGACATCTGCGCAGGCTCTCTTTCTGGGGCAACACCCGAAACCAATATGGACGGAGAATCAACCGTTGGTCTACAGACTGCAAATAATCCTTCGTCCATCCTCGCGGTCGCAATGAGGGTCCCGAGTGACTCCACTGCGGCTAATCTCATCCAGTTTGCGAAAGTCAAAGTCGCCAGTTTGGAGGAGTTTGCCACCAGCGGTCGGGATCCCATCGA
The DNA here is from genome assembly GCA_044375465.1 of Oligoflexales bacterium. Taxonomy (GTDB): domain Bacteria; phylum Bdellovibrionota_B; class Oligoflexia; order Oligoflexales; family RGVZ01; genus CAMDKS01. The sequence continues at coordinate 9,653 of JBILMN010000071.1, read as the reverse complement.
AGCCTCTTTGATCATTATCCCTCCGCTTTTCGATACGAGCGGCCGGCGGGTCATCAAAGCCGGCTCCATGTTCAACGTAGCGATGTTCGCGCACGGCGTACCGAATACCGACTTTGGCAACGGTTATCGTTTCGACTATACGACCGAAGGGGTCAATGATGTGATCGACGGTGTTGCCGTAAACGTCCCCTCGGGATCCGAAAAATGTGACTTCTATAACGATCAATGCATTTTACCCAAGGGCCCATTCCGGGTCATGAAGCCAACAACCATTAAAATCACCGTGAAACCGACGGATCCGAAATTCCCAGTCAAGCCCGCAACTATCGAGGTCCCGGTGGTCACGGGTGAGGCAAAAACGCTCGTGCTTTCATTGACGCCACCAAACGCCGGAGTCAATAATGCCTGCGTTGATCCTTTGAATATCACGCGACCATGCTTTGAATTATCTGCGGACACTGATTCCCTCGACATTTGGCCGGTGTTGGTCGACGAAGGTGGAAACTTCGTTGCAACATCACAAACATCGTGGTCCGCGACCGGACCGCTTCAAACACGCCTGACCGCTGCGACGGTCCCTGGAAAGCAGACTCTTCTTCCCTTGGCAACTGGTCAGGGAACCATCACCGTCAGGGCCGATCAATTTGCAGGTATATCCACGACTGTGACCTACATCGTCCGTTCGGGAGCACCCGTCAGTCTTTCCGCTCGCTCCGAGCATTCCACGACCATTAACTCCCAGGAGCAAGCGACGATTCCATTCAAAGCGAAAATCAAAGTCTATGACCGCAAAGATAATATTTGCGTGGACTACAGTAGCTCAATTGGAATTAAGCTCAAGTTAGACAACACGTACCCGTCTGCTCCACCAGCGGGCATTACTGCATCATCAGTATTGGTGGACGTCATCGATCACATGTCGACCCCGTTGACTCTAACCAATGGTGAAGCCACCACCACGGGGACATTCACAGTTGTCAAAGTACCGAATGGTACACAGGCTCGACCAAAGATCCTGGTGGATCAAAGCAGTCTCGGTTTAACAACCAAAGACCCCGTCTTTATCGACATTGTAGCTGGGCCTGCGACACAGTCCGTTCTGCGCACTGCGGCCAATGGAGCAGGCGATTTGTGGAGCACACAGACGCAAGCAAATGCACCCGTGGGCGGTGTCACTCCACCGCCTGATATTGAGATCAATGCGGACCAACAATATTTCTTCCACGTGGCGGGTTATGACGCCGGTGGCAATTATTCGAGTGATGTCGTCGCAAGACTTTGGGGTGTGAATTATCTCGTCGACGACGCAGAACCAGTCAGCAGTGGCCTGAATACGATGTTGAATGCTTTGGCCACCCAAAATCCCTCAAATTACAAAGCTTCCAATGTTTGTCCAGCGCCAGCCACGATACCGGATGTCACAGCTTTGATCACCCAAAGCGATGATCAACCACTCAATCTGTTCTGCGGGGTACACCGCGGTCTGGCCATCGTGCAAGGCAGCAGTACGCTTTACAAATCAGTCGGCATCCCGGGCTCGGGCCGAATCTTGGCGATCCCGCTTGATAACACGGTCAAGTATTCATTATCTCCGATTCTGACGACAACTGGTGGGATGGCGACAAAATTCGCGTTTGAATTGGTCGATGCCGCGACGAATGCCACTTTGAATCCACCGCTCATTGCGGGATCTCCATTCAAGATCAAGATCCACGCCCAGGATGGTAACAGTATCGACTCAGTTACCTACAACGGCCTCAAAACCTTCAGCACGGTCAGCACCTCTGCGACAAGCTGGGGTGGCATCACGCCCAACCTTCCAAACGGCACGCTGACCTGTACGTTTAATGCAGGGATCTGCACTCTGCCAGGTACGTATGTCATGACCGACACCCGGGTGGCTGCATCCGTTACGATCGAACAGGTGGAGGCGGGAGGGGTCTCGGGACCTTGGTCGAGGCTTATCAGTGCCACGACAGGAACGCCCAAATACCTGCTTTTTACCACCAAAAAAGGTGGGCCAACCGCTGGTGCGACGGTACTCAATCCTGACACGCTGCCGCTCGGATTTTTGATTACAAGTGACGATGATATCCCATTAGGTGTCGCTATCGCAGATGCTGCCGGAAACTTCCTCCGGGATGCCGACGTGCAAGGTGACGGCCTGGTATTTGAGGGGTTTAGCAACTTATCCGGATCACTCACGGGCATCTTCGACGGTAGCGCATGGTTGACGAATCCCTGGATTGGCACGTACACACCAGCCAACCTCTTTGTCGCCAACTCAACGCCCGCTGATGGACTTGGGCCAACTCCCAAAAAGTTTTACAATCCAATGGTCACGACCGATCATGCGGCCATCTCTCCGACAAATCGTGACAGTGCAAAGTTCACCATCGTGTTTGTGCCACAAAATAGACTCGGATCTGGATTCCCTGTAGTGAGATCCTCCAGTGACACGAATCTCAAATCCTGGCCTGGGCCGTGGATTAAAATCCGCCCCGGCAAACTTGAACATGCCGAATATGAAATCGCAACACCTTCAGCTCCAACATTGGCAAACGATAATGTCAAACCTGGATCCTGCTACACGATCCGTGCCTTTTTGCATGACAAAAAACATAATCAGCTAAGCGACTATTCAGCAATCGTCGAAGGAGCACTAAAATTTTTCCGCACGAATGCCGCAAATCCAAACGGTTTTGCCGATCCAAAAGCCGGAGACCTAGCATCGATCTATACGATAAACAAAACGTATTATAGTGCCACAAACGTTCCGGAGCTGGGTCATAGTATACCAACAGGTCTTTTGTACCCTGGGATTGACATGGACGGCGTGGCTCTCACCTATACCACCGCGGGTCCTACTTCCAATGAAGGCGGTTTGAACTACGTCTCAAAAACGAGATTCAACGACTGGTTCGCCGGTACGATGCAAATCGTGGCTGGAGAGCTCATACTACCCGGAGAAATTTGCTTTGATTCCGCGGTCAACCTTACAAACTATAACTCATCGAACGCTTTTGATAAGGCAGTGATGCAGATGGATCTGCCCGCGAAAACCATCGACGGGGTAACCTACGATGCCATAACCACCCGTGGCGCCGGTATCCAGTTTATTGGTCCAAACGGCGCCACCGTTGGCAGCGCGGCCACACCTCACCTTAAATCCGATGGCATCACGGTGAAGCCAGATATTTTTACGGTGAAACGCGGCGCTGTCCATCACCTTCATGCTGTACCCAGTGACACCCTTGCCCGATTTTCAGAGGAAGGTCCTATTTCATCCTCTGCGGTTGCTGGCTCATCGGGTGCAAAACCCATCTTGGCCAGCGTCATGGATAATTGCACTGGACAAGGCGCCCCACCGGGCATGCTTACAACTTATGGTGTGTCTTGTGGACCAAGAACCATTTACTTCCATACCCACGACGCGTCACATAATTTTATCAAACCAGGGAGTACAGCTGGATTCACGTTGGATTTTGAAAATGTCCCTGCTGGGCAACTTGCGATCTCAACACCTGGAGCATTGGGGTCACCCAGCGTCAAAGTTCTCGCCGATAATACCGTTCGGCGAGCCTTCGACTCCACCGCCCAAATAACTTTTGGCATGCCAGTCAGATCCAGCGTCTTTAATAATGAAGCAACAGGTATTGTCCAAATTCTAACACTTGCAGGACCATCAGCGGATCTCAGCGTACAAAGAATCAACGACGGGGTATTCAGTACCGACGATCCATTTGGCTTACGAATCTTTGTTTCTGATATGTATGGAAATACCACTACGGATAATGGGGATACTAATGGAAACCCCCAGGTGACCTTAAAGTTTTACTGGTCGAGCCAGCCGCCGAACGCTCCTGACGGGACGAGCATGCCAAAACTCCTCGGCAGTTCGGGATCTCACACGTCATTGGCCACTGCCGTATCACGCAATGTGAAGATTCCTGGTAGTGGCCAATACGGCGATTACGCATTGAATTTTTACGGTTCAAATCCGCTTGACGCGTCACATCTAGTCAGAGCCAACATGACGTCAACGTTAAATGTCCAGTACCAACACCAAGTGACGGGTGTCACATTCTCAAAATCAGTCAATCTTAAACCAGTTCCTGGTGAATCTGTAACCTTGGCATTGCTGTCTCAGCCTAATGAATCGGGTCTGCCGTTTGTGACCGCAAACTACAATACGTTATTTAATTCAGCACCTGCATCAGGGCTGATTTATCCTCTAGTCCCAGATCTCGGCCGTACAATTGAAGCTTTTGCTTGTGAAATGGACGCCCGCAAAAACATCGCTGATTGTGGCGCTCCGACAACCTATTCGTTTACTGGATCAACACCAGCAGATGCGATCGCTCTCGCGGCGAACTCGAGTCTAAATTCAAGCGGCTCGTTAAAATTCTATCCAAAACGTGCAGGATCGGGACGCATTTCAGCCAGTCGATTGGTCAACGGCGTGACAACACTGACAGCCACCAGTGACCCGATCTTGGTTAATCCACCGACTCTTGAGCGGTTTTCTATCGCTGACAGCGCCTCAACACCGCTTCAGTCCGTCGTCGCCGGCACTGAAATTTCCGTCGACGTTTGCATGCTGGATAAAGCCTACAACATTCTTAGCGGAGTGAATCAAACGATCACCGTAAACGTTGCCAATGGCGGAATTTTGGCAAACAGTGAGAATAATTCCATGGTGATGTCCAAAGCGTCCGGCGCAAATTTTGACAGCCAAGCATTTGGGTTTGGCAACATCTCCTTGACGTTTTCCAATGGCTGCACAACGTTTTATGCCAAAGGTTTAGCCACGGGAATTTACAATGACGCTCCGCTTGTCAATTTATCCTATATTGACGCGAGCCAGTCTAATAAGGTCATCCGTGGTGATGGACTGACGGTCGGAGCCATCACAGCTCTGTCATTGGATCATTACGTCACAGAACTAAATGCGGCATCAATGGCGGGATCGCCAATGGTTTTCAGCACCCATGCTTGGGCCGATCCAACGACAACCAATGTCAACGCCTCATCGGGTGGTAATCGTTTCCCGGTCACGATTAAAGCCCGGGACGTGTACGGTAATGATATTGCCGCGCCAGCCGGCACGACTGTGACACTCAGTCTTGTTGACACAAGCGGCAATGCGGTGGGTGATTATTTGAAATGTACAGCACCAACAAACAATACAAGCTGCTTAACGGTCAGCATCGCAAACCAACAATCAGCGACTGTGTCGGACCTTGCTGTGTTGATCGGTGGACGCCAGTTCTACATTAAAGCAACTGATGGATCCATAACAACATCCTACCCAAAATCATCGGCGCTGTATGGTATTTCGAGCCGCAGGACGGTCAACACCTACGCGTTTTCATTCCCAACCGCGACCAATGCTGGGATCTCGGAAAGCCTCATCGTCAGCGCCAAAGACGTCTCTGGAGCGAACATCATGGGAGCCGATAGTGATCTCGGATCCCTCGTATTCACCCTAGTCGACGGTAGCGGCAACAGCATCGCGGCGACACATATTGCGCCAGATGGCAGCGTGCCACTGGTGCCCCCGGCAAATTTAGTGTTTGCGGCTGGTGTATCGACAAATGCGTTGATCCTGACAAAAGCAGAGTCCGGACTTGTTCTGAACATCAGAGATAATCAATCACCACCCAAGCAGTCATCAAACACTGCAAGCCTGACGGTGTCGCCCGGGACCGTTCTTAAATATGGAATGGGTTGTATCAAAACATCGGATGGCGCAAACTGCACTGGATCCGCAGCATCTCCTTATTCGCTCAATGCCTCGGTTACCGATAAATTTGATTTGAATGTTCAGGCCTTTGATCAGTATCGAAATCAACGCCCAGGAGAATTCCTGGTACCTTTGAAGGTCAATTATGTTGCAGGCACCGCGACCCAGGTTGCGACACTCGATCAATCGACCTATGTGAACTCGAGAAATACCAACGGCCAAATATTGGTAAATGCCAGCTCTACTGCCGGCACATCGGTCACGAATCTGTTCTACCGCGTTGGAAACCAGACAGCGACGATCAATATCGACCCAGGAGCCAGCACCCATGCTGGCATGCTGACGCAGCCTTACTTTATCATGCAGCCCAGCATCGATATGGTGCAGTCTTATGCGTTTGTGGACTTTACGAGTAGCTTGGTCGCCGGAACCCCACAGTCATTTACGATACAGGCCAGAGATGCTGGCGGTAACGTGGCTACAGGAATTGATGCCGCATTGAACGGGCAGCAATACAGTTGGTCAGGACCAATCAATGCCCCCAATGGTAGCCAGCCGGTGTTCCCACCAACCACATTGACATTTAACAGCGGCATCACTTCGACCCAAACGCTAACTCTCAGGGCAAGAGAAAATACGACCCTACAATTTAAAGACAATTATGTGCCGCCAGTTGGCGACATCGGAGGTTCGTGCTCAAACCAAAACCGCTGTATCCAGTATCCAATCACAGTTAGCCCTGGCCTTGCCGAGACTTACAGCATTTCATCATCCACAGCATCCCCACTGGCTGGATCTGCATTTGACGTGACCGTGTCCGTCCTGGACCAATTTGCAAATACGATCCCTAGCTGGACGTCCGACACACTCACCTTCACCTGGGTATCTGGTGCTTCCAGTAGTATGGCGAATCCAAAAACAGCAAGCGTTCTTAGTCCAACTCGATTAAGCTCAGGGACACGATCCTTCTCGAATGGACAGTTCATCACGTCAGGCACGCCGTTTGTTTTATACCGTAGTAACTTGACATCCCTCTCTCCTCAAGAAACTTCGCAGCTGACCGTCGCTGGGACAGTCACGGATGGAACCCGCTATAACACGGCGCTCACGGGATCTATGAACTTCAATGCACAGCCGGCAAGTGCGCCATCCTACCTGAAAATAACCAGTAGCGGCACCTACTCGCCTACTGGGGATATCACCGGTCAAGCGATTTCCATGACTACCGATCAAACACGCAACCTGTTTGCGCATATCTTTGATGCCTACGGAAACTATAAAGGTAATAGTTATAGTGTCGGTTGGAGCGGTAGTGGCGTCCTTGCCGGACAATTTGACGTATCCTCGGGCAATATTGCCGTATTAGATCCCAACGCACCCGGTACAGGTATAATCTCGGGCACTTGCTCCGGACTTGATTCCGGATGTGTGGGTGACAATAGCGGCACCGTCACAGTCACCGCGGGAACCATGAGCCGATTAGTATTTATCTCACCGACACCTGCAACCAATTTCAGTCAAGATACGGAAACCTGTCAGGAACTGCGGATCCAGGCCCAAGACAACAAAAACAACCCTGTTAATATGACAGCTAACCTTTCTGTATCATTCACGTCAACTGGCGGTAATGGAGATTTTTTCGCGAGTAGCGCGGAATGCGCGACCGCGCAAACCGGCGGTAATGGCACCACACCTCTGACCGGAACGTCTTCGGGCCACTTCCATTTTTCCACCCTGACAGGGTCAGCGGGCAATCGATCGGCCACTATTGTCAGTGGCGACAATGCTGTCAGCGTTTGGTACTCCAATCGCACGAGAGTCGCATCGAATGCTGTTACGATCACAGCATCCAGCTCCAGCTGGAGCGCCACCAGAAATGCCACTATTACTAGCGGCCCAAGTAAGCGATTCGCGTACACCTCCGCACCTTACACAACAACTGCTTCAACCTGCAGGCAGGTGACTTATAACTTCCTGGACAAATGGAACAACACGACCACAACGACCGCAAGTTCAACCATCAATCACGCCACGACAGGCGGCGCCACGGCCGCTTTTTTCAGTGACAACACTTGCGCTAACCTGATTACAGGCAGCGTCCGTTCGGTCGCTTCCGGAGTCACAAACGATACGATCTATTACCGAAACAGCCAGGCCAATAGTGATACGTTAACGATGGCCACAACGTCGACACTCAGTGGGAACACTGCATTGGCGCAAGCCTCCACGACAGTGACTGTCAATCCCGGCGCGTTCAATCTCACAACAACACCAAATCCATCCGACGCTACGGTCAAAGACACCGTGACCGTGAATTGGACCAATGCTCTTGGCGCTAGGGACTACACGGTTAGCTATGGAACAACAAGCGCCTGCGGCACCGTCATCACAACCACATCGTCAACCACTGCCAATATTCCAGCCGGTTTGAACGCTCTGACATACGTCTGTGTGCGAGCGAATGGTTACAGCGGCGCATCCCCAGGTTTGCCGCAAACCCAGGCGACGACCAACGCAACATTTAAGCTTACGATCGATAATACCATCCCGACCGCCGCCATCACAGCCCCTTCAGGTAGCACCAACAATATTGGCCCTATCACGGCGTCCATGGGTTCCGGTCCAACAACATTATTTACTGGCACGGCTAGCGATAATTTATCTGGTGTATCGGCTGTTTCCATTCAACTCGCACAGGGATCAAATTTTTGGAACGGTACATCCTGGACTTCGACAAGCACCTGGCTACCGGCAACCGGAACCACAAACTGGTCCTACACGATGAATGACGCGGTATTTAATAATGTGGGTGATAATGCCAACTACACATTGACTGTGCGAGTCACCGACAATTCCGGAAACGTCGCATCATCGGCCGCAACCAAATCGTTTGCCTGGCTGAACTCGGCGGGAGTCGTGACCTCGGCATCGTCGACCACCGCAGACGGAAGTTACCGGCAAGGTCTAACGGTAAACGTGACAATCAATTATAACAAGACTCAAGTCGTGACAGGCACGCCCCAGCTAACGCTTGCAACCGGTGGCACCAATGCTGTTGTCAATTACGTCAGTGGCTCTGGAACCACGGCCCTATCATTTACTTATACGGTCGGCGCAGGGCACACATCATCAGACCTCGACTATATTCCAACCACACCTCTGGCGCTGGCCGGAGGCACCATTAAAGATCTCGCCGAAAATGACGCCTCACTGAACCTACCAACACCAGGAGCAACAGGTAGTTTGGGAGCCAATAAAAATATCATCATCGATACGACGCAACCGAACATTGGCAGCGTGACATCGAGCACAGGGGACGGCGTCAAAAAAATAGGCGATCTCATATCGATTCAAGTTGCTTTCTCAGAAATTGTCACCGTAACCGGGACGCCAACAATGACTCTCAATAGCGGGGGAACGGCGAGTTATAGCAGCGGGACCGGTACTTCCACGCTGACATTTAACTATACGGTGGCGACAGGGAACGCACATGCTGACTTGGATTATAGCAACACCAGTGCTTTGTCTGGTGGAACGATCACTGATATCGCGGGTAATGCCGCAATCCTGCTACTGCCAAACACGGGTAGTGCCGCAAGCCTTGGTGGTAGCAAAAACCTCACAATTGACGGTGTCAGGCCAACCGTAAGCTCTGTTTCCACCACGACAACGAATGGCACCTATATGGCTGGAGCACTTATTCCGATAACCGTGACATTCTCGGAGGTTGTGAATGTCGTTGGAACACCACAATTGACTCTGAACTCTGGCGCGACGGTTAACTATACCAGTGGTTCAGGGACCACAGCATTACTTTTCAACTACACCGTCGGAGCCGGCCAGACTGCCACGAATCTCGACTATGCGAGTACATCAGCACTCAGCGCCGGGACGTCCATTAAAGATG
>JBILMN010000070.1:0-14038 GCA_044375465.1 Oligoflexales bacterium | reverse complement strand
GTGATGGCGCAAGCCGGTGGAGAAGGGGGCGTATGATGAGTCAGCCGCTTTTAGAGGTCACGGGCCTGTCCATGCGTTTTCCCATTCGCGGAGGAATTTTGCAGCGTGAAGTGGGTCAAGTGTATGCGGTCAGTGATGTGAATCTGCAGGTGGAGCGTGGTGAGACACTCGGTATTGTTGGTGAGTCAGGTTGCGGCAAAACCACGCTGGGACGAGCGATTGTCAGGCTTTATGAACCAACCGCCGGCACCATCAAATTTCGTGGTGACGATATCACCCACAAATCCCAAGCCGCCCTGAGGCCGATCCGTCGTCATATGCAGATGATTTTTCAGGATCCGTATGCCTCCCTCAATCCTCGCATGAGTATCCGCAGTATCCTGGAGGAGCCGTTCATTTTGGCGACAGATCTTGATCCGTCTGCCCGCAAACAGCGGGTTGCCGCGCTGATCGAAACGGTTGGTTTGCGGCAGGATGCGTTGCAACGTTATCCCCATGAGTTTTCTGGCGGACAGCGGCAGCGTATTGGTATTGCTAGAGCCATCGCGTTGAACCCCGACCTCATCGTCGCCGATGAGGCGGTTTCAGCCCTTGATGTTTCCATCCAGGCACAGGTCATCAATTTACTGGTGGATCTACAAAAACAGCTGGGCATGGCCTATATTTTTGTGGCCCACGATCTGGGTGTGGTGCGGTACATCAGCGACCGCGTTGCTGTGATGTATCTGGGTCGCATTGTCGAAATGGGCGGCGCTCACGAGATCTATCATCGTCCCCGACATCCGTATACAAAAGCTCTACTCAGTGCGATTCCAGCGGCGCATCCGCGCGGTAAGCGTACGGTTCAGCCGTTGGCTGGTGATGTGCCTAGTCCCTCAAATCCGCCGAGTGGTTGTGCCTTTCACCCCCGCTGCCCCATGGCAACGGATATTTGTCGAGCAACGGTACCGGCCCTGCGCAGCATTTCAGGCGTTTCGGTGGCCTGCCACCATGCGGATGACAGCCAAAATCAAGCGGATTTGATCCAAAGCCACATCGGAGGTGCGCCGTGAGTCGCGCAGATACATGCCAATTCATACCACGGCCGCGTGGACTTTGGGTGATTTTGGTCGTGCTTGGTTTGATCACTCCTTATCTTCAAGCGTGCTCTTGCAGCAGTCGGGGCGGGCTTGATGGCAAAACCAAGATTCTCAGAAAGGTTTTGACGGCAAAGGGCAAAAGTCTGGACCCACACCGTCAGTTTGATGCGGCAAGTTCTGAAGTGACGGCCCTGCTGTTCGATAGCTTGTTTATGACTCATTATCTCAAACGTCCTTACGAATTTGTTCCGAATCTGGCCGCGGCGATGCCGGAATTTTCAGCAGATGGTAAGCTGATGACGATTCGCTTGCGCGATGATGTGCGGTTTCAAGATGGCGACTGTTTTCCGCAAGGGCGTGGGCGCCCGTTACTCGCTCGGGATGTGGTGTATTCTTTTACGCGTTTTGCGGATCCATTTGTGAATGCAAATAGCTATAGCCTGATCGAGGGCTTGATTGTCGGTCTTGATGACGCCCGCAAAAAAATGGAGGCGCTGGGCGAGAACCACTATCAATACGGGGATTTTCCTGTCGAGGGCCTTAAAGCTATAGATGACCACACCGTTGTCATTCAATTGACCAGGGCGACCAAAGTTCCCATGCAGGTGATGGCTAAAACGATTATGTCCATTGTTCCGAAGGAGTGTATCGACAAATATGGTGAAGATTTTCAGTTCCATCCGCTGGGTACGGGCGCTTTCAAACTGAAATACACCAATCGTCTCGGTGATGTTTGGCTGGTAAAAAACCCCAATTATCATCTGGTTTATCCATCCGAAGGTGCGCCGGGTGATGCCGAGAAAGGTCTACTCAAACATGCCGGACAGCGACTACCATTGGTCGACGAGGTGTATGCGCCGGTGATTGAAGAGTCTCAGCCAGCGGTGTTGAAATTTTTGCGTGGGTATTTTGACTGGATCGGTCTGGACGCGGACGCGTTCCAGCGGATGGCGCGCAAGGTGGGTGAGGGACAATTTGAGGTTAAAGATGAGTACCAGCAGCATGTGCAGCTGTATGCGGCGATGGATTCTGCGACTTACTGGATCACCTTCAATCTCAAGCACCCGGTGCTCGGTCGCCAGCTGAAGTTGCGAAAAGCCATGGCGCTCGCCCTCAATCGTCAGGGTTTTATCGATGATATTCTCAATGGACGCGGTGTTGTTGTGGATACGGTGGTTCCTCCGACCCTTCCGTCAAACGCCAAGGACCTTGGATTCAAGTTTTTTGACCGGGATGTGGTTGAAGCAAAGCGTCTGATGGCGGAAGCCGGCTTTCCAGGCGGCCAAGGATTGCCTGAGTTCCGTTATCTGGCATCCACTGGTGGCACCACCCAGCGAATCTACGAGTACCACCGTCGATGTCTGGCGGAAATTGGCGTCAAGATTCAATTGGATGCGATGCCGTATTCGTCGTTTCTGGACAAACTTGAGCAGGGTGATTTTGATATCACCACATCGGGTTGGGGCGCCGATTATCCGGATGCAGAAAACTTCACGTCGCTACTCACCACGTTGGCCCGCAGCCAAGGTCAAAACTACGGGTCTTTTTCCAATCGTCGCTATGACGAACTTTCGGATCTTACGAAGATCACGCCACCGGGCCCCGCGCGGACGGCTTATTTTCGCGAGATGGCTGAGATCGTCAAAAGCGAAGTGCCGATCGTGCCACTGTATGGTTTGGTGCGCGTGGGGCTCTACCCTAAGGAATGGGTGCAGAATTTTAAACGTGATCTAGAAGGCGACCGTGAGCCGATCCATATCGATATCGACGTGGCCAAACAAAAGGAAGGATTCTCCCTATGATCCAGTACATCATCAGGCGTCTGTTCCAGATGATCCCCATATTGATTGGGGTGACGGCCTTGATTTTTCTGCTGTTCACCTATTTTGGTGAGGATCCAGCACGCGTGGCTTTGGGTGCGCATGCCACGCCCGCAAAAATCGCGGCCCTGCGGGCAAAATGGGGTCTGGATCAACCCCTGTGGCAGCAGTATCTGCATTTTTGGCGTGAGATTCTGACGGCGGATTTTGGTCGGTCTTTTGCGAGTGGTGAGAAGCTTTCGGATATGTTCAGGCAGGGTGCTTGGGTCTCGTTATCCGTGACATTGCCCCCGTTTATCATGGGCACGGTCATAAATCTGAGCGTGGCGATGCTTGTGGCGTGGTATCGCGGCACGATGTTTGACCGCTTGATGTCGGTGATATTTACGGCTTGTATGAGTGTGTCTTATCTCGTCTATGTGCTGCTAGCTCAGTATTTTCTTGCCTACAAATTTGATTTGTTTGAGATCAATGGATTTATTCCTGGATGGAAAGGTCTCTCTTATCTGCTCTTGCCCTGGCTGATTTTAATGATTGTCAGTTTTGGTCCGGATGTTCGGCTATATCGCAGTATTTTGCTGGAGGAAACCAAAGCCGATTATGTGCGCACCGCTCGCGCAAAGGGGCTTGGGGAAGGCCGGATCATGTTTAAGCATGTGCTAAAAAACGCGATGATTCCCGTGATGACCTACACTGTGGTGGAGTTGCCATTTCTCGTTATGGGAGCGTTTGTCCTCGAAAAATATTTTTCCATTCCAGGGCTCGGAGACCTGCTGGTCTCTTCCGTGAATACGGGGGATTTTCCAGTGATTAAAGGCGTAACGGTGATGATCGCCGTAGCGTATGCCGTGTTTAATTTAATCACAGATTTGCTGTACGCGGCTGTTGATCCGCGCGTCAAGCTGTCTTAAGGAGGGGGCATGTCTCAGACGCTCATGAATCTATCCAGCGAAACCCTGAGCCAGCGGGCGTGGCAACGGCTCAAGCAAAGTCAGTTGACGATTCTTTGTTTTGTGGTGATTGCTGTGTATCTGCTGCTGGCGCTCTGTGGCTATGCAGGCCTTATTCCTGATTTTCAGCAAAAAGTGGGCGACAAGTTTCTGGCTCCGTCGTTGGCCAAGCCGTCGTTGTGGCTTGGGACTGATGTCTTTGGACGCAGTGTCTTGTTCAAGTTAATCGCCGGCGCACGCACTGCGATCACCTTGGGAGTGACGGTTGCCGCAATCAGTTTGCCGATAGGACTTGGGCTGGGTGCGGTGGCTGGCTACTTCGGAAAACGTGTGGATGCCGCGGTGCAGTGGGTCTATTCGGTCATTGTGTCGGTACCCTATATTTTGCTGATTATCGCGATCAGTTACATTCTCGGTAAAGGCATGCTGTCCATTTGCGTTGCGATGGGTGTTGTGGGTTGGGTGGGGTTGTGCCGCATGACGCGGGCGGAGTTTATCAAGCTTCGCGAGCGGGAGTTTGTGATGGCCAGTCGTCTTTTGGGGGCTAGTCACCAAAGGCTTATTTTTCGTCATATTTTGCCCAATGTTCTGCACATCGCAGTGGTGGCAGCATCGTTGGAGATTATGGGCGCCATTAAGGCGGAAGTGATATTGACCTATCTTGGTGTTGGTGTGCAGGATGGATCAAGCTGGGGGCAGATGATTGCCGATGCGCCCGGCGAGTTACTCAACGGTATCTGGTGGCCAACCTTTGGGGTCAGTGTGACATTGTTCTTGATTGTTTTTGCACTCAACCGCGTTGGGGACGCACTGCGTGATGCGTTAGATCCGCGTTTGGTTTAACGGATGTCATTTTGATTGAGGTCAGCGCGCGCGGATTTTCCGGATGGTTCGCGGCGATCAGCATTCTCCGATTCAGTGGCTCCCAAATTGCTGTCAATGCTATTGATGATCGGTGCGAGCCGCGCCTGGAGGGCTTCGAGATCCTTACGTACGGAGCCTTTTTTTTCTTCAAGGCGGATGATCTCGCCGCGGGTCTCGGTAATCTTGATGTCGATTTCCTTCATCTCACGAACCTTTGAATCGATGCCACGGTCCAGGGCATGAACCTCGCGGGAATTAAAATTTGATTTCGGCGAGATGGCGCTCACGGGAGTGCCCTGTGGTTTCGTCTCAGCGATACTCGGTGTGGTCTCCTGTGGCTTGCTCCGGGTCGGCCGATTGAGCAGAAAAATGGCGGCTGGAAATGATCCGATCATAAGCGCGAGTGACAGACGCTGCCAGGATTTCATAATGAGTGACCCCATATCAGGTGGACCGCATAGAGACAAAAACTCCTATGAGTTCATCATAGGGCCATTCACCGACTGCGGGGAACAGGCAAAAATTTCCCGGCAAAAAATCCTTTGCTCTTTGACGCAAAGTGTTTAATTGTCGCGGTAGATGACACCGATCGAAAGACAATTGCTCGATATGGCAAAACTTGTGGCGGATGCCAGTGAGTAGGTGAAATTTCCCGAGATACCCCAATCCGTATCCATCATGCGAACCAAATGACCGCCAATCTTGACACCAATCATCGGTGCTTGCACGGGGACGTCGTTTTTGCTGCCCTTTGATGGGTCATTGCTTTTGAGAATATCCACATAGTTAAAGAGTCCGATCCCGAAAGATCCGCGGTACAGCCACAGCGGCATGCGGGTGATCTCAGCAGTGCCATTATAGTTGATGGCTCCGCCTTTTTGCATCATGTCAGAGGAATCATAGATGAATCCGACGGTTCCGGCCGAAAGTGTGGATATTTTATTGGTTTGATATTGTGCGAATGCGTGCCATCTGCCGGTGTATGTTTTTGAATAGGTGCCCTCAAACTGTAACGTGGTTTTTTCCTTGCTCACGTAAATCGGACTGATGGCTGTGGTTTGTTCGAGCCCCAATTTAGCTTCCAGATTTTCAGCAAAAGCGTCATGGCGTCCAAGCGGCCCAAGCAGCAGGACGATTCCCAGAAGATGGCGGACATCAGGCCGCACCGCTGCGCTCCTTGAAGTTTTCATCGGGAGACCTTTGATCTTCATCAGGATTATCAATTGGCTGATCGGCGCGGCGGATGGTTGCGCTAAGATCGTTTTTGGAAATGAGTCCTGAGGATGTCAATTCGTTTAATGTCGAACGGATACGTTTCCAAGCCTGGATGACCAGTGCGCTATCATAACGGCGATTTTGTGCATCCGTGAATACGGACTGATAAGCCTGCGGTAATCCTTCCAGGAATGATTCAAACGAAATGGCAAAATCACTGAGAGCGGTCCCGAATGTGTCGGCATCAATTGACTGTATCAGCATGGTTTTGACACGGGATGGCAAGAATCTCACGTCAGTAGCCACAAGAAGAGACGGTCTGACGCGGGCGTAGAC
Source organism: Oligoflexales bacterium (assembly GCA_044375465.1). Lineage (GTDB taxonomy): Bacteria > Bdellovibrionota_B > Oligoflexia > Oligoflexales > RGVZ01 > CAMDKS01. The sequence continues at coordinate 7,774 of JBILMN010000070.1, read as the reverse complement.
CTGTGGGCTTTGGCCACGTAGACGGTCAAGCATGCCGCACTGTAAAACAGGTGACGAAATGGAGCCGATGATTTGCGATAGACTTAGCACGCGATCTTTGTCGGTGAAGAGATTGCCAGCAAGCATTTCGGCTTTTTCAGATAATTGATTTTTGAGACGGTCAAAATCTTGTGCCGAAGCAGCCTTGATCGTGGCGAGACGGACAATCACGGCAGACACCACGTCAGGTTCCGATGTTTCGAAGAGTTTTTGCATGCGGTGGGCAGGTACCTGCGTTGCGACCATGGCAATGGTCTCAGTATCCTCGCCTTCAAGAATGTTGCGGATATCGTCATCACTTAGCATTTTCAGGAATTTCAGTGGGTCAGGTCGCTCTTTAAGAATATGCTCCGATGCCAGTACGGCGAGGTCAGCGCGCATGCGTTCCACGGTGCGTTGATTGTCATTGCCAAAGGGTTCAAAGTCCTCGATCTTATGGGCAATAATTTTTTCAAGGTCAGACGGGTGCAATGACTTGCAGACCTCTTCGACGGTCTTGATTTCGCAATTTCTGAGGAACAGCGCCGCAGCGCGGGTCAATTCGTCACTTTGAGAAACCCATCTTGCCAGGATGCGAGCGACTTTTGCGGGCTGTTCTTTGGCCTCGTTTTTGACCTCCTGGATGGAGTCCAGCATGGCTTGGTCTTTTGAGTAGAGTTCCTCGCGGGTCTTCTCTTGTTTCGCCGGTTGTCCCGGTGCGGCCGGCGCTGGTGCGAGCGGTGCGGTTTCGGATGCTCCTCGCGAGGTGTTTTTTCCTGACGATTCGCTACCGCTGATCAGAACCCTTCGCAGCACGAAATAGACCGCCATGAGTGACACAAAAGCACCCCAGATCACCATGAGTGCGCGGGAAATAAAATCTTTTTCCTTAATCAGCTGTTCAAGGAACGGGGGGTCCTTAGGCTCAGGTGGTGGAGGTGCGTCAGGTAAAGGTTGTTTATTGATATCCCGTTGCTGTTGGGACACTTTCACCGATTGTTTGAGCCCTTCAGAATCAATGATGCGGTTGACAAGGTCTTGGGCGACCTTGGCGCGTTCTTTGCTTACTTTTTTGTCTAGAATCAGAAGAATATCGGCTTTGCCACCCAGCACGATAGGCATCGGTCCTGTTCCGGATTCCTCTGAAACGGCCCCTAGCACCTGTAGTCCTGGCAGATATTTATCATTGCTGGCCGAAGTGGAGGCGTCAGGAGTGATTTTGATGTCGAGAAGATACTCATCTTCCGTCAAAATACGGCTTAGCTTCTCATGCAGACGTGTCTCCAGGGCGGTTTTACCGGCGAGTTGAGCCACAGCTGACGAACTGATGACAAGCAACAGGATGCTTAGCATGTATTTGAAGTTTCTGAGATGGGTCATGAGCCACCTCCAGAAGCATCGGTATCAATTTTAATAACGACGCGGCGATTGCGGACCGACTCACGGTCGTCGTCAATCGGTCTCGTATCGGCGTAGCCGATGGCGCGCATCCTCGTGGATGCGACACCCATACCCATTAACGTGCGAACGACTGATCCAGCTCTCGCCGATGAAAGCTCCCAATTTGACGGATAGAGACCCGATGTCACGGGGCGACTGTCCGCATGACCTTCGACAATCAGATAGTATTTTGGCGGCAACGCCGCGACGATGGGGGCAATTTGCCGCAGCATGTCGACACTTTCGGGCAGTAGTTTTGCGGTGCCAACATCAAACACGATGGCGCTTTCAAAGGTCAGCTCAATACCGGTGCGAGTCTTTGTGAGACTGACCTGGCCAGCGAGATCACTTTTGTGGACCGCGTCAGAAATCAATTGTCTGAAGTCGTCAAGATTTTCGTTTTCTCCGGTACCTACGCGACCTGTGGCGTAGGTCTTGCTTTTGACATACTCCTCAATTCCCCGGATGAAGTCAGCTTTTGACTTCGAGGATCCGTTGGACAGGATAAACAGCATGATGAAGAGGGCGAGAAGGTTTGTCACCAGATCGGAATAGGAGTAAATCCACGTCTCGATTTCGCGCTTCTTGATCAGGTTTATCTTGGTTTGTGAGTAGTACTTCTTCATAAATTATGCGGCGCGACGGCCATCGCCTCCTTTCCCACTTTGGGCGGCGTTAGCGTCGGTCTTCAAAAGTTCCGACTGCATAATGCGGTCGATTTCCGGATAGTCTTCGCGAGGCATGTAGGATTTAAGTGCCTGTAGCATGTAGACGGGGTGACGTCGCTCTTTAATTTGAAGTACCGCCTCCACGATCATGGCATCTTGAACCGCGCCACGCTCAGCGTTGTACTGGAGGTAGTCGGCTAGAGGTGAAAAGATGAGGTTTGCGACGCCAACGCCGTAAAGAGTTGCAGTCAGTGCGATACCCATAGAGCTTGCGACCTTGTCCATATTTCCAGAGCTCATATGGTAGTAAAGCAGAATGATCAGTCCGATGAGAGTTCCAAGAAGACCAAAGGCCGGGCCCATCTTCGCCATGCTGTAGTAGAACACCGAGCATTCACCGAGGGCAGATTCATTTTGGTCTTTTTTAATCTCAAGGAAGCGGCGGATATCATCTGTTTTGTAACCCATGGAGATGAGGGAAATGCCGTCACGAAGCATGACGTTTTCGAGGCTATTTTCTGCAGTCTCCAGGTACTGACTGTCGCGGTTCAGGCCGATGCTCAGGCGCAGGGCCTCACGCAATGTGGGCATATGGTTATTGCGCGGATACATGATGACATAGTATGTGCGCTGGAAAATCCGCGCCAATTCATGCACCGGGGCTGACATCAGGGCGGTAGCAAAAATGCCCCCGAATACGGCAATAACGCCTACCGGGTGCAAGAATACGGCTGCGCTCATACCATCAATCTCAAGCCCAATAGCGAAGACAATCGCTAAAGTTCCTAACAAGATGCCGGCAATAAGTGACCGATTGATTCTTTTCATGGTTTGATCTCCTTCTTCTCGGTTGCGGAGATCGCTTTGACCCTGGCTCTGAGTTGATCGAGTGATGGGTCAATTTTTAGGGCTTTTTCCCACTGTTCTTTAGCCTGTGTCTTGTCGTTAAGAAGAATATAGATGCTGCCTTTCATCGAGAAAATCTCAGCGACGTTTGGATTTTCTTCCTCAAGTTTTTTTAGGGCTGATAATGCGTCGACGAATTTTTGTTTTGCCGTCAACTCCTGAACCTCGAAGATACGACGCAGCATGTCACGAATCTTTTTTGTCGTGGCGTCAGCAAAAGGTTGGTCGGCCGTCTTGAGTGTCGCAGAAATGATAGTCTGAGAGTTATCAGTTGGCGTGACTGATATTTCGCGGGGTTCGAAACCAGATTTTTCGAAGATGATACTGAATGGAGCGTCGGATGGTAGATTGGTCTTGGTATAATCGATCGGTGTCTGGCCAATGAGTGTTTTGTCGGAGCCGTTAATATAGTAAACGGAAGCCTCACTAGGTTGGCTCTGGAATTTGTACACGCTCGCGCTAAAGCAAGCGTTTAGTGCAAGCGAAGACATCCATAGAGTCGCCCATGCGCTGGAGCGTTTGAGTCTGTATGTTAATTTGTTGACACGATCTTCCATGATAGACACCTTCCCTGGTCCAAGGTGGGATTCGGTCAGTTTGTTTGGCAACTTAAATTTTATTTTTGCCAATGGCCTGGTGGAGGGTCTGTCTGGAAGGCATTTGTTGAAAACCTAATACTGATAATTTAATCATTAAATTTGGGTTGTTATACCTGATAGAGGTGCGTTCTCGGTCGCCATTATGGCGGGTCCCCGACCTTTGGGGAATCTTTAAAATGGCCCTATAATAGTCAAAGATGATCGGAAGTCTGGGGGGTTGATAAACGTTGGACCAAGGTCCGCGGGGGGTGATCGGTATGGCTTCAAAGAATCATGCATTCGCAAAACTTGAGATTGGGCTTGGGCAACCTGGACGATCGAGGAGCATCAATTTCTCAAGGGCCCAATTTGAGATCGCAATGATCTTCTTTCCAGCGATTTTCATTTGGGGGCTCGTGTCTACGGGGCTTCTGATTTATCAGATGACAGTCCCACGGTCCGAATATTTACCGCAGGAGACCGCTAACGCTCAATGGACCCAACAACAAAATTTGATACAGACACAGCCAGTAGCGCAGGCGCCAACGCAGATCGATGGACGACAGACAGCTACAGTTGATCAAGCACTACAAAAAAAGAGCCTAATAGCAGCATCCGAACGCGGATTGAAATCAAAGTCTGCGAAGTACAAGACGATGAAATTTATGGTTGATGACGTATTCGCGGTGACCGCATCCGTCACTGGTGCAGGTGCTAAAGGCCCTTTCAGTATCACTTTAGATATTGAGAATCTGACTGGGCAATTGGAACGCGGAAGCCTGTGGGTACGAGTCAATGCGGTCGGTGAAAACGGTCAGGATGTTTTCTTGTATTCCTCGCCGTCGATCATCATTGGTTCCGACGGGCGCGTCCAGAACCCTAAAAAAGGAGTCGCATTTACATTTCAAAGATTTTTACACAGATCTCTACAGATGTATGGTGACGATCAAGCTGTCGCAGAGTTGAAGTCTATTGAAGTCGGATTTGATCGCAGGGGGCGTGGTCAATCCGTTGCAACGGTGGCGTTGCAACCGCAGTAACTGGTCCCAGGGCCTGTTGCTGCCCAAAATCGGATCGTTTTTTTGCCGCGGACAACATGTCTTGCAAAGATATTTTGCAAGACGCTGATATCAATAGATTATTTTGCCATACTGCCAGTCGCTTCCAAGCCCCTAAAATCATAGACTTTATCTCATGACTGAGATGGCGGCCAAAAATCTGGAAATCATCATGAGAGACTCGGCGTCGAACGGGCCGGGGGCATCTTGCTCAAACTGTTGCCGGCTGCCGCGCGGATCTGCGTCAAAATTTGTCAAAAGCGGTACTTACAAGCGCTCGGTGGATCAAGCCAAAGTTCAGCGTTATCGCTGTGCGGATTGTGGGAAGACGTATTCAGATGCCACCAATTCCCTTGAATTTAAACAGATACGTCGCGATATCAATTTGTCGGCATTTTCTTTGTTAAGCTCCGCGGGAACACTGCGGCGTTCAGCCATCTTGCTGAAAGTCAGCCGTGGCACGCTGCACCGCCGGTTACCGTATTTTAAGGCTGTCTCTCAACGGGCTCACAATCACCTGCTGCAGCATCTGCATGGCCAGGGCGCATTGTTTTCAACGATACAATTTGATGACGTGGAAACTTTTGAGCACAGCAAACTAAAACCTCTGGCGATTCCATTGGTGGTCAGTGCCAGGGAGCGTTTTATTCTTGGTGTGAGCGTTGGGTCAATGCCGGCGAAAGGAAAGCTGGCAGCCCGCAGTCGCAAAAAATATGGCAAGCGCGCCGATCATCGCAAAGAAGCATGGCGAGAGGCCTTGACCTCTGCACGGGCATTTGTCCATAAATCAGAATTGGAGATCACCACCGATAAGCATTGGGGGTATCCGCAAGCGATTCAGGATGTGATGCCGTGGGCCATTCACATCCGCAAAAAAAGCCGCCGCGCCTGTGTCGTTGGACAGGGTGAGATGAAAAAAGGTGGTCACGATCCTATGTTCGCCGTCAATCATACCGCGGCCATGAATCGTGCTAATATCAGTCGATTGGTGCGCAGAAGCTGGTGCACCACGAAAAGGCCAGACCGCTTACTCTGTCATCTTTGGCTGTATGTCCTTTGGCATAACGTGACGATCTATACAGCGATTCGCAAAAAACAAACTAGCTGCCTGCCACGCTGATTCCTGAAAGTTTACAGCCGATCGCGTTATTTGAATTTTAAGACGAAACTCTAGAGCGTAACAATTTTGCTGCATGGAGTCGCATGTTTTCTGCAGTGTCAGTGACTGGTGCCTCAAACCCTGAAAAATCAGCAACAGGCCCTGGGACCAGTTAAAGAGGGGTGCATTTTTTGCCGATCTAAAGTTAGTTTTTCCGAGTCCGATAGTCATTTCGATGAGTGAATCAGTGATTGATCGATTGAACGATTGATCGACCTATTGATCGACCTATTGAGCGACCTATTTGGCTTGGAGGCTTCTGTGTTTCATCGCAACAATACTCTGCAAAACCATGATGATGACAGTCTCAATGTTTCTGACGCTAATGAGCCAATCACCATTCAAATTCGATTGAATGGGACGTCGGCGCAGAATTTTCGTATCGCCCGAGGGGCTCTGTCAGCGGCGGCAGTTGTCACTATCGTTTCAGCGCTCTGGGGTGCTGGCACAGCCTGGTGGCTTGCATGGAATGAAATTTCTGGTGCGTCAGCGGACCGGGATATGGCGCAGGCAAAGTTGGTGGCTGGCGAGGTCACGAAGGCGATTGCTGCAAACGGTGTCCTTGCGCGATCAGAAAGAGATCTTTTGACGCAAATTCGCGATTCGTTTGATCGAGTCATTGTATCGGCGCGCGGGATCGGTTCCGCAGTCGTGGGTGCTGAGAAGTCAGACCATGCGCTGATTGCCGAGAAGAATAGGGAGCGATCGGCCTATGAGCGTGCCGCTGAAAAGGGATCGCCTGATCTTAATTTATCGGTTCGCGGGATCGATGTTGGAAGCCAAATGAAGGTGGAATCTCTGGCTTACTTCAGATCAAGTGGTTCGGATGTGATTCGTATCGATTTGGGGCATGGCCATGAGCGGATGATTTCTGGTGAAATCATGGTGGTTGCTAAATATCGATCCGGTGATTCCGAAAAAATCGTTGGCTGCTGTGGTGATATCACAGATGCCGGTGGTGGACATGTTACGGCCGCCTCTGGTGTGCAGTTTCGCGCAAAACTACGGGTCAGAAAGCATATTGAAGTTCAACGTCCGGCGGATGACGGTGCTGAACTCCTGGCGGTGAAAATTGGTGTTTTGACTAACTTAGAATCTGGAGTGAGATACTCGGATTGGATCCAGGCACATCACAGAAAACCGGAATCTCTCGCTTTGAATATCGATCACGAACTCCCGCGGCAACTACCAAAAAAGACCCAACCAAAAATTCGCGGCAAGATTCCCAAGCAAGAGATCGAAAAGCGCTTTTCTGATGACATCGTCACAGAGCAGGCGGCAGACGTCCGGCATTTTCCTGGGGATGAGCGTGATGTTTATGACGAGATGGCCGGCGAATCTGCGACGTTCTCGGACCATGGCAACGATTCGGCATTGAGTCATGCGATGAACATACTTTCACGGCTTGGATCAGGAAGCGATGACGAGGATATTCTGACGGCAGAGTGATGGGCATCATGGGAGAATTTGTTTGTCTGACAAGGAGGACTTATGAAATGGCTAGGATTTATGGTTTTGGTATTGATATTTCCCGTGGCGCTCTGGAATATGACTGGTAAACAATCGCAGCCTGATCGAGTGAAATTCGCTGCAAAATCCATTGGCAAATCTGATGGTGACGCTGCGCCTATAATCTCTGCGGCCGACGTTATCGACTTAAACGGCGCCGCGGATCAGACCATCAAACGCATCGCAGAGATTGATGCCAGAATCCTCGCCACCAAGGGCGAGCTGATGCGTCATGAATCTGATCGCCAAAAAATGGCTCAAGAACTGATTAAAATACAAACCAAGATCTCTGAGGTTCTCGGAAGTACATCGAAGATCAGGCGTTAATCGCCGGATGTTTCAAAGCGATTCAGACCAGTTTTCGAGGATTCGCTTGTATTCTGCAAGCCACATAGCACCTCCCTCACCGTCAATAACACGGTGATCAAAGGTTAACGA
>JBILMN010000011.1:0-45461 GCA_044375465.1 Oligoflexales bacterium | reverse complement strand
GGTAACCTGGCTCTTGTCTGACATTAATTCTGTCACTCTCAGCCAATTCCGCACCTTGAAACGAGAGGGCTGCATGGAAGCAATTTGGACCACGGAAGATTGAATGAGTGGCAACGCGCTCCCTCGCGAATTTTGGCAAAAGATCCCGATCAATACTGAGATTTTGATTGTTCGCAATTTTTTTGCGGACGTCGCTAATTTCTTTCGGATCGAAAAATGGAAGGAGCTCATTCATCAGCGCCTGCCGCAGCACCTTGCTCTGATTCAGGGCACGCGAGGAAATGAGAACTTCCTGATGGTTTTTTTGAAATAACATATCAAACGCGGAACGATCTAAAAGCCTATATGCATCCCGATCGAGAGTTACCAATCGTAGCTCGGTTCCTGGAATTTCCTCACCATGGACAAAATTGTTTTTCAGGTAATTTGCAAGATTAATTTTTTGATTCTTAGCGGCTATTTTCGCCGAAAGCTCGATGATTTTATCCTCGCGCCCCTCCACGGTGAGCTGAATCGGCTCAACACGTTCATCTTTCTGATATCTCTCTAGACGCTGCAGCGCAACTTTTTCAGGAATTGAGATCGTTCGGTTTCTGACCATTAGCGGTAAATTCAATTCTGAACGGAAGTTTGTGATTTCGAATTGGAACCGATTTCTGGGCTCGATTTGTTTTCGAACTGCGCCGTCCGCAGGATGACCCGGATAGAATAAAATCAAAGAGAGACAAATCATGACCCGTTTTGTCTGTGATTGCCGCATTGTAAACTTCGTTTGCTGCATATCGCCCCATCGTCATTGTTGGTCTCTTGGGGTTTGTCGGCACCTTTGGGATTTTCTTTAGCCCCGTTCCAACCTTAACGTCCTGACTCAATTAGGCAAATTCTGCCGATTCCAGAAATAGGGGCAGCCAACGCTATAATGATACGTAGGGAAATCACTCCTCAGGAGATTCAAATTATGGCTATCACCGTTCACATCATCGATTCTTCGAAGCCAAGCCTCGTTATGACAAGTGAGGTGTTCAAGGATAAAATTCCAGGGTCTCTTGTCAGTTTTTCGCTCACCGCAAAAGATGGCCTAACGCATCTTCAAGCCAAACAGACAAAAGATTTGCCCGATGCGTTGGTCGTAGATTTCAATCTGCCAGACGCAGATGGAGTGATGTTGATTAAAGAGCTTCGTAAATTCTACAAGGGTCCAATTTTCATGACGGCCTACCCAGATAAAATCGTAGATATGGCCGTTCAGGAGGAATTATTTCACTACCATGATGCATGCTGCTGGGTGCCTAAGCCTGTGCGATATGAGGCTCTCGAAGCGCGCATCGAGCAATTTGTGGTCAATCGCCATCGCCTCGGCAAGAGATTTGACGTCGACTTTCCATCGCTTTTGGTTGGCAAAGGAGAGGGCCGCGGAAAGCGAGCGCCAAAATATGACGGAAAACTTGTCAATATCAGCATGGGTGGATTATGTATATCCTTTACGGATGCTGCAAAAATGAAGCTTAACGACGAGTTTACCGTAACGATGGGAGTTCCAGCGGGAACGCTGGCTGGCGCGACAGCATTGTCAACACTCAAGCCAATCATTGCTGCAAGTAAGAAGGGGCCAAAAAACTCCTTGCCAGTCATCTCACAAAAAAAGATCTCCAAAAAACTATCTCCAGCTGCGAAGGCAAAATTAGTCGCAGCACAAAAAGCAGCAAAAAAAGCCGAACAGATAGCAGCCGCCACCGCTGCGACGGAGTCAGAAATGACGCGCAAGGGCGGGTCTGGATTAGAGACGCAGAAACTTGAGGAATATAAGATCAAAGCGACCGTCGCGTGGCTTTCTGATGGTGGAAAAAAAGTGGGTCTACAGTTTTCAAAATTGCCAGAGTCTCAAAAACGGCAGATCGAAGTTTTCTTGAAAGGTCTCTGCGTATGAGTGGTGCTTCAAAACAAATTCAAGACGCCTCCGATAGCATGTTCGAACTCATCGAGTTCAGCCTGGATCGGAACATCAACGGCACGACAATCAAAGGTGTTTACGGCGTCAATGTGGTTAAAGTTCGGGAAGTCGTGAGAATGCCAAAAATCAACCCCCTCAATTCAAGGGTCCGTGGAATGGCTGGAGTTTTTGAACTCCGTGGAGTCCCGATTCCAGTAGTGAATCTTGCTGCCATGTTGGGTGATGATGGAGGCTCGAACAAGGCAGACCAGAAGGTCATTGTCACTGAATTCGGCGTCAAGCGCGCGGGATTTATTGTGGACACCACGAGGCGCATTCGGCGAATTAACTGGAACCAGGTGATGCCACCCTCCTCAGACGCCGGAAGCTACATCACAGCGATGACGCTCATCGAAAATAACGAATTCTTGTTCATTCTTGATTTTGAAAAGATCCTTTCGGATCTTGATCAGGCTGCTGGAGCCGCTGATCAAAATCGGAAAGCAGGTCAAAATTTCCCAAATGCGGATGCGATGATGCAGATGGCTGCAAATTTCGCGGCACAATTGGCAGGTCAAATGCACGAAACATCAAGAGCTTCCGGGCTGGCCCCAGCTTCGCCCGGCCCTACAGCTGATGCCCCACTTGTGCTATTGGTGGATGATTCTGGATTTATCCTCAAGAACACGAAAATAGGTCTAACGCGCAGTGGACTTAACGTTATTACTGCAGCCAATGGGAAAGAGGCGATGGAAGTCTTGGAGAAATACGCCCGGGGCGATTGGTCCGGAGCAAAGATCAATGCTGTGATCACCGATATTGAGATGCCGCAAATGGATGGTTTTACACTCACTAAGAAAATCCGCGAGCACGAGGCTCTCACCGACATGCCTATCATCATTCACTCATCCCTATCGGGAAAAGCAACACAAGCAACGGGTATGTCCCTTGGGGCGAATGGTTACGTCGTCAAAAATGATATAAAAAATCTGGTCGAAGCACTCAGTGAAATTATCGGCTGGAAGGCGCCTTCAATGCGCATGGGCGCTTGATTATGGCGATTGGCAGGATGTCACCCGGTAACTTTCTTTGGGTGAGTGCAGGCTCCCTCCTCATCGCGATTGGTTTAGCGAGCTTCTATGGTTATATTGGCCATCAACTCACTCTTACCCCCTGGATAGCCGTCATGCTTGCCCATGCCATAATCACGGGCATTCTTCTGATTTTGCGCAAGCCTGCCCGCGATGCGTTGAACATGAAAAACTGTCCAAAAATAGCCTGGCTACCGGGAATCGCTGTATTGTCAGGCGCATGGGCGTTGACGCTGGTGGATAGCAAAACCCCAATAAGTTTTGGATTGAATTTAGGAGCGACATCATTATATGCGCTGGCCACCTTAAGCATCATTCCGTTCCTGGAAGAGATGGTTTTTCGCTGTGGTTTAAGCCCAATGCTATCGAGGGTTGTAGGGCCCTGCTGGAGCGTCTGGTTTTCCGCGTTAGTTTTTAGTCTGGTTCACACAAACCCTACATGGAGCAGGTTTTTATCCTTCAAAGTCGGATTACCTTTAGGCCCATTTTTGCTCGCTATTTGTTCGGATCTCATTATAAGAAGGTGGGGGCGCGTCATGCCGGCCGTTTTTTTTCATACATGTTGCAACGGTACGGTTTATATCTTCTCCTCGTTGAATCCAAGCTGGCTTGGTCATTTAAGAGGCCTTTATGTATAGCAATCAAAAGAGGGTTAACGCTTGACGGATCAAAGCCAAAAAGAGATTGCAGAGGAACGAGCAAAGCAAATGGCCAAGGTGGTTTGCATTTGCAAAGGCATCAACCTTGGTCGTGTACTGGCAGGAATTGAAGGCTGTCAGACAGTACAGGATGTCAACAAAAAAGTCGGCACGGGATCTGGTGGCTGTCAAGGACAGCGTTGCGGCCCAAGAATCAAGGCTCTTCTAGAAAAAATCAAGGCAACCAAGGCATAACATCACACCATAGTCCTTCATTGATTTTTTATGATTGCTGCTGCTTCGCGAAGTGTATCGGTAACAGCAAAAGCCTTTTTACTTTTTGGGTATTGTTTACCGCCTTTGGTGACTTGAATGCCCTTCATTCCGGCGTTTATCGCACACTCGATATCTGAATCTTTATCGCCAATAAGCCAGCTCGCCTGAAGATCAATATTCAATTTTTGAGCGGCATCAGTGACCAGTTTGATTCCGGGTTTACGACAATGACATTGGATCGAGAATTCGGGGATTTTGCCATCTGGATGATGGGGACAGATCATAATGGCATCAAATGTAAATCCGGGGATCTCGTTTTGAATCTGACGCAAGAGCTCTTTATGAAAGTCTTCCACATCTGCGAAACTGAAGAATCCTCTCGCGATACCAGACTGATTGGTCACAACTACCAGCTTGTATCCAAGGGGGATAAGCTCTTTTAGGCCCTCGATAACTCCACTAACGAGCCGAAGGTCCTTAGGCCTATAAGTGTATCCAAGGTCAACGTTCAAGACACCGTCACGATCAAGAAAGATCGCCTTGTCAGTTCCTGAAGACATGGCTACTGAACCTGATCAAGGAGCCAGGCACGATCTTTCTCTGAAGTCGTATGGGGAATGAGCAGCCGTAATAATTTTGAGTATGTGTCTTTAATGGTTTGAGTGTCTTCGCCAGCAGAAATCAGGCTCTCAGCTTTTTTTAGAATCTCCTGAGCTTGCCACAAGACCTCCACAGGCATCTTGATTTCAATAGGTGGCGGGACCCCATCGTCTCGAGTCACATCAAATCTAGCGGAGCTTAAGGTAATCTGTTTTCCGATAATGAGATATTTACGTATCACTGCTTATTTCTTTGAAGATTTTTTGGCGGCTGTTTTTGGTTTCGCCTTCGCTGCCGCTCCAGCCGCTGTTTTCGCGGACGGTTTTGCTGTTGTTTTTGCTTTTTGTTTAGCAGGGGCTTTGCCGGCTTCTTTAGCCTTAGCGGTGCTCGCAGGCTTTGTCACTTGCTTGGGAGCCGCCTTGGTTTCAGTGGATTTTGTGGCTGATTTACTCTCTGACTGATTGGCTGACTTTTCTGATTTTGTTGAGGCTCCGACCGCCTTCTTGTCATCTTTTTTCTGATCTTTTTTCTGATCTTTTTTCTGATCTTTTTTCTGATCTTTTTTCTGATCTTCTTTCTGATCATACGGATCTTGAGATTTTAGTGATGACTTGCCGGTCGGCTTGCTCTCTGATTTGGAGGCGTCTTTTTGGGGAACTTCCTTGGCTGCTACGCGGATAGACTCTGCGACTGCAGCAGACTTGTCAGAGGGATTCTTATCCGCGCTTGAGGATTCAATGGTCTGCACTGTTTTGTAAATACGAGCCCACAAAGATCCGTCCTTACGCAGCCACGCCTCAAAAAGCTTACGGGCCGGACGGTTCACTAATGCTTCGTCCAAGAAATACTTTGAAAAATCGCCGGCTGATTTACGCTTCTTTAGCTCTGCGACGTGGTCGGCTAAAATCAAAAGTTCACTGCCGCGGGCACGAAGAACCAAAGCATCTTGAATGGGATGGATCTCTACAGGAAGCAAATTTCACCTCGTTGCATCTGGAGTGGGGAAAGCAGTTTATATGTAAACCGACGTCCGGAAAATGTAGCTAAATCCTACGAGCAAAGCAATCAAAAGCAGCGATTTAACAGATGGGGTCTAGGATTAAGTCTTGGATTTCGACTTACACTGGGCATCGTTACCCATAAAAAGCCCCTCGCTTTCAAGCTTGGCAACGGCCGCATGACGAGCTTTGAATGTCTGGAAAGGGTATGCCCCGCGGTATTCAATCTGCGGACTGTAACCAATGACCGCTTTCATGAAAAACCCCCGGAAGTAGGCCTCAAGTTTCTTCCAGTCCGCCTGCATTTCATCCGTAAATCGCACTCGGGTACAATCGATCAATAGACTCCATTTCGAGTGCCATTGCATCAAATTATTGGTCAATTTACTTTTGAAGTCTTCGATTTTTTCGCGCGAGTCGATGATGATATCGTCAGAGAAACTCACTTCTATCACATGCTGAGCAAAATGGTTTTGCAGCTGTATCGAAGCGCGAAAATCCGCAGGCGCCCCTGGATAACGCAGCCCCCGAACACCCGCCTCACGCTGCGCATCTTCAAAACTTTCCAACACTTTGAATGGCAGGCTTTGGTGCCCCGCTGACGCCTTGAAGCCAAAGCCTACGGTCGACTTCAGGAATAGACCCTCGAAAAAGCGAAACATCAATCCCAGCTCTCGATCGGTTTCGGACGACCCTTGATACGTCACATTAGAGCAATCGATGATGAGCTTATAGGGAGAGTGCCACGATTTTAGCTCCTGGGTCCAAAGAGATCTCCAAGCTTTAATCGTTGCACTGGAGTCAATGACCAATGGTTCCGTGAACGATTGCGTCATGATCTTTTGCTGGAAATCGTGTTCAAACTTGAGTTTAACCATAGAAGATAATCACTCTAACAATCAATCTAATGATCACTCTCATGATCACCATGATGTTTATAAAGACTCTATTGCTGCGCGAATTGCTGAGGCCGAACGTTCACCCAGATATTTGCGTCCATTGATGAAAATAGTCGGCGTTGAATTCACACCAACTTTATTGCCAACATCGACATCGTCGCGGATTTTAGCCGTAATATCCTGGCTTGCAAGACATCCATCCATTTGTTGATCCGACAACCCGACCTTACGCCCCCAATCTCTTGCAGTCTGTTTTGATGCTTTGGACTGATGCTCGAAGGCCATCAGGTGATAGTCCCAAAACTTCCCGATGGATCCAGCGCAGCGCGCGAGTTTGGCTATATCACAGGAGTAGGGATGCATATCACTTTGCACGGCAACGTTACATTGATTGGATAGAGGATAGTTCTTGAAAACCAGTAAGGCACGGTCCCCTAATTGTTTATGCACCTCCTCCAATATTGGCGCGGTTTGTCCACAAGCCGGACACATGTAGTCCGCAAATTCCACGATCACGATTTTGGCATCATCGGAACCCTTGCGAAAGTCTTCTCCCATGCCGCTATAGGGGTTTTTATTGATCAAGATATCGACGGCATTAGGAGTGAATTGCGGCAATCCCTGGGTGATATCACGTTTACCGGGCAGGTCTTGTAATTCTGGTGGAAGAGTCGCTGTCGGCTTTAGCATATTGAAACCGAGGATGGCCAAAGCAACAGCGATTGCCGCGGTTGACAAACCTCCGCCCAAAGTCTTGAGGCGCAAATCAATGTTTGATTTACGGTGGCACCAAAGTCGCCAAGAGACAACCCCCTGACCCACGGTCAGGCTGTAAATGATGACGCAGACAATGCAGACAACTCCTAGTACGCCTAGACTTATGATCGCCAAAGCAACCGAACTCAGAAGACCGATGACGCTCAGAGCAAACCAAGCGGGTTCATGCTCTTTGGCCGACTTATGGCCAGCGAGAATTGTGATGACAAGAATCGCGGTCGCCAAAAAATAACCCAACCCCCAAACACCGAGGGGTATCCCAAAAACTTCACTGTATTGACTCGCCGCGACCAGGTCACAATTGACGGTGCTATTAATATTACATGCGGCCTCAGTATGGCCGTTGCGCCGAAGCTCCATGTGATGAGCCACTGAGTACCATGATGCGGCCATCCCGGTGAGGGAAATGAGCAACGCTGAAATCCATAAATAACGGTTTTTATTGGCAGTCGTGTCCATGCTATGAAGCGTCCCTATTGCTGGTTTATCGGCGATCATTTCGCGCCTGCTTGGCAGAATAACCGGCGTTGGCTGAAGCCGCAAGGGCGCTTCTTCCATTGACCAACCTTCAGGCACTCATTGGCAGCATGTTAATTTAGAATTGACAGGTGCGCCTGTTTTAGTCGATAACACCGCCTCCTGCGGTGCGGGGGTATAGCTCAGTTGGTAGAGCGCTTGCATGGCATGCAAGAGGCCAGCGGTTCGAATCCGCTTATCTCCACCATTTTTTCTTTTGGATCACATTTCGCTAGCTCATCAAACGGTTTTCGGTAGTCAAATGAGACTGTTGCATCTCGGAAAACATGGTTCAAAGACACAATTTCAACTAATTTACGTTTCACTTCCGCAGCAGCTGTTTTGTAAATGTATTCGGGCGTTGCGCCAGTTCGATGAGAAGAATGCCGTTCTCTATGTACGCCTTGTTCGGAGACGCATCGTCCAACATATTTGCCCAAAACCTCTATATCGACGCCAAATTCAGCTCCATTCCTTATTATCAACATGGAGTAATTACTGTTTTTTTATTTAAAATGTTGACCCAAATCATCATTCTGATACTTTCGTTGAATGTTCAGATGCTATTCAAGGCCCTGCGCTGATTGATTTGCTCTAACTCCTAGTGAAAGGTCTCCTACTATGAAAGTTATACTTCCACCTAATGAGCTAGTCATTCAATGGGGCTGCTTTGACCGAACTACCGGTGCATTTACCCAGCATGCTTGGGCGGATCTCCCCTAAATATCTCAAGCAGACTGACAAAGATCGGATCCACCCGAGCGAGGAATTTATGGAATTAAAAGTGATACTTGAACCAAGCGACGAGGGCGGCTTCACAGTTTATGTTCCGTCGTTGCCAGGCTGCATTTCAGAGGGAAAAAATAAAGAGCAGGCACTAAAAAACATTAAGGAAGCAATTGAACTTTACCTTGAACCTGTAGATGATGACCTTGTCTTGCACGCCGGCTCGACGATTGAGAAAGTTGCAATGTGAGCAGTGTTCCTAGCTTGTCCTACGTCAAGATTATCGCCGCTCTCCAGCGGCTCGGCTTTGTTGTTGTGCGACAGAAGGGCAGCCACATTCGCTTACAAAAACATCTCGCCGGCGGTGATACAGTGAAGATTACCGTGCCTGCACATAAGCCTGTACTTCGTTCAACACTTGGCCATATTTTAAAGCAAGCGAAGGTTACGCTAGATGACTTTTTGAAAGTAGTTTTGTTCCCAAAGGTGTGGGAACATGCGGGGAAGCCGGCCCATAAGCTACGCCACTTGTAATTGTTGGAGAGGATTGATATAGAAGCCTCGGATCTGCTGGAAGAAGGTTCGATTTTCAGCAGCTAGACTCCACCAATCTCTCGCGTCTGTCTCGACTGCTTTATGGCACTACTTTTTTAGAATAGACATTCACCCATGCAAATCCCTCCTCCTACAGTTTTGATTGCCGATGACGAGGACGGAATTCGCGAGCTACTGAAGATTAGTTTGACGGCGGCAGGCTGTCATGTGATTGAAGCGGCAGATGGCACTGTCGCCATCGATCTCATTCGCCAGTCTAAAATTGATATTGTGGTATCCGACATGATGATGCCCGAAGTATCGGGCATTGAAATACTCGAAATGATGCGGGCTGAGGGTCATCAAACGCCATTCATTCTCGTCACAAGCTACGGAGCAGAGGAACACGCCAATAGGGCACGAGATCTTGAGGTTTTTCAGATCATCCAAAAACCATTTGATATTATGCGACTGGCTGATGTCATCCGATCAGCCTTGCCTGGCAGCAGGGTCGCGGCTAATACCTCAGCAAACCCTTAATGCGCCGGGGATTTCGTCTCTACATCATCGCCATTCGAACAGCCGCAATCACCATAAAACCCGCAAAGATTCTTCTGAGAGTCAGAGGGTCTAATCCGATGGCTAATTTACTGCCCCAGTAAGCCCCAGCGGCAAGCCCAATTGCCATCAACACGCCAGCACGTAGATGTTCAGCATGAATTTTTCCAGCCTGCCAGTAATTCCACACAGCAAAGGCCCCAACCGGTAATAACAATGCCACCAAGGAGGTTCCGCTCGCCGCATGCTGATCCATACCAAATGCGAATACCAGAATGGGGATAATCACCAGTCCACCGCCGATGCCAAACATCCCGGAGGCGATACCGGCAATCATGCCCGTTAAAAGAAATGGCCACCAACTCTGATTCATCACAACTCCGATCTGAATGTCGTCGTCTCTTTCAGTCCGCAATCTATTAACGGAGATGTCTAAAGAATTGCTTTAGAGATCCCATGAAGGTTATCGTAAGTCCTGGCATAGAGGGAGAGCAAAGATGAGTCGTTGGAACGAACGCTGGCAGCAGAATCAGACCGCCTGGGATCTTGGGGGGCCACATCCATTGACAGCGTCCATCCTACAGGATGCCAAAATAATGAGCAAAAACGACCTGTGTGGGCCATGGCTGATTCCGGGCTGCGGCCGCGCCCACGATGCGCCAGCGCTGCTTGAAGCTGGCGCCACTCTGGTACGAGGGGTTGACTTTGTTTCGCTGGCCATTGACGAGGCAAGGCGACTGTACGGGAAACAAACTGGTGTTTCATTGACTTGCCGCGATGTGTCCCAAGTACCCGCCGATGAACAAAGTCATTATCGGGGAGTTTTTGATCGCGCCATGTTGTGCGCAGTGCACGGAGCAGAGCGTCAGAAGTATCTGGATGCGGTATCACAATATCTGATGCCCCAAGGCTTTTTTGTTTCACTCGCTTTTGCATCTGTGGCGAGGCCTGAAGCAGGACCTCCATTTGAAATCTCACAAAGCGAGATCACAGCGAGCTTCGCCAAAGGGTGGGAGATCCTGCTCCTTGAGGCGATCGTTTCTCCGGCTTGTGATCAAAAAATACTCAAAGAATGGCGTTTCATTGCGCGAAAACAGCCGGTATAGTCCGCGTTCCCGTATTCACTAGGAGGACCTATGGCAAAGAAACATCGCTTCCTTGAACAGTTAGGAGCGGACCCGTTTGTCGATGAGGATGCATCCGACGAGGGTCAGTTTGGCGGTAATGAATTTGCGGCCATGATTGCTCAAGAGGCTGCTCGCGGGTTTGCGACCCTGCGTCAGGGCGACAAGATTGATGCGAAGGTTGTGGGAATCGTTGACGGCAGCGTCGTTTTTGATGTCGGCCAGCGCAGTGAGGGCATTCTTCCAACTGATGGGTTGTCCCATGACGAGATCGCCAAATATAAAATCGGCGAAACGTATTCCCTCTATGTCAGCTCCGTGCGCAATGGTATCGAATTAGCCACTTCCCTATCATCAAGGCATGCTGGTCTCGATAGTCTTCGCGATGCGATGAGTGCAGGGCTTCCGGTCGAGGGTAAAGTTTCAGGGGAAAACAAAGGTGGCTACACGGTTGATATTGCCGGTGCCAGAGCATTTTGCCCATTCTCGCAAATCGATGTTGTTGGCGGAAAGCCGGCGGCAGCATTCATTGGTCAGACGTTTCGCTTCAAAATCATAAAAGTTGCCGGCCGGGATGTGGTTCTTTCGAGGGCTGCACTTTTACGAGAAGAGCAGGCAGGCGAGCGTGCCAAGGTGCTTGAAAAACTTCAGATTGGCGAGACGGTACTCGCCACGGTGGTGAAACTCGAAAATTTTGGTGCGTTTGTTGATATCGGCGGTGGATTAAACGCATTGGTTCCCATGAGTGAACTAAGCTGGAGTCGCCCCTCCTCAGCTCATGCAGTATGTAATGTCGGAGACAAGGTAACCGTTAAGATTCTGAAAATCGACACTTCAGGAGACCGTCCAAAAGTTTCTGCCTCGATGAAGCAAGTTGAAGGCGATCCTTGGGACGTCTCGGTCGAAAAGCTTGAAACAGGATCGATTGTTGACGTTAAGATCACGCGACTCATGCAGTTCGGTGCTTTCGCGGAGATTTTGCCAGGCGTTGAGGGCTTGATTCATATTTCGGAAATGAGCGCAAAAAAACGCGTTAACACACCAGGCGAAATTGTTGAATCGGGCCAGGTGGTTAAGGTCAAAATCACCGGAATTGACAGAATTCAGCGGCGCATTGGCTTGTCCATGAAGGTTCTCGACGCTGATTTTGTCGAGCAAGAGGGCAAAAAGCGTCTGGAACGGGAAAAAGAATCTGAACAGGAGCACCGCGGTGTCGAATTTCACTCAAAGGGATCATCGGCAACCTTAGGCGACGCATTCTTGAAAGCAGCCAACAAGGCTAAGTCTGGTAAGTGAGTCCCTCATCGAAGGCCATTTTAAGACTTTTTGCAGGAGCAATGGCCATCGGCCTTGCTCCTGTTTTCGTCAAACAACTTGTTGCCACAGGTGGCCTTAGCCCTGTGGCAGCCGGATTTTGGCGCATGGCCGTCGGCTGCTGCGGTTTTTCTCTGATAGTGATGATCACATCAGGCAAGCGGACCCCGAAGCGATCCATTTTTTTTGAACAAGCATCCATCCGTCCTTTGTTGATTGCTGGAGCCATGTTTGCTTTTGATCTTGTGGCCTGGCATACGTCATTTAATCACACTTCGGTGGCATCCAGCACGCTCATTGCCAATTTGTCATCAATATTCGTTCCCTTGTGCGGCGTGGTGTTTCTCAAAGAACGCCCAGTGAAAGCACTTTATATCGGTGGATCGCTGGCTCTGATCGGCGTCGTAGGTTTGACCTTCTACAGATCGCCCTCTCCGGACATGCAGCACCAGCAGTCCCTCATTTTAGGGGAAGGCTTGGCTTTATTAACAGCGTTTTTTTATACCGGCTACATGCTTGCCATAAAACAACTGGCAACACGAATGTCGTCCCTCTCCGCCATGGCGGCCTCATCTGGTATCAGCGCAGCCATTCTCTTGATCATCGTTTCTGTGCGAGGAGATGCACTCATGCCCGCGACGCTGCCAGGATGGTTTCATCTGCTAGGATTAGGATTGATCAGCCAATTACTAGGCCAGGGACTGATTGCCCGGGCATTATCCGTGCTACCAATCGGCATGTCTGCGCTATTACTCCTCGCCGCACCGACAAGCACTGCGGTTTTTGGTTGGATTTTTTTGGGGGAAGCCATGTCCCTCGGCCAAATAGTTTCGGTCCTCGTCACATTAGCCGGTATTGCGATTGTCGCCATGCGCTAAAATTTATTCATAACTGGCCCGAGTCAGTTAACGCTTTTTTGCCTCGGATTCATTAGCGTCGCGCAGAACCTTGGGATTTGGCCTGTCGACTTTCAGGAACGCAAGAATAGTCATCCACATCAAATAAAGAACAGTTGCGACGACCGGCATCTCGAAGATTTGCCTGCCGTCGACCATCACTCATACAAGACATCATCAAGAGTGCTAACAGAATCAGTGCCGATGCAAATTTTACCTGAAACCGCATTTTATCACCTCGTCAAAAAACTAAAAATCCACCATCAATATCACCACATGATACACATTTTTTACCAGATGCTAAAGCCCTGCTCAAACTGGTCATCAATCCTAGAAATGATAAGCATAGGTTGGTTTTTCCGATCTGATCAAGGGCCCCAACACAACGGTTATCGCGAGCGTATTCAAGACCCTCAAAAACAGAGCATGTTTGCACCGTATAACGCCGCCGAGGTCCGCCGATCGCTTGGTTTAGCGACTCAAACACAAGCAAAAATTCTAGACGCCATGGAAGCAATTTTTTAATTCGCAGGATCCAGTTTCCAGAGAGAAAAAAAGACTGTTTTCTTCTTGAAGATCAGCTTGAGGAACTTATCTACGCAGGTACAAATTTAGAAATATCGCGACGACTTGAAACGGCAGTGTATCGCAATATTCGGACTCAGTTTTTTTACAACCTAGAAAAAAACACACGCTTTCAGTCCTATCTCACGAGAGACCATGCTCGGGTTTCCATTGTGATTCGAAATGAAGATAATACGCTGGGGATTATCGTTGTCGAAGCAGAAGCACCGAATTTATCTCAGATCCGCTCAGCAAAGAGCTTTCTCGCCAACAATAGCTCCGCTAAAATTATTTTTCTAGGGCGTAGACTTGCGACACCAAAGGTCCTTGATGATCGCAGTTTATTTTGCTCCATCGCAGCTGTTCTTTGAAAATTAAAATACAAAATATCAAACTGTGCTAACTGGCCCAACCTCTTGTTGCTAAAAATGTCCGCCACAGACTCTTTTAGCAAAAAGGGTTGGGCTGGTTCATGATCGCTACTTACATCAATAGTTCTGATTCTTCACGTAGCGATTCGCGATCATGTAAATCATATTGCAGATATCCTCAGTTGTACTACCTCGCTCCATAACCGAGGCCGGGAACTGCGGGCCAAGAAGGACCGGGCCGATCCCTGTGCTTCCGGCGATCGCTGAAAAAATCTTGTAGGCAATATTGGCACTGGTTAAATCTGGGAAAATCAAGACATTCGCCTGCCCCTTGAGTTGGCAAAAAGGGAAATCACGCTCCTGTAGCTTGTCGTTCAAAGCGACATCGGCTTGAATTTCACCGTCGAAGACAAAATCGACTTTTCGATTATGGAGAATCTCCACTGCATCAGCGACACGCAGACTCTTTTCGTGACGGTTGGAACCAAAGCTTGAAAAGCTAAGCATGGCCACTCGAACCGTATCGTCGGTGTATTGCTTGGCAAACGTCGCGGTATTGATGGCGATATCTGCAAGTTCTTCCGCCGTAGGTTCGATACATACGGTACAGTCGGCAAGAAAATACATTTTTTTGTTCCAGCTGAACATATACAGACCATTCATGATTCGTCCGGGCTTGGTTCGAATCACTTCCATGATTGGCACAAGCCCGTTGACATAGGGCTCTACAACACCGCTGATAACGCCCTCAGCCGCGCCACTGCGCACAAGCATACTGGCAAAATAGTTGTTGTTGCGGAGCATCTGCTGTGCCGCAGATTTTGTGACACCTTTACGCTGACGCATCTTATAGATCGTCTCTGCAAAATCACCAAGCCGCGCGTCTTGATGCGGATCGAGAATGGTCGTCTTTTTTCCAAAATCGCGGATCCCAAGGGCTTCCGCTTTAGCAATGATCTCCTTTGGTGCACCGAGGAGAATGGTCGCGACATCGCTTTCGTAGTCCATTTGGGCCGCTGCTTTGATCACGCGATCATCATGTCCATGAACTAGCACGATCCGCGGCTTATTTCCGGATTTGCGACTCCAGGCCGAAATATTATTGCGCATCTGGCGAACGAGTCTTTTAGTCGGCCCGAGGATACGCTCGATGTGCTGAGTGTACTGCTCTATATTCACATTCTTACGTGCGACCCCTGTTCGCATCGCTGCTTCCGCAACCGCAGGCGCAACATACAATAGAACCCTTGGGTCCATGGGTTTTGGGATCAAGTACTCACGACCAAAAATATAGCCCTCGGCCGTGTTGTAGGCTCTAAGAACCTGCTCTGGAACGTCTTCTTTGGCGAGCTTGGCAATGGCCCGGACTGCCGCCATTTTCATATCTTCATTAATAGTTGTCGCCTGGACATCAAGCGCACCACGGAAAATAAATGGAAAGCCAAGGACATTGTTCACCTGGTTTGGATAGTCGCTGCGCCCTGTTGCCATAATACAATCTGGGCGGGCT
The DNA here is from genome assembly GCA_044375465.1 of Oligoflexales bacterium. GTDB lineage: Bacteria > Bdellovibrionota_B > Oligoflexia > Oligoflexales > RGVZ01 > CAMDKS01. Next base: position 30,139 of record JBILMN010000011.1, on the reverse strand, counting down.
TTTCTTGCGTCATCGGGGGTGATTTCAGGGTCTGGATTTGCCAGGGCGAAGATAATGGGATTTGGTGCCATCGGCATGATCATGTGCGGCTTGACAACACCCGCGGCAGAAACTCCCACAAAAGCGTCGGCGCCCTTGAGCGCATCCTCAAGCGTACGAAGACTGGTATCAAGGGCGAATTTTTCTTTATATTTGTTCATGCCGTCTTTGCGGCCTTTGTAGATGACTCCTTTACTGTCGCACATGATGAGATTTTCAGTGCGCACACCGAGTGAAAGAAACAAATTGGCACAGGCTACTGCTGCCGCGCCGCCGCCACTAAAAACCACTTTGACATTTTCAATTTTGCGGTGGGTGATCTCAAGGGCGTTTAAAAACGCGGAACCGGCTATAATTGACGTACCGTGCTGGTCATCATGAAATACGGGTATTTTCATCCGCTTTCGAAGTTCTTCTTCAATATAGAAGCATTCTGGAGCTTTAATATCCTCCAGATTTATACCCCCGAAAGTTGGCTCCAGAGCTGCCACAGCATTGATGAACACATCCGGATCTTTGGCGTTAACCTCGATATCAAAGACGTCGATATCGGCGAATTTTTTGAATAGGACGGCTTTGCCCTCCATAACGGGCTTTGCCGCCTCAGGTCCAATATCCCCTAGACCGAGGACGGCCGTCCCATTCGAAATCACGCCCACTAAATTGGCACGCCCCGTGTATTCAAATGACAGCTCGGGGTTTTTGGCAATCTCACGGCAGGGACCGGCCACACCTGGCGAGTAGGCGATGGCAAGGTCTTTTTGGCTTGAAACAGGCTTTGAAAGGCCCGTTGATATTTTTCCTTTGGGTTCACGCGCATGATATTCAAGGGCGAGTTTTTCATAATCAATCGACACGAGATCACCTCTGAAACTCGAAAGGGAGCCCTAAAGACTCTATTTGACTTGAGAAAGTACGACAGGCATTCTCACCTAATCGGAGATGAAATTCATCACTAAAAGACTATTTTACACGCAGGTCAAAAATGCGGCAATCAAAGGGCAAAGGGCTTGTTCTCGTCACGGGTGGGGCCGGTTATATCGGCGCTACAGTCTGTTCAGCGCTGATCGATGCCGGTTGGACGCCCGTAATTCTTGATAATCTTTGCCAAGGACGACGCGAGTTTACCAAAGACCGTCTCTTTTATGAGGGTGACATTGCCGATCATCAACTCATTCAACGTATTGTTCGCGAGCAAGGTCCCATTTTTGCTGCGATTCACTGCGCCGCTTTGATTGTGGTTCCTGAAAGCGTCGCACAACCGGAGTCCTACTACCGCGAAAACGTCTCAAAATCCGTAGAGTTATTTGCGGCGCTCCGCGATGTTGGGTGTGAGCGTATTGTATTCAGCTCCTCGGCGGCGATTTACGACACTGTCAAAGACTTCAAAGTCCATGAGAGCGCTCCGTTAAATCCATCAAGTCCCTATGCACGTACAAAGTTCATGATGGAAATGGTCCTTCGAGATTTTTGCGACGCTTATCCAGGTCGCGGTATCTCTTTGCGTTATTTTAATCCGATCGGTGCTGATCCGGCGATGCGATCCGGCGCCTATGTTAAATCCCCGACCCACGTGTTAGGTCGCATGGTCAGCGTGGCCCTTGGAAAATCTCCACTCTTTGAGATCACTGGCACGCAGTGGCCGACGCGCGACGGTAGCGGAATCCGTGATTATATCCATGTCTGGGACCTTGCGCGCGCCCATGTCAATGCTGTGGAACATTTTGATCAAGCCTTCGACGCACAAAATCCCAAATACCGAGTGATCAATCTTGGTACCGGAAACGGGGTGACGGTTAAAGAGCTTGTATCAGCTTTTGAGCGAGCTTACGGCCAGAGTCTCAATAAGCGTGAGACCGGACCAAGGCCAGGCGATGTGGCGGGAAGTTTTGCAAGTTGTGATCTGGCTCGCACGCTCATCAATTGGCGTGCGGAATTGACCATCGAGCAAGGCATCAGTGACGCCTTGAAGTGGACAAAGAAATGGGATCAACGACCCATTGCATAACTGATCACACCTCAGATCAAAGCATCATCTTGATGCCTCCCACATAGCCATGCTCACGCGTGTCGGTTTGGATTTCAGGCCATGCAGCATGCCATCGTTCCTCATAGATTCCGCCCTGCAAACGAAGAATACCGATTTCTACGAATCCAAGAGCCTCGCCCCAGGTCCCCGTCAAGGAGTGATCTCCATAGGCGACAGTTGTGACCCGGTATTGATGAGCGCTGGACTCTATCCCTAGCCAACGCGTCAGGTAGATCTGCAGCTCGATGCCACCCATAGAACCGGAACCAGATGTGGCATTCCATTGCTTTGAGAGTTCCGGCGCGGATGCCGTACCAGGTAACTGAATGGAATTTTCCGTGGTCATGAGTCCATATTTCAGCACCAGCGAAGTGTCTTGTATGTGTTTACCAAAAAGACGCAAATCCAGGGCATACCAGCGCGTTCTGGCCGACGGCAGCTCAGCAGGAATGCTCGCGCTCATGAGAATGGTAGAACTTTGTCCGACACTCGTAGAGAGCATTCCGCTGTCGCGCGCTCCCGCCTCAAATCCCACGTCAACATTCAAGGATCTTATGCCGATGGTTGCCGAAATCAAGTTTGTCATCCAAGCCTGAACCTTGACGGTATGACCTCGGCTCGTTCCATCGTCGGTGGTGATGTTATCCACCTTACGGCGCATGTTGGCGCTTGTTTGCAAGATCGAAATGTTGAGTTCTGGCGAAAATCGATCTTTAGCGGGGTCGGAGAACATGGCTATCCAGACATCCATGAGTCGCATGCGCTCTTTGATCCGAAGCCATTCCGTGAGCGTCCACCGCGTTTGATCACGCTCTTCCTGAGTGCGAACCACGTAAGTGGTGACCGTTGTGGTCTTCTCTCCGGACATCGCTGGTTCAGCGATCATCGTGATCGCTAGCAGCGTCACCATACCGAAGAGGATCTTAGGCTTGGACCTCGTCCATATATCCTTGAGCGCTTCGATCGCCATGTGTCTCCTTCCCCAAAACCAAAGAACACTGCGGCTTGCCTCCTCGATATCCCTGGAAGCGTTAACATTCTCATCCCTAAGCGTGGTCAACTCTTCCGAAGCAATGGTCATGCCGTCCCAAAAACTCAGTCTTTACGCCAAAAAACCCAATAGTTTCGGTAGAATAACTGTGTCTTTTTGGTGACAGCGGTGATGTCTTTTTGGTAGCACATCGCTTGTCCTGACGCAAAAATACGTTTAGTTTAGGATCTTGGCTGAGCATGTTCCCCTCGCAAAGCCTTGGAGGAGTCATTTTGAATCTTCGCATGCTGCATGAACAGCTTGTACGTCAGATCCAGCGGTTTGGTGCCGAGGCCCGCGAGTCACGTCAAGTCTACCGACGGTTGACCCACTTACTTCCAGACCGCCTGCGAGCGATTGCCAATGGTTTTAGAGGCACAGGGCAGGGGCCGACTGAGTGTGCGCGTCTTGCGTGCGTGTCAGAAGAGTTTATGAGTCACATTGAAGAAATCGTCGAAATCGGCGCCTCCAGCTGGGAGGCGCGTATTCAATATGAGACGCATATGATGCTGATCGACGCAAGGCGGACACTGCGCACATTGAGAGCGTCAAAGCCTTAATGCCCGTGCCATCGATGGGTGATTTTTACGAGATCTCCGGCAACATCACCTTCTTTGGGGCCAAGTGCCACGACACAAAGGTTCTCTGGTCTAAAAATCTCACGAGCGGTTTCAGTCAAGTCGTCGGCACTGAGACGCTCGTAGTTCTTGGCCCAATGAGACAAGTTCAACTCGGTGGCAGACAGTAGAGCCCAGCTTGCTCGCCAGGCTAAAGCTGACGGCTCAGCGGTGGTGATGTCGAGGTCGACACGGGCCCGTCTTTTGTGTCGCGAAAGTTCATCTCCCGTGACAGATCCCGACTTTAAACTGTCAAGAACCGTAAAAACTTCCTTGAACAACGATTTTAGATTTTCGCCCAGCACACTGGCATTGATGTTCATAAGTCCGTAACCATCGTATTGATGCAGGCTTGAACTGATATCGTAGACCAGCCCAAGCTCTTCACGGATTCTTCGAGTGAGCCGGCTACTAAATCCATCGGAGAGGATACGACTGAGTAACTCATAGGCGGCAGTTTTGGAGGATCCTGTACCTTCACACAAAAAACTCAGTTGAACCTGATATTCATTATCGCTATTTTCGACCCAAAACGCATGAGGCCCTTTGAAACTCGATGCAATCTTGGGCTTGTTGATCGGCGCGACGGCCGGTTTCCACTCAATGAAGTGCTGTTCAATGGTTTGTTTCACGGTATCGCTTGATCCCCCGACCACGCAAATCACAGAGTCTTCGGGGATATAGCGAGATTTGAACCAAGAACGTAGATCCTCCTCAGAAATATTTTTCAAAGTATCTGCTGTCCCGATAATGGGCATTGCCATCGGTTGGCCTGGGAATATTTTTGTAGCGATATGATAGTCAGGATCCGTGCTGATGCCGTTTTCGTTCAACTCGCCCTCAAGTTCTCGTTGCACGATACGACGCTCTGTTTCCAGGTCACTCAATTCCGGCCGAATCATAAAATCCGCAAACAGACTGATGGACTCTGAAAGGTTATCGGCCGTCCCATTGTAATAAAATTCGGTATACTCGTGGCCGGTCGCCGCATTCCACTCACCACCCAAGCTTTCAAAAGCGACGCTAAGGTCAGCAAATGAAGGATAGCGCTTTGAGCCACGAAACATCATGTGTTCCAGCAAATGACTGATGCCCGCAAGATGACCTGGTTCGTGCCGACTTCCGGTGCCGATAAGTGTTGTAATCTGAAACCTCTGATCACCTTTCGGTAATGGAATATGGATACAACGCAAGCCGTTGGGCATCTGCCATTGGCGCCATGTTGCCTCCGAATCGATAAGATGATCAAGGGACACGGATCTTCCGTTGTAATTTATCAATGTCAGGATGCTCCGATTTCAACTAAGTCGCAGTAATAGACTGCGGGCCAGGGTCTCCAGATCAGATTTCGCGTCGCTTTGCGGAAATATATCCAATGCTCTGAGCGCACGGTCTGTCCAAGTCGACGCAATTTCAAGTGTCAGTCCGGCAGTATCGTAGTCATTCACAAGATCAAGGACGCGGTGCATATCCTCATCTTTAATGGATTCCTCGTGAATGAGGGACTCGACGAAGGACCATTCGTTGGAACTCGCTTTTTCCTTAAGGAGGATGATGGGCAAGGTCACCTTCCCCTCAGGAAGATCGGCCAGAGTTTTTTTGCCGAATGCCTGGTCTGTGCCCGCGTAATCAAGGGCATCGTCAAGCAACTGGAAGGCAAAGCCTACACACCGCCCAAATGTTTCCAAAGCATCGCAAATGTCACGAGAGGCGCCAGCTAACACTGCCGGCGCACGGCACGCAGCGCCCAGCAGAACGGCAGTTTTGTGCTCAATAATCTTCAAATATGCGTCTTTGGGCATAGCAGGATTAAATAGATGCTCAAGCTGCAGCAACTCTCCGTCGCTCATCAGTCGAATCGCACGAGCGAAAATTGCTACAATCTCAAGACTACCGGTTTGTGCCATCAGCTCACTCGCGCGAGCATAAATCAAATCACCGACAAGGACAGCCGATTCGTCGCCCCAAATGGTGTTGGGCGTTGGCTTTCCTCGCCGCAATGTACTGTTATCAATCACATCATCATGGAGCAGGCTGGCAGCATGAACATATTCGCAAACCGCTGCTATGGGCATCAAGTGTGGACCTGTGTAATCAACCAGACGCCCCGCGAAAAAAAACAAGGCCGGCCTGATGCGCTTTCCGCCACCTGAAAAGACGTGGGAAATGATGTGTTTGGCGGACGTCGTCTGCGCTTCAATGAGTGCAATCAACTGCGGATCCAAGACGCTCAAACTGTCAGCCACTGGAGCGATCGCAGCTTCAATAAGCCGCTTGGGGTCAGCAGAAAGATCCAACGAAGGGATCGATCCGCTGCTACCTTTGGTGTCGATGACTTGTTTTCCGTATTCAGTCACGGTGTCAGGCTCTCCGGGCAAGGCTTCTGAGCCCCGGGTTATATCTCAGATCTCGCTTTGATGGGAATCGTTAAATGAAACAGCCTCTTAGAAGTGTTTAAAAAAGTTGCATTAATAGGATTGATTTGGTAAGAAACACCCCTTCATTTTTGGGGGATTTTAAGCATGACCGGTCGTTTGTCTGAAGAAGCCGTCGTTCAATCCCTGGACACAGGCTGGCAATCTCTCGTTTGGCAAAGCCAATTCTCGAATAAAAACAAACAATTACTGGCATCAGTGGACATCCGTGCGCTGCTCGAGTCCAAGGATCCTGAGGCTGCGATTCAGGCCGTTCCGCGGCGAGATATGTATGTTGCCTTAGTCACTCAGGGGCCGGAGGACGCTCTGGATGTCCTGCCTTATCTGTCACAGGAACAATTTGTTTCGATCATCGATCATGAGGCTTGGCATGATGGCACTCTGGCCATTCATCAGGCGATTCGCTGGCTAGACCTATTTCGGCAGGCGGGGACCGAGCAACTTTACCGGAGATTTAGGGAGCTAGACGAAGAGTACCAAGTCGCGCTGTTAAACCCGTTCATTGAAATGAAAGACGAAGAGTCTTTTGAGCTGCTCGGTCAAGAAGAACAAGATCAGTTTACCGCGCTCCCCTGTAACACATTGTGGTGGCGCGTGAAGGGCGGTGATGATCGCGTCACAGAATTTGTGACATCACTCATCAGTGCATCTTTAGGTGAAGACACAGCATACGTTTATTCACTTCTGGGTATGGCGGCAATGCTCCCCCCAAATGAACAGGAGGCGCTGTTGAAGCAGTTTAGAGATGCGCGTCTCGAAGAAGATGGATTTGTATCCGCCGACGAAAGTCGAGAGCTGTTTCTATCATTTGATGGAGCGGCGCTTTACGAAAAATGGAAGTCCGCGATCCCTGAAACTACAGATGAAACTAAAGATGAAACCGCCGACGAGACCTCCTCCGAAAGTCACATCATCGCCAACAACGACCGTAAACTATTCATTGATCGCGTGATCGAGCTTGCAGCCGAGTCTGGACGTGCAGATCGTGAGGCCGTTGAAAATTTACAACAAGGGTTTGCGTTTCTCGCCAATGCATTGGCGGCGGCCTGTCGTGTAGAGCCTGACGATATCAATGGCGTCAAAAGCCTTTTGACGCAGGGACGATGTCTTGTCAGCTTCGGCCTTGAAACCCTTTCAGGAGCAAATCTTGTCAAGGCTGTGGATATCTTGTTTACAGAATATCCTAAAACCATATTCCGTTTTGCATTATCGCTTGCAGATTCTATTCGTTTGACCGCTATTGATGGTTTAAAGACCATCAATGAAGCCAAAGCTCAGAAGATCTTATCCCAATGGCGCGCCGGAAAATTTGGCGCAGTCCTATGGAATCTGGACCGAGACTTTTTGGGAGTTCTTGATTTCGAGTCGGTTGAAACCTTGAAAGGAATCTTCAACCGATTCCCTTTGGTAAAATCCGAGATTATCACATCGGACGGCGCACAAAGGGCGCGCTTTCGTCCGTTGGAAACCACGGGTGACTTCACGCAGTCGATGAATGATATTCGTAAAATATTTCCAATGTTCGCCAGTGGAGGTCATCAATGAGTGGAGTTTCTTCTGAAATAGGCTTGACCAACGAACGTGATCAGCTCATCGCCGAAACGCTAGAGAGCAAATACGGATCCTGGCTTGGAAAGCGTTATTTTGAGGTTGCAACAACCCATGACGGACCAGTGGTCATAGTCCGTATTTTGCTGCGAGATGCGGACAAGACCTTCTATTATCCCATGGAGGGTCGCATGAATTTCGCTGATCAGGATCTCAAAGAGCATGAGGCTCGCGATTTCTTGCTTGATTTTATGGACTCTTACGTTCAGGAATTCCTCGCCGGTGGGGAAGACACGTATTTAACCATAGATTGGTCGACTTACGATTGTGACGGCATAGAATTGCAACTACGTGGACAAATTCTGAATCTTAAGCTGGAATCGATGGCAGACGAACTGCTATCTGGATCGTCGACCCTACACTGAACATGCGAATAGTCAGGCGGCGCCCTTCGCCATTATGCCATTGATAATTCCAGCTCCAGTGTGCACGCTGACCTGATTTCGACCGTTTTGTTTGGAGCTATAAAGTGCGGCATCAGCTCTGGCAATCGTATCCTTGCCAGTCTCTGTTCCGACCATCAGTTGAGCGACACCCATCGACATGGTAACCGGAATGCGTGTGCCGTCAAACTCAAACTCATAAGCCTCAATCGCTGCTCGGACCTTGTCCGCGGCGACTTGACATCCCGCCGCGTCGCTCGCAGGTAGAATGACTAAGAACTCTTCACCACCGTAGCGGCAAACGATATCGGTCTTGCGAACTGTTTTCATAAAAATTTGTGCCACGGTTTTGATGACATAGTCACCAGCTGGGTGACCAAATTTGTCATTAATTTTCTTAAAATGATCGATATCACCCATGATCACCGTGAGATTGCGATGGTCGCTACCCACAGGAAGATTGGCAATTCGGGTTTCTTCTTGATTCATATATTCTTCAAAATGAGCACGATTAAACAGTCCGGTGAGAGGATCTGTTACAGATTTTGTCGCTTTGTCTTTGTACTTTCCCTGGAGTTGCGTTTCGGCTGTTACATCGCGAACCAGCATAAACGCGCCTATCACCTGACCGTTCTCAATGAACGGGAAATAACCAAGAGTTAAATACAGTTCACTTCCCTGCGATGTCCGACCTTTGATGTCATCAATACGCGTGGGTCCCATGTTGGTAATAATCTCACTCATGGTCAGCTCTTTGTCGCTAATGTTCATCGTGAGCGCTTGACTTAGAGACGATAGTTTCAAAAGCTGCTTCGCCGTCATACCGGTGACAGCAGTAGCGGCAGCATTGGTCTTGAGTACCTGGCCCTCCACGTTGATGACAACGTAGGCGTCAAGCATGGCCTTGCAAAAAGATTCGTAAGGTTTGAAGGCTTCCAAAATTTTTGAATTCATGTCTTGCATCTTAACACTCGCGTTCTAGTTTCTGTTATCCTGATCAGGATTCAACCCAAGCAAAAAACTCCTCTTCGATCTCATCCATCTCCGTAGGCTTTCCGCACTTGGAACAAGCAATCTCTCCTCCGCCATCAGCAGCAGCAGCCGGAAGATTTTGCCCTCGCACAAACAAATGCTTTTGATGATTGCCGCAAGCAGGGCAGGTGTAGCCGCCATAAACGGACTGCACGATAGCTTTGCCACGAAAATTAGGAATCATATTGATTTGACTGACAATCTCTGGCGTACACTCTTCGAAAATAAGGCTTCGACCTTTTTCGAGATCCCTCATAAAAGTGATCCAAGCCCTGACACCACAAGAGTTTACTGACTCAACCTGACTGAAATTGATGATCACGTTTTTACCGAGCGCCTGGATCAATTTCGGAAGATGAACCTCGGCATCTTCATTGATTGGTCCAAAAAGGCTCAGCTTTTCCCAATCACCGTTACGCGCGATTTGACTTGTAATACCCATAGCCTCTTCCTTCACCACATCAGATAAATCATCTGCACTCTATGGTCACGTCATCGGCTACTGTGCACGATTCTTAAATGAATGGGAAACCATGGCCGTTTTTTGAACGGTGCTGAACGGCGATTTTACCAAGATTTGGGCCTTTCGTTGTCAAAAAACCCAAACCCCTGGTCTCCTGCCTCAACCCTCAACTAGGTAGGGGTATCCTTTTGAGTAGTGCACGAGCTTATCGTAAATTTTCGTACGTTCCTCGGCTGTCACGCGTTTCTTAGCAACAGCTTCGTCCAACTGCTTTGAGTAGGCATCCGTAATTTCCGAAATGTCATAATTACGACTGACGAGTAGTTCGTCGATGGGATCTCCCTGGGTTATTTTCGTGATCTCCCATTCACCCTCAGGATTCACATGGACTTCAACCTCGTGAATTGCTCCAAACAGATTGTGCTCATTGGCAAGTGACTCTTGGTACGCCCCGACGAGAAAGAAGCCAATGTAGTAGGGCGAATCGCTTGGCGGGTGCAGTTCAAGAACCGTCTTCGTATCAGCTCTGTCAATGAACGTCGTCAGACATCCATCCGAGTCACAGGTGATATCCACAATCGTGGCTTTCAAGTTAGGTTTTTCATCGTGGCGGCTGAGCGGCATCACCGGGAAGAGTTGGTTGATAGACCATGAGTCAGGAATCGATTGGAATATGGAGAAGTTGGCCAAGTACTTGGAAACCATGACCTTCTGCAGATTTTCGAATTCCTCCTGGGTGTGTCTTTCAAAACCTGAGAAATAGAGCGCCTTGCGACAGATCCGATGGAACAGTTCTTCAGCAACAGCCCGATCTTTAAGCTGAAGGTAACCAAGATTGAACAGAGTGAATAGCTCTTCTTGGTAGACGATCGAGTCGTGATAATACTCCACGTAGTTTTTGCGGTTCATATTATTGAGAATATAGCGCAACTCGTTGAGCGCTTTGTGGGCGCTTGGATCAATATGCTCCAGATCGAGAATGTCATCGGCGTCAATGTTCACGTCGGCACCTTGCACTTCACGGATATTGGTGACGACGACACTGTGGTAGGCGGCGATCACGCGACCAGACTCCGTAACAATGGTTGGATGTGGAACATTTTCATTGTCACACACTTCCATCAATACGTAGACGGCATCGTTGGCAAATTCTTGAAGGCTGTAATTTGCAGAGGATTCAAAGCTGGTTTTACTGCCGTCGTAATCAACTCCCACACCACCACCGATGTTGAGATACTTGGGTTGAAAACCAATTTTGATGACCTTGGAATACACACGGGCTGCCTCTTTGAGAGCTCCTTTGAAACGCTTGATCTCTGTAATTTGGCTACCAATGTGGAAATGCAACATCGCTAGCTTGTGCTTAAGATTGGCCTTCTCAAGCATCTGCAGAGCGTGGATCACCTCGGTGGTCGTCAGTCCAAATTTTGATTGCTCACCGGAGCTTTTTTCCCACTTTCCGGACCCTTTGGAATAAAGACGCACGCGAAGCCCGATTTCCGGGCAGTCTTTGTAGTGAGCGGCGCGGTCAATAATCATTTGGAGTTCGTCTGGTCCCTCGACAACCATAACGACGTTCTTACCCATGGCTTTCGCCATGAATCCCATCTCGATGAATTCCGCGTCCTTAAAACCATTACAAACCATCAGCGCGTTGTCCTGGAGCTTGTATCCGAGGGCTGCAACAAACTCGGTTTTACTGCCAACTTCCAGGCCGTAATCAACCTTGCGGCCTGCGGAGACAATGGCATCAATAAATTCACGACGCTGATTCACCTTGAACGGGAAAACACCCATGTGTCGCCCCTTGAAATGACTGTCGGCAATCGCGTTTTTGAAGGAGCTATGCATACGTTCCAGCTGTCCCTCGATGATTTGAGGGAAGCGAATAATGATGGGCGCCGTAAGGCCTTTTTTGCGGACCTCTTCCATCACATCGGGAAGTGAAACGCTGATGTGCTCCTCGCCGGTGGGGTTGGCGACCACATGACCTTGATCATTGATGCCGAAATAACCGGCCCCCCATCCCTCGATGCCGTAAAGTTCACGTGCTTCCTGTATTTGACGGATATTCATGTGGTTTTGTGTCCTTTGAAAGCGAGAGATAAAAGCAAGAGTCGTTGACCGGATAAAATCAATTAAAAAAGGAAAATCCTTCATAAGGCAAACAGGCGAAATTTCAAGTGCAAATTGCGTTCAACCACGATAATAAATCGTCCCGGATTTTATGGTAGTTTTTTATCCTATGAGGGACCACGTCCGTGAAGATTTCGTCTGGCTGGAGCAAAGGCTTGAAAATATTGACCCCCGAGGGTCTCGATACCCGTCCCACCCGGGAGCGGGTCCGGCAGTCCGCGATCAATATGCTGCAGCCATGGATCCCTGACGCCAGGTTGCTGGACCTTTTTGCCGGTAGTGGCGCCGTTGGCATCGAGATGGTCAGTCGTGGAGCCCGCGGAGCCCGTTTTGTTGAGTCGGCACCGGGCGCATTTAAGTGCCTCGCAGGCAATGTCACGGCTGCGGCCCAACGTGCCAAAGGGCAAAAGATTCCCCTGGACCCATGGGAACCCTTGCAAGCGGATGTCACTGGCTACCTAAAATCGGCTTTATCAGAGGCCTATGATCTCGTATGGGCTGATCCTCCTTATGAGAGTGTCGCAGGATTTTTGCAGGTGGCTGCCAAGGACCTTTACCGCGTTATCGCGCCGGGGGGCATCTTTGCCCTCGAGTCGAGTTTGGAGCCTGGAGTGATCCTCGCAGAGGTGTTTGACCCAGATCACCTTACTTTACTCAAACAAAGAACCTACGGCACCACGTTGATTACCATATGGGAAAAACGTTAAAATCTTGTTTGGAGGGTCGCGTCGTTATGGGAACAAGAGCTCTTTATGCTGGTAGTTTCGATCCAGTCACCAGTGGGCATTTGGATATTGTGATGCGTGCAGCCGGCATGTTTGGTCATGTGATCGTTGGTGTCGGGCATAACCCCAAAAAACCAGGACTCTTCACCATTGATGAACGTATGGATCTCCTGCGATCCGCCTGTAAAGGGATCAAGAACGTTTCTTTCAAATCTTACGCTGGGTTAACTGTAGATTTTGCCCGCGCAGAGCGATGCTCGGTCCTCGTCCGCGGTTTGCGCGATGGGCAGGACTTTGCCATCGAAATGCAAATGGCCCATATGAACGATCATTTAAATGGTGAGATCGAGACAATTTTTGTCCCCTGCTTGCAAAAATACTCGGGCGTCAGCTCCTCTTTGATGAAGGAAGTGGCGTCCCTCGGCGGCAACATTTCTGGCCTCGTACCAGCGATCGTTGAAAAAGCCCTCAAGAAGAAGTTTCGTCCATGAATCCCGGACAGTTTGGATTTTGGATGCGGATGACCGCGACGTTGTCCGTTGCACTATCAGCAGCGTCATCTTTTCCATCTTTTGGAGCAGCCATCACGGAAATGACGCAGGGTCCGATCAGGGTCACCAAGGGCGACGTGGTGATCTTGGAGGCACAGCCATCAGAGAGCGCAAACCATATCGAATGGTGGAGCGAGGGACAGATCATCTGTCAAAAAATCAGATGCGATATCGACACGAGTACTTTCACGCCAGGCGAGTATCGTTACGAGGTGGTTGTCAGTGATGATGAAGGATTAGCTGTCGCAACAGTTGCCATCAGTGCGGAAGACGCAAAACCTTTGCACGTTCCCCGGGTGGTCATGCCTGCGACAAAGCGTCCCACAGAGGGATATGCCGAAATGAATTTGGGAGACTGGGTTATTGTTCCGCGCGCGGGACTGATCACAGGAATCAAGGATAGCGCTGGCAATAAACCGATCGGATTGACAACCCCGTCAAAAATGACGGATGGTTTCACCTATAGTGTTGCATCGGGATCGCAGGCGATCATCCGTCAGGTTGGCTCACCGCGACAATGGTTACTGTCTGCTCCATCGTCGTTTCGCATGAAAGGCTCCCTGTTCCAACTCATATCAGGCAAAGCAATCTTTCGTCAGACTGAATCCGAAGATCCCTCCAACCAAATTGCCAGGGCTTACCTGGCCGCTGTGGAAGTTCGTACTACTGGTGCGGCTTTGATCGGGGTAGAGATCGACCCCGTAAAGGCGAATGGCAGAAAAATGATTGTAAAAAATTTTGCCGGTAGCGAAGTTTCACTTATTTGCAACCCTGCTGACATTGCCAGTGTCAATCATGCACTTGCAAGACACATGGCACTATCTGCGGAGGGATCCTGTGTCGGACAGGCTGATGTCCTGGAACCGAGCGGCGATCCGGGGGTCTGGCTGAGCGCTTGGATGCCTTGGTGGACCTCTCAGGGGGCTACACTCGGCGCTGATCGCTGGCGGGCTGAGCGGATTCTATGGCAGCAAATGCTGTCAGAGACTGCTTTAACAAAGAAAGTCTCAGACGCACTCAAACAACACACCTGTCCTGATGTTTTGGATCTTTTGACTGCGGGCGGCGTTCGCTCTAGCGAGAGTGAATCGAGCAACCAGGCGATGGGAGACTGTCTTTTTGATCTGGGAATGATCCGCGCTGCACTTCAGAACTTCAAGCATATGGAATCCAAGAGTCATTCCCCCGCATGGACCGCATTCATGCTGGGCAATTGTTATCAGAGCCTTGGACAACCGGTGTTAGCATTGAGCTGGTATGAACTTGCTGAGCGACGAGGCTTTGCGGATCTTGATGTCTTGGGTCGATCGGCTGCTGAAGCAGCCCTCAAAGCTGACCGCTCCCAAGCTCGGCTGAGATGGCTTGAGACCGCAGCCATTTTCGGGGAAAACCAACAATTTCAGCAGTCAAATTGGAATGCCGTGCAGGATTGGCGCACAAACCGCCGACGCGGCGGGACGATTGGCGGGAAGTTTTATATGGATGGACAAGCGCTACCCATCAATTCAAAAAAAACAACTGGCATGCCCCAGTCAGCTACTAGCAGTCGCTCAACGGTGTACGCCATCGACGGGACTTGGTGGGCTCATATGCCTGTGTCTAAGGACGGTGTCTTCAAAATCTCAGGCCTACACAACTTTGTAAAACCCTATCCACCGTCGATGGCCATCGGCCAGACCTCGATCCATGAGGTCACGACAAGTTTTGAAGCCGGTCAATCCGAAAATTCTGGCTGGTCGGCGGAAGTGGGGCTGCACCTTGGCACGGGGATCTCCGGTTCTGAGCGTCAACGAGACCATTTTGGATGGTCTGCGATACTGTCACGACCCGATTGGTTGGGTTTGTCTTTTGGCATCGATTCATCGAAATATCTGGATCCAAATCCAGGTGGGTCTGATCTACTTGACCTTGATTTAAATCGTTTCACAGGCGAGGGCGATCATAGTCACATCGATCTGATGGGACTGGTTGGCTGGCAGTGGGGCTCCAATGCAAATTTAAAGCCGCGTCTGAATCTGAACATAGGCTACGGGCGTGTCGACTACCGCACAGGCGATTTGGATCAATATGACCACACTCTGACTCAACTTGAAATCGATGCCAGATGGCCTATCAGTGATCAGACCGTCGTGACACTCGGCCCTCGTCATTTGACGCGGCGGTTCAAGGACCAAGGCGGCACGGAGACAGACGCAAAAATCACGGCGGGGATCCATTTTCGCACGGCGCCGCTCTGGACCACGTCCATCCAAGGCTCCTATGAGAGTAGACAGACGAGCGCTGATGAGAGTTTAACCTACGTCGGCCACAGCTATGGATTTGGTCTGAGTGTTGATCTATAGAACTGATCTATAGAATTGATCTATAGATCTGATCTCGTCTCTGATTTTCTTGCCTCGTTTGAGTGACACGACAATGACATCGATCTTTCTGGGTTTGTACCATAAAATTTCAGGCGAGTTGCATATTGAGTGTCTGTTGAAGATGATGAGACGCTAAAAGATTCAGTGGTTGAAAATCGCGATCAACAGGAGCTGCGCTCAAAAAAGGATCGAAAACCATAAATCATCATGTCATACTTGAGCTCAATGGTCGTTTACAAAAAAATTTTTTGAAATAAATAGACCGTTGTGAATGCGCCTTTTTCTGAGATCCTAGTTTTCACCATGAATTCCTCCAGGTTTTGCTGCCAATCTCACTAGTAAAGATATGAGAAGCTTTGACGTCGATGTCCCCGCCTCAAACCCCGCAAACAACGGCCCAATAATGGGGATATCCTTAAAAAACCAGGATGATCGTTCTGCGGAGGTTTTGGATTTTAAGTTAACCGTAGCGGCAAGTGTCCTGATTCCCGGCCTTGTGGCAATCACAGACTGCACCTCGCTTAAACCATAGGCCCCACGACCGCGAGATGGTGTTCGCATGACCACCGAGAACGGAATGAGCACAGTATGCTCTCCCTTTGGAATCACCTCGAGGTGGAGTCTCAGACCGTGCTCCTTCCAAGTGGTCATTAGATCTCCTTTAGCTTCGGTAACCTGATAAATATCTTCTCCACCCATACTGACATCGACGGGTTCGCAGGGTCTTGCCAGAATTTCGGGATCGGCAATCAATGTCCGCTCAAAATGCGATTTTTCCGGCTGCGCTGTCATGGCCATGCTTGCCGTCAACGCTTCGACCCCGGGCGGTGGTAGACCTTGCAGTTGAATGTTTGCCTTTGGCCCTCCACCACTCGTTGATCCATCATTGCTATCCACCAACTCCACAAACACTGACAATGCAAAAGAATCCGAATTTTGCGACCCAGCACACGCCCCAGGGGATGCTATGGATGATTTCGCCACGATCTGCCCTGTATCTTTGCTTTGAACCCGGGGGGTCACATCAACATACAAAGTTTCACTGATGGGGCCTGGCTTCTTGGTTTCGATAGCCACAACTCCGGACTTTAGGGCGGTCACCCGCCATAATGCCTGATCAATATATACCAAATGAATGATCCCTCGACGGGACACATGGACTTTGGCTGCGCCCGGTAGCTCGATCTCGCGCTGCTCTCCCACATGCATGGAAATCGACTCTGCCTTGACTCCCATTGCACTACAGAGGACCGTCATCATGATGAACCGAATCATCTTTGTGTGTTGTCTCATCAAATCATTCTCCGTAGGTGATTTTAGGCGTTGAGCGGCAGGACGGCAGTGTGGTCGGTGATCCGAACTCCGTCGTATGGATGTTCTGCAAGTCTTGGGGAAGAATGTTTAGATAAAACGATTCCAATGCAGAGAGGGGTCCGGCCAAAACTAAAGACCGTTCCATGATATCGAGTCTTAGCGGCGCATGATCGACGATACAGCTCTGATCGCTAGCGCCACGAACGAGACGAATATTTTTACCGCGAAAGGGTATCAATTCATCGAGGAGGGAGACCTCTGCCACCGGAAGACTCACCCAAAATCCCGGTTTATCCGCGCCGGAAACGGCCCGAGGCTGCTTCGCACCGTTCACCTGCGGCAATGACCATGCGGCCATGGCAAATCCCGTCAAAATGCATGTCGCATGGGTTAGAACGGTCCTCATGATTGAAACCTGCATTAGCGATACCCCTCGACTGAAGATCGGTCAAGATCCTCCAATAAACTCTCAAACGTCTGATCACCAATTTTATGACTGCTTAGTGCAGGAAGCAGACACTCCGGCGGCGGGGATGAATCGACATTGCCATTAAAGATGATATCCACCCAATCATGACAGTCCAAAGCCCGAGAATGGTAAGATAAAGGCGTCAAAGCGAGGTTATTTTCTTGGAGGAGAAAATTTGAGATGTAGATTGACCCCAAAATCAACCAACCTCCCATCATCACGATCACACCATCCATTAGTGATACCTCCCGTCACTAAGATTCTGAATGCGGTAGGCATAATAGCCGGTCTCGGGGTCATCTTCGTCGGCGTTGAGCAGATAGGCTTTAGCGATAATGACGCCCGTTGAATTTTCGATACAATCCATGTCTTGGAATCCATACCTGTCCCCGTAATGCAGAGTCAGATTTTGGTTGAGCTGTTTAGCACGCAAATCCGCATCCGTTGGCTCATGCTGAGAATCAGGGGCAGGATCTGGATCAGGATGATGATGATGAGATGTTTTCTTTACGCGCTTCGCCGCGGCTTGGATGTTTTTCATAAATGCAATCGCACGGCCACATTGATGAGCGCGAAACTCCATCTTGTAATTCGTCATGGCCAGTGCTCTTGTGTTGCGAACCGCGACCATACCGAATTTTAATGTGCCCAGCACTACTGTTGATGCTAAGACGCAGGCGATGAGATGAATCATTGCGGTTTTGTTCCTTTCCACCAAAGTTGTGATTCTGGCAGCAGCAAACTGGCAATGGAAGCGACATCGGGTCACTGTGCGCCGACAGTAAAAACCGACCGTAAAAACTGACCATGAAGACGCATCATCAACATCACTACAAGCGATTCATCCTATCATCATTGAAACATAAACGACGCTCATACAATCGTCAGCCATGGCAAGAACCAGTGTCCGTCAATGACAAGAATGATCAAGAAAGAGCAAACGGGACATCTGCCAGGAAATATGATGGCGGGAAATATGATGGCGGGAAATATGATAGACAAGTGACGACGAGGAAATTATGGTGCCTCTGCAGCGAACTTGTCGCAGAGGGGGAGTGCACCTTGGAAAATATCCGTTTGACAGAGACCGTTAAGAAGGGTGGATGCGCCGCAAAACTACCAGCCGATGAATTACGTGGGGTATTGCAAAGTTTACAGCTACATCGGGCACAGGAACTCCTTGTGGATGCTTCAACCATGGATGATGCCGGCATCTGGGATCTCGGAGACGGCAGAGCACTGGTGCAAACTCTAGATTTTTTCACACCCATTGTTGACGATCCGTACAGCTTTGGGATGATTGCGGCCGCCAACGCCATATCGGACGTTTATGCCATGGGCGGAACGCCCAAAACAGCGATGACCATCCTGGCATTTCCGGCTTCAACCCTACCCATGGATTTACTGAAGCCGCTCATGCAGGGCGCGATCGATAAAATTCACGAGGCGGGAGCCTGTCTGGTTGGTGGACACAGCATCGACGATGAGACGTTGAAGCTGGGCTTTTCTGTCACAGGAATGGTCAACACCCAAAAAATTTGGTCCAATGCGAGCCTGAAGCAGGGCGACCGGTTAATTTTAACGAAGCCATTGGGTACCGGAACCATCACATCTGGAATTAAGCTTGGAAAATGCACTCCCGCATCCATGAGCGACGCCATCACGAGCATGACCACATTGAACAGAGTCCCTGAAATTTTAGGCGACTTCGACATCTCAGCCGCAACAGATATCACAGGATTTGGCCTCGCAGGTCATGTCCTCCAGATGGCGAGGGCCAGTGGTGTGTCTGTGAATATCGAGGTCAACGCCTTGCCCGCACTTGAAGGCGCCATGGATTTATTGCGAGCCGAAATACTGAACCGCGCTCATCGTACCAATCTGAAATACGTCCAAGACGAAGTCGATTTCGGTTCCATAACTCCTGCCGAACGCTGGTTAACAGTCGACCCTCAGACTTCTGGGGGTATTTTGCTTGCCGTACCTGAGCAGCAAGCAGATCGCGCCTTGGCAACGATCAGAACCAAATTCCCGCGATCGGCAATCATTGGCAACGTTGGACCTATAAAAGACAAAAAACTTCTCATTCATTAGAATTGCCAGCCGAGCTGACACTTCAAAAAATAAAAACGGGGCAAGTAGGTCATGGCATCAAAAACTTTTTCGACGTTGCGTTTTTCTGCGTCATTTGTAGCCATGTCCAGGGCCGGGGTTTGTTTTTTGATGATAAAAACAGGCTGCGACCAGCCTACCCAATCCGCCCCTAAGTTTAAACCCTTCCAAACAGTCCACCGATTGCCCAGACCCATATTAAATCCCAGGGTGTCAATTTTTAGTAGTTTGATATCGGGATAGACGCCACCGGACAACTTTGAGATCGTTCCATCACCAAGGGACAGTTCCGTTGAATTCCAAGCGACGCCAAAATAGCCAGAAAAGCTACCTTCTGAGAAAAATCTTCGCGACAGAAGCGACCATCTCTTTTCCGAAAATGAACCAAGATCTTTGACCAAAAACGGCACGGCCACGCTTGCGGTCAAATATTCCAATTCATAAGTTTTGGCAGAGGAAGCTTTGAGCGCAAGCGTGACCCCTTGTTTGCCAGGAATCAGAATGTCCACATATGAATAATTACCCATGAGCAACGGCCGGTTTGCGTCAGACACAGGACCTGGTAGCAACTCCTTTTGGTCGACATCATCGGCCCATCCTGTGGATGCCATGAAAGCTAGAATCAATGTCAATAGCAGTATTTTTTGGCATATAAGGCCAAAGAAAGACCGCACTCCAAAGCTATCAAAATACAACATTTCTGACGTCCTTTTCCTGATAGGATTGTTTGTCCGACGACTGTGTTTTCTCGTCTGTCTAACGGTCTCGTGATCCGTTTATGAGTCGTGCGATGATTTGCTTTGCTTCATTCCAGTCATCGCTCACATCAACGGTCGCGACAACCTGGCACTGTTGTCGAGCGATTGCCTTGTCGTAGCAACGATCGTAACGATGTTGGAGGAGGAGCCTGATCGCATCTTTGAATTTTTTTGCAGCAACATTTGCTTGAATTTCCGCGAAAACTGGTCCCTGAAGGTGTTTTTTCAGGAGCAGCATCCGCTCTGTAAAAAGTGCCTCATGGACCGCATCCCAACCCTCAGTGTACTCCTTTTCCAGATGATTGATTCGATCCGCCAGTGATCGCTCCATCAGGACCATGGGCGATCCGTAAATATGCCGGCGAAGATGCTGCGGCATGCGAATACTCCCAATATCTTGTTCGATCTCAATCAAAATGACCGGATCTGATTTCACGGTGACATAATCATTGGCCAAAAGATTTTCAAAATTTTGCTGTGTTGGCTGCGGCTTCTGCAAATTAAAATCACCGAGAGCACTTCCGCGGTGCGATGCTAGCGCCTCAAAATCAATGGTTGGCAGGCCCGCTTCATTGAGTTCACGGAGCATTTTAGTTTTTCCGGTCCCGGTTCGACCGTTTAAAACCAGAAGTTTGTGCGTCGATAGCTTGTCGATGTGGCTTAGAACTTGATGCCGATAGGACTTATAGCCCCCTTGAATGAGCCATGGCTTGATATCGATCGACTGCAAAAGCTTGGCCACGGCTGTGCTACGCATGCCACCGCGCCAACAATGAACGGCGAGCTGTTGATGAGGGGCAGACAGCTCAGATAATTGCTGTATAAGCCAAGAGATTTTTTCGCCGACAATTTCGAGACCTCGCTGCGTCGCTTCAAGCACCCCGACTTGCTTATACAGGATTCCAACCTCCGCTCGCTCCTGATCACTGAATAGCGGCACGTTGGTCGCATACGGCATGGCCCCAAGGGCAAACTCTGAAGGACTGCGCAAATCGACCAGTCGCAGGGCATCGGACCGCAGCTGGGGTAGGATCTGAAAATAGTTACTCTGTTCAACGGCCAATGGCATCACTTTCCTCAAACCAGAACAACATCGATGACAACCCCGTCGCCAAATCGGTCTTGAAGCTGCGTCCTAACCACGTTGAACAAAGTGATCTGGGAGCTTGGACAACCCTGGCAGCCACCCCCAAGGCGAACCTGCGCGACGCCATCTGCAAACGCAACCAGTCGCACGTGACCCGCATGAATCGCCAAAGTGCTTGATACCGGCCCCTCCAAGAACATGGCGATCGCCTGAGCCAGACCCTCGAAGACCAAAGGATCGGTAGACGGGCCCGTGAAGTTCGTTGAAATAAGGGAATTGTGAGGGGTGCTGTTCATAAATTAAGCTTTCGTTCTAAGGCTTCAAGGCCAACGCCTTAACATCGGTTTATGGTACGCTCTATACCAAACCTCCACCATTGCAAAAAAACAAGGCAAAAAATATACTATTTTCAGTAACTTCAACATGCAAAAAATTGTTGAGCCATGCTTTGAGGAGTCGTTGACATGCCACAAAAATCCGCGGGAGAGCGCGAACTTCAGGCCATCAGTGGCAAACTCGAAGAGTTGATGCAAACGGTGATGCAGCAATTTGTCGGACTCAAGCGGGGCCTGGATGGCGCAGATTTCACCCTTTTGAAGTCGATCGTCGCTGGGGACGAAAGGGTCGATGCCATTGAGCTTGATCTTGATGATCTATCGATGATGTTCGTTGCCAATCGAGCACCCATGGGAGCCAGTCTTAGATTTATGTTTGGCGCCATTGACGTAGCGTCAGCGCTCGAACGCATCGGTGATTGCATTGAGTACGTGGCGCGACATGCCATCGATACGCGAGAGCTTCGTAACGATTTTCCCGAAGGGTGGCATCTCCTGCAGGATATGACGACAAAGGCCTTCTCGGTTTATGAACGATCCGTAACGGCGGTCAGTAATCGCGACACTAAATTGGCCAAATCAGTCCCTGCGATGGATGATCTCGTGGATGCACTTCAGGATCAAGCCTACAAAATGGTTATCGATAAAGTTCGATCCGGTGGATTGGATATAGAAATGGGTATTCACATGATACTGATGGCCAATAAACTTGAAAGCATCGCAGACATCGCTTGCCACATTGCACAAACCGTCGTTTACATCGTCGAGGATGCACGCATCAGACATCAGCACCATAATGAGCATCAAACATGAAAATATTTTCGGCTCGAAATCTGACAACGCTGATCGTTGCCTCGCTCGGCGTGATTTCAAGTCTCGCCTTCGCCCAGGAATCCACCATGAATGCCCTGACATTAGGGCCCGTCACGTTTGGTGAAGATCGTGTCCCCATCTCTCTGTCCCAGGTCAAAGTCGAAACGGATATTCCAGAGCTGATTGCAGAAGCAAAATTTGTCGAAAAAAGTGTGCAGTGGGTGCGCATGGATTCTGTACTCTTAATCCCTAGAGCCCGCTTCCAGCTCACGCTCAAATTGAATCCCAAAGACTTGATTCTTCAGTATCAAGGCAAGTCATTTGTAACCCAAGATAGGAATGGCCAAGCCTACATCGAGTTATTTATTCCGCTATTTTTTCCTGGAACGATTGATGTCATCGTGAAAGGCGATTATCAGGGCAGCATCGGCTTCACCGTTGATGCGAAGGGCAAAGTCAAAAAACAGGTGATCGACTACAGTTGCGCCAGTAGTGACCTGCAGATCACTGGCATCGAAAACGACTATCTGTCGGCTGGCTGTTTCATGTCGAGGCATGGAGTTTTTGGCAATGAAAAAGGCACCTTGGAAGTCCGATGGGCGGCGCCAAATTACCGCCTTTTGGACGACTCAGAGCCCCCTTATGTCTTGACCCTGCAACCCAATATGCCTGCCAGGTTTACCGTCAAGGACCGTAATGGTCAGGAGCGGATCATGGAGATCAAGGCCAACGTTCCTGAGCATCTTCCTCGCATTAAGACAGCTCTTGGACTCGGGCCTTATGTTTTGTCCAGCCGGGAGGGCAAGGATGAGACTCCAGGGCTATTGGCACCATCCATCATGCTCTACGGGAAATTCGATCTTAGTGATACGAACTCAATCCGATTTTTTGAGGCTTACTTTCAGCAGGAGACACTTTTCAATAATTTTGGATTTTATTATGCCTACGATGTCGGCGCAGCCTTTGACCGGCGCATTCTCTTGTCGCTGAATCTTGGGTTTCAGGGCGTGGAGTTCCGGCATAAATCCAAAGGAAAACTCGATAATATGATTATCTTTCCACAAGGCATAGAACTGACATACCGCCACGCTTTTGGCATGCAAAACTACAATCTCGTCTATGGCATGTTTTTGCCGACGTCCATGCAGGAGGATTACCGAAATGTCTGGCTTCGCTTCGGTAAACGGACTTTTGGGGAGTGGAACTATCTCAGCTGGCGACGCAAGGACAGGTTTGTGCAGGCATGGGGTATTTCTGTCGGCTTTCCATTCGTTACGCTTTTTTGAGTGATTTCAGTACCGGACCACTCACCGCAAACGCCATCCCAACAAAAATCAAAACTCCAGCCATGATTTTCCGAGGGACCAAAGTCTCTCCGAAAATCTCAAAAGCGGCAATGGCCGCTGCCACAGGTTGCAGATAAATAAACAGTGAAATCATGGACGGGCTGACATGCCGGTAGGCCCAGTTATTCAAAAAATACGTCACCAAAGTCGCGCCAAAGACCGAGTATAAAAACGCATAAATAAAACTCACAGGCGGTACGTCTTGCATGACGGAAATATCCAGGATTGCTGACGGCAGCATAACGATACCACCGATCAAAAACAGCATGGTCGTGCCCCAAAGCAGGGACGTCTGCGCAAACAAATCTTTACAAAAACTAATGTACGCAGCCATCAAAAAACAGCTCACCAGGATTGCGACATCTCCTGACAACGTGCCGGAGCCAAAGGAAACATTGCGGACATCATAGAAAACCAATAACGCGATCAATGCGATGACAAACCCAGTGATTTCATGCCACGTTAATTGCGCCTGCCCCCTGAGCCAAACGATAAACAAGGTGAATATCGGTATACTGGTGCTCAAGATAGCCGTATTGGTCGATGTGGAGTGCTTTAAGCCCCACAAAAAAAGCGACTGACTCACAGCAATACCCAAAATACTAAGGCCGATCAGCAACCTCCAGGTCCTAACGCCCTTAATTTGAGGCCGTAACGATCGGTGTTCGGCAACCGAAAAAACATAGAGGGTCGCGCCCGCCATGAGGAACCGCAGGCTTGCAAACGTGATCGGCTTGATGTGAGTGACCACCATCTTCGAGGAGACAAAGTTCAGCCCAAATAAAATCTGGACGATTACCAGACCCGTCAAAGCGATGATGGTTTCAGAGTTTCTGACCAAATGTTCTCCTAAGAGGCCTTTAGGTAAGTCTATCGTTCATTCTAGCAACGGTTTGCTCCATCTCCAACTTGTGTTCTGCTAATCCCACGGAAATACTTCCTGAAAAATCATTGGCACCGATAGCGAGCATCTGTGCTGCGAGAATCCCCGCATTCCAACCACCGCCAATGGCCATGGTCGCAACCGGGACACCCTTAGGCATCTGCACGATCGACCACAAAGCGTCCTCTCCCTGCATGGGACCGACCGGACACGGAACGCCAATGACCGGCAATGTCGTATGAGCGGCAACCATACCAGGCAAATGCGCTGCTCCGCCCGCGCCTGCGATAATGACTCGAATACCCCGCGATTTCGCCGCTCCACCGTAAGCCATCACAAGTTCAGGAGTTCGGTGCGCAGAGACAATCCGCAGTTCGTAGGGGATTCCAAAATGATCCAAGGCGTCAGCCGCCTGCTCCATCCAAACCAGGTCACTATCACTACCCATCACGATCCCAACAATGGGGAGGTCTTTGGAACCGCGCGCTGGCTTCGCTGCTGCGCCAACCTTCGACCCTTTTCGTACGCTAGACTTTGATTTTTTAGGGGTCATGACTTGAGTCTCCTGTGGTGAGAGATGGAGTTGATGTCTGATTTTTGTTGAATATTTGTCGTTGAGTGTCCGTCCATCGCGCGAGGGTGGTCTGAAGAGCGTGCATAACTTCACCTTTTTGATTGATGTCGTGACAGGCGCCATTGATGTGGCCTAATTTTCGCCCAGGCGAGAGTCCTCTTTTTCCGTACCAGTGGACATGGGCTCTATCTGAGGGCTTTGGCGCCACGGCACAGTCTTTGGAGGTGATGTCTGATGGACCGAGAATATTTTGCATGGCAAAGAACGGCATCGTATCTGTAGAGGCTAGCGACAAATCCAACACTGCCCGCCAGTGATTTTCGAATTGCGAGGCACAACCAGCATTCTGCGTAAAATGCCCGCTATTATGCACACGCGGCGCAATTTCGTTGACGAGTAGTTTTTGATCTTTGGTGAGAAAAAATTCCACCGCAAACACTCCCACCAGACCCAAATGCGCGCCAATCTTTTCACAGATAATCTTGGCCTCAGCTTCAAGGCGTGCCTCAATCCCCAGATGAACCGCTGGGCCTGTCACGCGGTCGCAAATCCCAGATTTTTGCTCAGAAACGACCAGTGGCCATGTTTGAATCTCTCCGTCACGTCGTCGCACGGCAACCATTGCCAGCTCTTTTTCGTAATCAACAAATGCTTCCGCATAGACCTCAATGCGCCGCTTCCTAGCGAGCAGCAAAAAGTCCTCCGCCGCAACTCTGGCATCCGAGGATGTCGGATCAAACACATGAACGCCCTTGCCATCATAGCCATAAGTCGAAAACTTGATCACCACGGGCTCTCTGCCCAAGGAACTTAGCCACTCTTGGTCGTCTGTAAACTTGCGCTCTATGAGTTTTGACGAGGGGATCGCCAGGGAGTTCAAGAGTCTCTTCTGTTCGAGTTTATTTTGCAGCGTACGAATGACACCGACGCTGGGCACCACTTTGCTCGCCAGTCCCGTAGCCTCCAAAGCATCACAATTGACGAATTCGCTTTCAATGATCGCACCATCCACCTGGCTCAGTAATGCATGGAGATCATCACGACTCTCGACGTGACCACGGACAATCAAAGGGCTCACTTGTCCTGCCGGGCTTGAGGCATCGCCTGTCAAAATCACGCTGCGGACACCAAGGGGATAGCCCTCAAGGGCTAACATGCGCGCAAGTTGACCATCGCCAATGATGCCCCACTTCTTTTGGTTTGTGATGTCGTACATGGAACCTGATCCTTTCAGACATGATCGCACGGCCGAATATAGACACTTTTCATCAATGATTACTGGTATTTCAATTTAAGTAACGGACCCAATACCAATCCATGGTTGCGCAAATCGACACGAGACGAGGATGCGAGAGTTTTAGGGAATTCCCGCGTGATTGTCCAGACCTCTTAGGGTAGACTGCACAGCTCCATCGAACGTGAGCATAAAGGGCGCAAAACTATGGCACTGCCGCATTCTGTCGAAGCACTGGTCAACGAACGCACGGGAAAACACTTTATCGTGCTTGACTGGGACGGCGGCGAAGAGGGCAAAGTCAAGGTGATCAACCCACCTGGCGAGATTTTAGATGTGCCGACGGTGATCTTCAAAATGGACGAACCGAAAACCGTCGTCCAAGCTGAGTACCAAAATTATTTTTCCCCTGAACAGATGATCAAGCTTGAAAAATGGGAGCACGAGCGCTTTGCGTTTGAAGAGAAAAAACGTCTTCAACGCGCCGCCCGCTCAAGTCAGTCGCCAGCCTCCGGCAAAACAGCGGCGCCCAAGCCGCGTGCAGGGTCCAGTCGCAAAGAAGGAATCATCGACAAATCAACGTCCTCAACTGGACGACGTCCCAAAGTGCAGTGGAGTTCTGACACGTTGGTGTTCTACCGCCACAAGATTGAAAGCCTCAGCGCCAATGATGTGTTTGCGGTGGTCATCGAAGGCCGCGGGACTTTTCAAATGAGCAAAGCCGAGTTTCAGCGGAAATTCAACAATATCATCATGAGCCCTGAGTATCGTAGCCAAGGAATTTACCGCTACGCTGAGATCCCCGATGACGCTTTGGCCTTTATCAAGGCCACCTGATTTCTCCGCAAAAAACGCCAAAAAATTGACATATGCGCATGATCACCGTGTTTTTTTGCGCATCAAAAAATCTAATGCCTTCATCGAGACCATTCTAACTTGATGATTGCGCGAAGTTTACGTCCGTCTTTTCATCGCAAGTCAAAATTGACTCAATTGTTTTGCAAAATTTCTGACCTCTATAATTGAAGCAGAATCAACAACACAAGAGGGGGATTTTTTGTATGCGTAAATTTATTTTTGGTGCCTGGTTACTTGCGACGAGCGGATCATCATGGGCAAACAGCGTCGAGATCAACGGCGTGATGTATCACACGGGACTTCTACCACGTCCCATCAACCTACCTGCAAATTACCGGCAAGACGTCGAGATTCGCAGTGATCTACCAGATTCCTATGATGCCCGTGAGCATGGGCTGGTGACACCCATTAAAAATCAGGGTCAATGCGGCTCTTGCTGGGCTTTCGCACGAACGAAAGCGATGGAGGCAGCACTGATACTCTCTGGTCGTGATGTTGCAGATGTTTTAAACCTCGCAGAGCAAGATCCTTTGGTCAACGACCGCAATTCATTTGGCTGTAATGGCGGATTTATGGACGGTCGATTTGAGGTCGCAAAAGGCGTCACTACCGAAGATCTATGCCCGTACCGCGCAAGCTCCCGGTATGCCTGCAGCGGCAAAAAACACGCCAAAGCGACAACATGGTCCATGGTCGGCGCACCCGGCCGAGCACCATCAGTGGATGAGCTGCGTCAGGCGATCGTCGATCACGGTGTGATTGCTGTAACCGTCGCTGCTGGGAACGCGTTCTCCCCTGATGCCAACGGACGCATTAAAACCTGTAGCAATGGCCGTATCAACCATATGGTCACACTTGCTGGCTACCGCCCGGCCCCCAATGGCGGGTACGAATTCTTGATTGGCAACTCGTGGGGCACCAATTGGGGTGACGGCGGATTTGCATGGTCCAAACAAGGCTGCAACCGCTTGGCATCAACACCCGGTGACGCCGCGCTTTACTTTGAAGTCTCAGCACAGTAACGTCCGTATAAGACTAAATTCAAGCCGGCTTGTGCTGTTGGTCACAAGCCGGCATTTTTCGTAGACCTAAAGTTGGTACCCATATGCCCATTGATTTGCCGTCCGAAGAAAGCACTCAAACGATCGACATCGCGATTTTAGGCGCCGGCATATGCGGGCTCACGATGGCCCAAGAGCTTGAACGCCATGGGGTAAAATCATGGATCTTGATCGACAAAGGCCGATCGGTCGGCGGCCGACTTGCCACCCGCCGCGTAGACGGTCAAAAATTTGATCACGGCGCACAGTTTTTTACGGTACGTAGCCCCATCTTTCAATCATCGGTTGATTCTTGGTTGCAAGCAGGCCTTGTGCGTGAGTGGACGAAAGGATTCAACCAACATTTTTGCCGGCAAGACACCCACCATAGCCACGCTCCCATAGCTCAAGATGGTCATTCAAGGTTCATTGGTGTTGGCGGGATGAATCAGATCGCCAAACACCTAGGTTCAAAACTTCGTGATGATCAGTTGATCCTGAACAGAAAAATCACCAGACTCACCCTTGCAGACGACGCCATTTTCATCCAAGCAGATGATGGATTTACCGTCAAGGCTCGCAACTTGGTCATCACTGCACCCGCTCCGCAGGCCTTAGAATTGATTGCAACCATTGGAGACGGCCATTCATTTGCAAGCATCAAGCAAACATTGACCAGTATCGTCTACGACCCTTGTGTTGCCTTGATGGGTTTTTTTGCAGCCGAGGAGTTGCCGCTTACCGAGTTGCCGATCCAAAGTCCTACCGAAGTGATATGCTTTCTGGCTGATAACCATTCCAAAGGATTGGCGACATCCAAAGCCGCCTTGACCGTTCACCTCGCACCGGAGGCCAGCCGCGGCATGTTCACCGCCCACGATGCCGTGATCGCCGATTTTATCTGTCATCAGCTCAAACAATTATTTGGGCTCAAAAAAGTATCCCGACCATCGACCTTTGACGTTCAGCGTTGGCGCTATGCATCTCCTCAAACCACGCTCAACGAGCCTTATCTTGAATGGCAACACGGCGGTAAGAAAGGTCCAAGGATTTTGTTTGCTGGCGAGGCATTTGGCGGCCCCAAAATTGAAGGTGCATTCTTATCGGGTCACGCCGCTGCCAACCGCATTTGCAGCACGACGTGAGCCAGATATCAGCCGATCCAGCGCAAAAAACGTCATGAAATGCACATACTAACTGAAAGTGAGGCGATGGCAGGTGATCAGTAAGCTGCCAAACGAAGAATGGAAATGATCCGCGATATCCCTGGTCTAATTCTCTCAGACTTTGCCATAGACCTAGCGAAATTTTTGATCAAATCCGATGCCGTGACGGCAGTAGCAAAAGAAGACGCCTTGCATATAGCACTTGCCGCAGTCAATGGTATGGACTTTTTAATGACCTGGAATTGTACGCATATTGCCAACGCTTCGATTCGACGCAAAATAATCAAAGAAATTGAAGCAAACGGTTATGAATGCCCGATTATTTGTACACCCGAAGAATTGCCTCAAAAACCCAAAGGAGGAATCTGAACCATGAAGGATCCAATTGTAGATGAAGTAAGGGAAATACGTACTCAACATCAAACAAAATTTCACGACAGCTGGGACGAGATCATTAATGATTTCCAGAAACTAGAGCAAAAATCATCGAGGCAGATGGTATCGCTACCTCCAAAGAAGATTGTGTCCAAGAAATCTGCCGGCTAAACAAATCCTTCGGCTTTGTACCGATAATTTAAGCTGAAACGATTCCCGATCGCGTTACGCTTAGACTCATCACTCGATCTGCTCCTGGGAGCTAGGATAACGTACAAAAGCATCGTCCAACCGTGCTTTTTAGGGCAACGCCTTAGTAGCAGCGCCCTCCTTGCCGCTTTTAGGCAAAACGCCAAACACGGAC
>JBILMN010000069.1:0-14143 GCA_044375465.1 Oligoflexales bacterium | reverse complement strand
AACTAACTAACTAACTCAAACCCAACTGAAACTCACTGGACTAACTTCACTAGATTGAAAGGTACCTAAAAAACATCTAACGGTTTGTCACAGCAGAGATCCTTCACTCATACCCCAGGCCCCTCAAGGGGCACAACAAAAACCACGCCCCCGCCTAAAAATATCTTCCGCAGACAAGTTGAGAGCCAAAGGAGGCGTCTTAAACGTCTGATTTTTCGATATTTTCATATGTTTTCTGTCTTTTTCTCAAGATATCGTGCAAGATAATCTCTCTTATGCCTTTTTATTGAACACATGATGAACCACTTCTTGGTAAGGACATGTTGACGATGCGTCTTGCTCTTTTACTCACGTTGGCCGCAACAGGGCTGCTCACCCAGTGCAAAAAGAACGAAAAATTTCCGCCGCTCGGCGACAAAATCGCAAACCCCATCGACGTCGCCGTAGACACCACCGAGCAATATTTTTACGCACTAAATAGCGACTATCCGCGCGACTACAATCAAGGCTCGATCTCTGTTGTAGATCTCGACGGTCAAAGGATTCATACCATTCCCGTGCCACGACTGGGGCGCAGCCTCACAGTAGCGGGTCAAACCTTGATTGTGACCATCTCCAATTCTGGCGAAACACCGTCGCAAATCCTTCTATTTGACATCTCGACACCGCAGCTACCTGTGCTCGCAAAAACATTTGAACCAGCTCAATGCAACCCCGTCAATGCGTTGGCAAAAGCAAATTATTCTTACTGGGTCGTCTCCTGCTCTAACGGCAATATCATGGCAGGCGATCTGACATCGCCTTTGTCTAATTCCACTCTGAATTTAGTGAGAACGTACCCGGGTGCTCGCAGAGCCTTACACATTGATACCAGCAAAGATCTCCTCCTCGCATTTCCCACGGACATGGGCGATCAAACTTGGGGTGATGGGCAACTGCTAGACAGTGAAACCTACAGTGAGCAAGATGGCACTAAAACCGATGTTGCCAACGAGATCCCAGACATCTGGGAAAAAACACGCGCTGAGCGCTCCAACAAAGCCCGGCGTGGTCTCTATCAGTTTGCCGTGTACGATCTTAAAGAGGGTCATAACAGCGGATGGCCTGCCAAGGAGTTCAAAGAATCTCTCGCAGACCTTCACTGGATCTATTTTAATCTTGCAAACGCGGATGGCACGCTTGACATGCCGGCGACCGCAGATAATGCCAATAGACGCTACTACCGTACCAATTTTTGGGACGCAAAATCAGATCCTGCCAGTTCCGATGTGTTTTATCTCTCCCAAAGGGGCAGCTCAGAGCCCCAACACGGCGGTTCTCAGCACGCCAACAACGTGATCCGCGTGCGCATCACTGGCGATCTCAAATCGACCACACTGCCAACGAGTGAGGTTTTGACCTTTGAGCGCGTTTATGGATTTAAGAGTGATTCAGGAGCCGGCAGCCGCCCGTACCCCGGGGACTTTGAATTAGCGACCATTCAGGGCAAACAGGTGCTGGTGGTCAATCACTTTCGCGATTTTGTGAGCTGGCCTGGACAGGGTTATTTTTCATTAGCTACCAAGGTTATTGGTGAAAACAGCTGGTTTGCCGAGATCAGTAGCACCTCCAGCACGAAAACCTATTACCAGATTGCACTCACGTCCTCTGGGCGCGCCATGGCAGCCAACTTTTACGGAAGTTCGTTAATTCTCTTGGACGTCACCCCTGGCGTTGGTATAACGGAACGAGCAGCAACCATCCAGTGACAGTAAAACTGATTAAAACCTGAACAACCTTGGTTTCAGGTGTTGAACGCCCACGACGGGAGATCGCATTATGCATTTGAAACGTTTGACCATCCACGGCTTTAAGTCCTTTGCGGATAAGGTGGTATTAACATTTGATAAGGGCATCACGGGGATCGTCGGACCAAACGGTTCTGGAAAAAGTAACGTGATCGACTCTGTACGATGGGTGATGGGTGAACAGAACGCCAAAAACCTTCGTGGCGAGAAAGCACTTGATATCATTTTTGCCGGTTCCGACAAGCGTAAGGCTCTGACGATGGCGGAAGTGGCTTTGACCTTTGACAACACCGAAGACACGGGCGTTTGCCCACCTGAATACCGTCACGAACCAGAAATTACCCTGGGCCGCCGTCTCTACGCCGATGGAGAGCGTGAATATTTCATCAACCGCAAACCATGCCGTCTCAAGGATATCGTCCAGTTTTTTGCTCTGACGGGTCTCGGCGGGCGCAGTTATTCGATGATTCAACAGGGACAAGTCGACCGCATTCTCAATGCCAAGCCAGAGGATGTCCGGGAAATTCTTGAGGAGGCCGCAGGCACACTCATTTACAAGCAACGCAAAATCGAGGCGCAAAAAAAACTCGAGGAAACCAATCTGAATCTTTCGCGCGTCGATGACATTCTAAAAGAGGTTGAGAAGCAGAAAAACGGCCTCGAAACACAGGTGGAAAAAGCGAAAATATGGAAGGAACTGTCTGACGAATTGCGTGAACTTGAGCTGAAACTGCTCAGTCACAACTATCATTTTTTCCGAGAAAAACTGACCGCCATCGAAGAACAAATGGTCGCCGAGCAGAACAAGGAAATTGACAACATCTCAAGCCTCGCCACTTGGGAGGCAAGGAATGAAGAGCTACAACAAATCCTTTCAGAGGCCGACCCTGAGCTTGCTATCCTCAATGAACAATTTACCGTCATTCGCGAGAGCATCGCGCGTTCTGAGGCACTCATTCATAGTAGCCTCACCCGAGTGAATCATAACGAGCAGCGTCTGGCCGACATCGACAGGGAACTGTCTGAGGAAAGCCAACACCTAAAAACCCTCGAAGAACAGGTTGCCCGTTGCGAAAGTGAGCTTTCAACCGCAGAAGCCGAGGCTAGTGCCCTGCGTGACATGATTGCCGACTTCCAAAACGAGGTGGACTCCGTTGACGAGTCTGCCAACGTCTTCCGCTCCCGGATTGCAGAATTTGACGATGAAATCAAACATCTCGACCGTCTCATGGAGAATAACCGCATTCGTCATGAGTCCATCGGTCGCGAGCTTGAAAAACTTCGCGCAAACCGCGAAACCCAGACACAGCGCATTGATCTACTTGAATCAGAGGCTTTCCAAGCACTTGAGGCTGTCGCTAAATGGGAGGAGAGAGCGGCGGGTCAACAAGAAGGACTTGATAAAGAAATCCGCGAGAAACACGAGCGAGAAGGCATTTTGGCACAAAGTTATGCCAAGATGAAGGAGGCTCAAACGACCCGCGATCAGTTCAAGGAAAAGTATCATGAAACCAAGGCTCGCCTGGCCTCCATCGAGGAGCTCGTGGCCGGCGCTACGGATGTTGCTGCCAGTTGGAGTACTTTGACTGAGAAAGAGGGTGATTTATCTGATGTCTCACTGGGACTCATTGCACACCATCTTTCCTTTAATGACCAAGCTCAAGAGCTACCGAAAAAGGTTCTCACGGCCTTCGAAAACTGGAGTGAACGACTCGTTATCACCAATCCTGACCGCGTGTCAGATCTCGTAAGGATGTGCCAGCGCCATAACGTCGGCGGCATGCCCGTGCTACTGCTTCATCATGACCAAACCCCCGTCACATCCGCTGCCACCGAATGGGCGTCGAAATTTGGCGCAGAGCCCATGACCCAGTTTTTGAATACTTCAAAGGCAGCCCCTGAAATTAAGGCGCTGGCCGAGAGGGTGTTTTTGCTGCAGGTCCTGCAAATGGATCGAGGAACTCTCGACGCAATCCCCGAAGGTCTTATTGTGTTTACGCCCCAAGGCCTCTTGATTCACGGCGATAGTCATTTCTACATTGCCGGCACAGGGACAGGAGGTATTCTGTCGCGCAAAGCGGAGCAAGAAACTCTTGCCAAAGAACTCAAGAACTTTGAACGAACATTGGGCCACAGTCAGGCCACCATTGATGAGCTCGAGATTCGTATCAACGAAAATCGCCAAATTGTTGGCGACATCGATACAAAATTACAGGGCCAAAACAAAGAGGTCCTTGGCGTGATGGCGGAATTACAGTCCGCCCGCCAAACTGCTGAAAACAAAACAGATCTCGCTCGGCAGGCAAGAGAGGTGGTCGCCGCACACAACGAACAAGACCGCCAGTACATGGAAGAAATGGAAAGCCTGTTTGACGCGCGGCAATCCCTTGAAAAAGAGCGTCAAGTCGCCGTGGACGAATCGGCGCAGCTACGTGAGGAGTTCTCCTCGGTCGATGAGCGCCGCGAAGAAATCATGCGTCAAAACCAGCAACGTCAGGTTGACCTGGCGCGGTCAGAGGCCAAAGCACAGCAACTTCGCGAAAATCGCAGGCATTCACAGGCGCAGCTTGAGCTTGCGCAAAACAAGCTGACAAGACGCTATGAAGAGCAATCAAGGCTTGCCTCTGAGATCGACGAGTCACGCCTTGCTCACAAGCGAGCAGAATCCGACATCGAAGTCTTGCTGGTCCAGCGCGATGAGCTCCAGGAAAAGATTAATGAAAAGCGTGAGGTCAATGCCGGAGTCCATGAGGAACTGAAGGTTGTTGATGCCAGACTGCGCGAGTGTCGCGAGGCTCAAGCACGCCTCCAAAAAGTCCTTAATGACAAAAACATGGAGGCTGAGCGGCTTAGGTTTGCCATAGAGTCGAATGTGACTCAAGCCACCGAAAAATATCAGTTGGATCTGACATCTATTCCGTTTGTCAAAGACGAAGATTTCAACCTCGACAAGGCTGGACGGCAGTGTTCACAATTACGCGGTAAAATAGAAAACATCGGCCCTGTGAACCTTATGGCGATGCAAGAATATGAGGAACTTACACAGCGCAGCGCCTTCATTAATTCCCAAAAGTCGGAGATCCTGGCATCGATTGAGGTTCTGAATACGGCCATTGCGGAAATCGAATTGACCAGTAAAGACAAATTTGAAGTCATCTTTGAAGTCATCAACAAGAACTTCGGTGAGCTCTTTGCGATTTTGTTCCCTGGCGGCGAAGCGGCTCTCGAATTGACAAATAAGGAAGATCCATTGGCCGGTGGCGTTGAGCTGATGGTTCGCTTGCCAGGAAAAACCAGAAAGAGCATGACGTTGTGCTCCGGCGGGGAGAAGGCCTTGACAGCGATATCGCTCATTTTCGCTCTTCTTAAGACCAAGCCCACGCCATTTTGCTTTCTTGACGAAGTTGACGCTCCTCTTGATGAAGCAAACGTCGGTCGCTATAACCGCGTTCTTGAGGCCCTGTCAGAACAATTCCAATTCGTTGTCATCACCCACAACCGCCGGACGATGGAGGTCCTTGACTCGCTTTACGGGGTCACCATGCAAGAGGGCGGTGTATCAACTGTTGTCGGTGTCGACATGAGAAAAGATCTGCCATCACATCTTAAGAAAGCCTTTAAAGAGATCAAACCCGGCGCCCAAGTTCGGTCCATTGAAGCTGCCAACGCTCACTGAGGGCACCCTGTGATTAAATCATGAGACCAGCTTTGTCACTTACCTCAAGGCGGCAAGCTGGTCTCTAAACCTTTTGGCTTCTGATTCCATTTCTGATTTTAGCTGCAAAATCTCCGCCGAAAGATCGGCCACCTGCCCCTTGAGCTTCACATTGCTCCATTCAAGGATATTGTACTCCGTCTCAATTTTTTTGATTTGCGCCTCTGCCTTCTGCGTTTTTTCTCGAGTGAAAGCGAACGCTTTTTCGCCTTCTGCGATCCGGTCCAAAGAAATTTTTATTTCCATTTTTAGCCGGTCATTTTCCGCTGTCAGATCATCTCGCGTGTGGGTGAGTTCTTGCACCAATGGTTGTAGTTGCTGCAATTGTTGCAATTGCTGTAACTGACGTCGAACATCTGCCTCCAAACCTTTCGTCGATTTTGATTGCTCCATCAGCTTTTGCCGTAATTCAGTTGCCGCGGAACGCTCACTATCATAGGCCGATTGCACTCTCGCCAATTCAACAAAAAAACCGGCTTTATCTTCGTGAAGCCTCTGAGCATGGGCCCGCTCAAGCCGACCAGCCCAGAATAAATAAATGAGACATAGCACTTGGCTCATACCGCAGGCCGCGAGCAGGATCATAAAAATATCATCTACTGACGATTTTCTTGGGCCGCGAAATGCCTGCGACTGCACGTCATTCATCATAGTTCGAAATGCTACCAGATCCTCAATAGCCTGTTTACGGTCGCCTGCGTCCATAGCTGCTTTGATTTTATTGGCTGATTGGATCAATGGTGTATAAAGCGAATCTTTCTCCTGCGGAGCTTTGCTGGAAGCAATAGACAAAATATTGTCGAGGTTGTTACCTGACGCGTCGATTTCAGCCTCACTGCCCAGCTCATCGCCCATCATCACACGCAAAACAGCCGCATCCAGTCGATCAGTAAATTCCTCTGACTTGGCATCACGACCAATCAATTGAAAGCAGATGAACCCAGATATGATCGTCCCTATCAAGGCGACCAATAATGCTATGACTTCCGATGAAGGATTTCTTGTCGGCGGCACAAAATCTTCCGACGATTCAGATCCACCGTTTAATATTGGTCCGTCAACCATGAACCGTCTCCATCTATATCTGGGCGATGCCGCGCCCGACCATTATCATACTATGGGAAACCATCACATTTGCCGCCACGAAATTACCCAGTCTATGCCGCACCGGGTCATTTTTGCCCAGGCAGTAAGTATAAGTTTTTCCAGGTTGTTGTATAATGAAAGCAGCAAAATGCCGCATTACGGGAGCTAAACATGTCAAGATTACAACTGGGTCTCATCTTCAGTATGACCATGCTCGCTGTAACGTCATGTGGGCAGCGCGATTCAGACAAAAAGCAAAATCCCGTTGGTGATCCAGGTTATCAGCTAACGCCCTCTGAGCAGCTCGTGGGTGATTGGTACGGCCTATACCGCACGTTAGAAGGAAGTCAACCCTTCGGAGACCCATCAGAGGTCAGGCTAAATTTCACGTCAAATGGGCTCGTCACCATCTTGCTCCAAGACGCTTCTGGAGCGCGAGTGGAGGCCGAGTGGCAAGAGTTTCAGGGCAAAAGCCTCATCATGACGGTGACCAATTCCACGATGCCGCGCATTGGGACGGCAGGAAAATTGCTTGAAATTTCTTATGAACTGGCTGGTCAGAGTCTTATCCTCGGCAACGATGCTTTTCAGATCAAGGCAGCAAAGCGCAGCTCCACCAATAACCCACCGTCCGGACCGACAACGCCACAATATTGGGGCCAGTGGCGCTGCGACGGCGCGGGCGGACGGGCGACACATATAAAATTACAGGAACCCTCCGATTTCACTCTGTCGTCCGTTGCCCCGGGAGAGCGTGTACTACTGGTAAAAGGCACTGCCTCCCTCGACGACTCCAAGGATCTTCGTCTCTCACCGGTTGCCACTTCAGATCACCTGGGTCAAGGCGCCTACTTCAAGCTTAGTTTTGGTGATATGTCAAAGTCGCAACTCTTCTATAACCGTGGATTATCTGACAGCGTCCTGATTGGCACATGCCGACGCTAGAAAGCCTCAAAACACCATTTTGTAGGGCTGAAAAAACTGGTTGAGGCCGATACTAAAGCCTTGGCTAGAACTTCGTCCAATAGATTTGCCGTAGTCTACGCGCACCACAAATCGGTAAATTTGCGGAACGGCAATACGAAAACCGCCGCCAACGGATGTCTCTCGCCCTTGTTGGGGATCATGATCATTCATCCAGGCCGCGCCAGAGTCATAAAAGACCACAGGCTGGATGTGCGCATAGTGAAACCGTGCCGCAACCATCCGAGCCTCAAAATTACCAAAGAAAATTCGATTGCCGTATTTGATGCCGTCAGGCAGACCTCTGACTGAGTCAAATCCACCCAAATAGTAAAGAGAGCCGACCGAATTTTGGCTGGTTGAAGCCCCGTAGATGTGGGACGCAAAATTAACGTTAGAAGTGAATGCATAGAAACCAAACGCCTCTACTTCGGAAAAACCACCAGAACGGCCCATGCTTTTTGATAAACCACCAGACAGTCTTAGCTTAAGCCCGTGGCTGCTCAAACCTTCAACCCGCATGTTATCGAACGCCAGCATCGGCGCAAAAAGCCCGCCGTAACCCGATTTTTGGCCTAACGTAACGTCGTGTGGGATGTCCTCGCGCTCGCCGTCATAACCAGCGACCTTCCTGAATAGGGGCGCCTCTTCGTACATCGCCTGGGTCTGAAATCCGCCCTGCCAGTGGGAATCACTGGACTCACCAAGAGGGTAGAGCCACTGCGCCTTCAACGTCCACGACTCACTGTCGACAAATCCGTAATTCACGGATTTTTCGTCATAAAAAGCACGGCGTCTGCGGTCAAGCCAAAGCTCTCCGCCCCACAGCCCGCGCCCCCGCCAAGCTCGCGGTGATTTCAGGAAAAAAAAAGCTCCGGGTGCCAGGTTTCCGTAACGCCGCAACTCGGCGCCAACTGCGATCATCTGACCAAATGCATTGGTCTCATAGCCACCAAGAATTAATAACGGTGTCCCGCCACCATAGGCACCGCGAACCACAGGAATTCGCGTCCATTTCTCTTTAACCTCAACGGTTAGAACACAACGTCCACCGGTAGATTCTTTAAACTGCACTTGGACGTCAGAAAAAATATCTGTGGTGAGAAGTTTTAGACGTAAAGCTTCGCGCTGATCTTCAGAAATCCATTGACCAACATCTAAACCGAGATAGTCACGAAGCCAGGCCGGATCAACGCGCTTAAGCCCGACAAACTCGTGATCTGTCGCAACGCATGCTGCTTGCGCCCTGCCAATCTCAATAGCAAGGGCTAAAAACAGTAGAAAGATGTTTCCCGTGAGCCACGTCAAAGGTAAGGGTCATCCTTCATAAGATAATTCTGTACATAATCAGTAACACCGTCTTCTAGAGACGTCCATTTGCCTTTATAGCCCGTTCTACGCCGCAACTCGTCCAACTTTGCTTCAGTGAAGTACTGATACTGATGCTTAAGCTCTTCAGGCATGTCGATAAAATCAAATTTTTCCTGTTTACGGCCAAGAGCTTTGAATACGGCACGACCCAAATCGCAAAAAGTCCTTGCCTTACCGGAACCAAGATTGAACACCCCACTTACGGCCAGGCGCCTTGCATGGTAGAGATGATAGAGGACATCAACCACGTCTTTAACATAGACAAAATCACGCTTTTGCTCGCCATGCTTGAAATCTGCCTTGTAGCTTTTGAATAGCCGCAGAGAACCCTTATCGCGAACTTGAGGGAAGGCATGGAAAATGACGCTGGCCTGACCGCCTTTATGATATTCTTGCGGACCATAAACATTAAAAAACTTGAGTCCAGCCCAAAACGGCGGTTTAGTCCGTTGATCCAAGGCCCAAACATCAAAAAGCTGCTTACTATAACCATAGGGGTTAATGGGCTGTAGCTCTGAAATCTTCTTCACATCATCAGCATAGCCATGCTCTCCCGCACCATAGGTGGCGGCTGAGGAAGCGTATATAAAGGGGATTTTGTTCTTAGAGCAGAAGTCCCAGAGGCGCATCGAAAAATGTAGGTTATTTCGCACAAGGTAATCCACATCTGTCTCCGTGGTTGTCGAGCAAGCCCCCATGTGAAAAATCGCCTCGATTTTCCGGCTTCCTGGCAGTGCGTCCAGCCACTCAAAAAACTCGTCTTTATGGATAATGTCCGTGATTTTGCGTTTGACCAGATTTTTCCATTTGGGACCTGTACCCATACGGTCGACCACGACGATGTCTTTATGGCCTTTTTCATTCAGTTTCCAAATGAGAGCCGAACCAATAAATCCGGCCCCTCCCGTGACAATTATCATTTACGCCGCCCTCCTTTTGGAGCTAGACTGCCATCCTGCCACAGTTTTCGCGCCGTTGGAATGACGCAATCGAGACCATCAGATTATGGGTATTGGATTTCTTGAGTTGGTGATTATTGGAGTCGCCGCATTGATTCTCCTGGGCCCGAAAAGGCTGCCAGAATTGATGCGACAGGCGGCACGATTTTACGTGCAGATCCGGCGCACATCCAATGATTTCAAGAGCGCTTTTGACCATGTTGTCCGTGAGGCGGAAAATGATCTGAGACAAGACATGAGTCCATTGCAAAAGCTCACGACCGAAGAGGTGAGCCCTCCACCAAAGACCCCCAGCCTCACCGCTGAATTAGCCGCAGCAACCGGTTCTGGGCCGCCACCTCATACCGATCAAAGACCGGCGCGACCAGTGGAGCCATTTGTATGGGACGAGCGATCAGAGTCCAACGATACACCCACGACAAAACCTCCGCCATCGTGAGGTCAAGACCATGAGTCTAAACCAACAGTTTCCAGGTGATCACATTCAATATGCCGAAGGCAACCTCTGCTTGGGAGGTATTCCCCTCGATAGACTGGCTGATCTATATGGGACGCCTCTTTTTGTTTATGATATTGACCGGATTCGGGCTCGTTGTGATGAGCTGCAAAGTTCACTAAACAGTGTTTCAAATACATCAAAACCATTTTTCGCCGTTAAAGCCTTAGGCAATTTGGCGATCCTACATGAAATCCACAAAAAAAACTTTGGCATGGATGTTGTCAGTGGCGGCGAAATCGAGCGTTGCCTGGCAGCTGGCGTACCGGCCTCGGATATTATATTTTCTGGCGTGGCAAAGAGCAGAGAGGAAATCGCTCTTGGTGTGAGGGTCGCCATCAAAGCGTTCAATATTGAGTCACCCCACGAGGTCAATCTTATTGCTGATGAAGCAAAGAGGTTCGATAAAATTGTTCATGTCGCGCTTCGCTTCAATCCAGATGTGGACGGGGAGACACACACTAAAATCAATACTGGACTGGCAACCACAAAATTTGGACTCAATCCCGATCTCGCCTTGGAGGTGGCGCACAAAGTTCTGGCCTCGCCCTCTTTGAGACTTTCAGGAATCACGTGTCATATCGGAAGTCAAATCATGTCCATGGATATGCTCCGGATGGCTGCAAGAAAAGTCAAAGTGTTTGCCTCGCAGCTCATCCAAATAGGCGCTCCCCTTGATCATGTCGATATGGGTGGTGGTTTAGCCGTACCGTACCGTCCAGAGGAGGCTATTTTATCGCCCTCTTTTGCAGATTGGGTTAATGCCTGCCGCTTCGCCCTGCCGTCAAGCAACATCGCGCTCCATCTAGAACCCGGACGCGCCATTGTCGCCGATGCGGGTGTTCTCTTGACTCGAGTGATTGATGTGAAATTAAGTGGTGGTCGCCATTTTGCTCTCGTGGATGCTGGCATGACAGAACTGATCCGGCCGGCCATGTATGACGCCTATCATCACATCCTACCGACGGTCGACCTCGGTGATCATGATCAAGTCAAACTCTATGACGTTGCGGGCCCGGTTTGCGAAACATCATGCCTATTGGGGCATGATATTCCGCTTCGAGGCATTACCGCGGGATCTCTGCTGGCAGTTCTCACAAGTGGGGCTTATGGAATGAGCATGGCGTCAAACTATAATTCACGCCCTAAACCAGCTGAAGTGGCCGTCGAAGGCGCAGTAGCGCGACTGATCCGTCAACGTGAAACGCTCAGCTGCCTTTGGGACACTGAGCATTTCGCGTGACATTCATTCATCAGGTGTTGTTTGGTATTATTTTCCCCAAGCCCTGATCATTGCAACGAGGCCTTTCACATCATCGTCACTTAAGACAGCCCCCCAAGGAGGCATGGTGCCAGAGAGCCCGTTTGCGGCTCCACCCTCTTTAATGACCTTTGCGATGTGGATATCATCCACTTTTGCCTGCCATGCTTTGTCATGAAAGTTCCGCGGCTTTGGATTCATCGCAAGCGCAGCAGCGCCATTCGCCTGTCCATCAGCGCCATGGCAACTTGAACAAAGAGATGAATATTTTCCTGCAATGGGGTCCTCGCTTCCAGAAGCCGCGGCCTCACGCACAGGCATTTCGCCTTTATCCGTTAATTTTGGATGTTTGGCGCTCGTAATTTCACGTTCTTTTTTGAACTGTTGCCAATAGGGGACT
Source organism: Oligoflexales bacterium (assembly GCA_044375465.1). Classification (GTDB taxonomy): domain Bacteria; phylum Bdellovibrionota_B; class Oligoflexia; order Oligoflexales; family RGVZ01; genus CAMDKS01. The sequence continues at coordinate 2,105 of JBILMN010000069.1, read as the reverse complement.
GGGTTGTATTGATCCATACATCCTGTCATCATTAAAGCCCCAGCAGCAAGAGCGAACAATGGTTTCATAGATCCACCTCAATCAAGTCAGGACGAGAGTATAGCTGATGATGCTGTTCCTGTTAAAGAAGTAATTTTGCCTCCGCAAACGCGGGCTGCCTAGAATTTGGGCTGGGGCCCTTGAATGTCGCCGAACCAAAAACTCCGAAATTAAATTTGCCCACCTGTCAGGTAGCGAACCCCAACAGCAAAGCGACTTAAGGCAGAGCGTGTGGAGTCCCCATGGACAAACCCCCCTTTGGTGCCACCACCCATAGCACCATCACGACGCCACTCCCGAGCAATCAGAGCAGAGACTTCCAATGAGTCTTCCATTTGCCAACGCCATCCAAAGTTTAATTGGCTACCTTTTGCAGGTTTTGACTCCGACAGAACGCCAACTGGATGAAGCTCTCCTGAACCAATCCAAAGGCCCATCATCGGGCCCTCGCCCTTGAGGCGTTCATAGGATGTGGTGATGCCCACGCTTGATAATGACACGCTGCTAATATCTGTGCCCTCTAGTGCAAACCCCTGCCTAAGTTGCCGAGCCTCCATTGCCAGCAACCATCGCCCGCCATTGGCCAAAGCGGTGTCTCGCCGCAGACCAGCCTGGTACCATTGATTACGAACCTTCATGCCATCGAACCTTTCCTCGATGGTTGCCATACCGATACCGAAGCGTGAATCACCCTCCAAAGTCCAAGTCACAGACCCTGACACACCCCAATAGGGATCTTTTTTTGCCGGGGATTCGCCGGAACCACCGGATTCATAGTGACGACGATCATGGCGCTCATCTCGACCACTTAATGCCGCTGCAGACACTCCAACCCCCGCACCATCACGACCTTGATTGAATTCAAAAAGCTTTGGCATATCAAAAACTGCTGCCATGGCTTTCTCTGGACCACGAACGCGAAGGCCAAAATCCAATGTATCGGCAACCACCCGGTAACTTTCCATGACCTCTTTTTCTACCCCCAGCCGGACAGACGACGACGACGGCCGATAAATGAATTGGTACTGGTCGATGAACCTTACGGATGGTGATTCCTCAATAACCTGTCCGGCACGTGTGTCCACCTCTCGAACGAGAGCATCCCCAGCGGCGTCCGGTCGAAGAACCAATTCAACTGAAAATTTTGAGGACACACGCCAATCAAAACCGAATTTGGCTAACCGCAGCCCCATAGTCGGTGATGATGTCCGATCACTCGTTGATGCCCACATCAGCCCTTCAGGTTTAGAATGATTGTTCCCAAAATCAACGTGAGCCGGCCGGTTGAGAGCAGATAATTCATCCAAAAACAAAAACTCTAGATTCACGTCATATAAGAAAGCGCGAACCGCTGTTCTTGGGGTCTGCTCAACGGCCAGACAAATCTCAGGAGCTAGGGCCGTCATGAACGCCAACACAACATAGGAATCTGTCACAGAAAAATGCTCTCGCAAAAAGCGCCTCATTATCTTATCTCCCAATCACATTGGTCAGATCTTTGGCGGACGGGGTCAAAATAATGGCGTCAAATGATTGGCGTTGTATCAACAACCCACACTTGTGCACAATTAACAGACCGCCATAAAAATCAAAACTATTTCTAATCTATCTGCAGACTATCAAAAAATCCGTCGATCGTCCAAGGTCGGCAAATTGAGCCGCGTAAAATTTGGCACACCTCTTGTATCAGATCCACCGAGGCAGTGCGCCCACCTTCTGCATTCAAGACAAAGCTTCACGCTTCATGGGGATTAAGATGTCGAAGAAAGAAGAAAAGAAAGACGAGAAAGGCGACAAAGGCGCCAAACAACCTGCGACACCTGAACAAGAGGCCGCAGCGTCAAAGAAAAAGAAAATCATTATATTTGGAGTGATCGGCCTTTTTGTGCTTGGCGGCGGTGCCTTTGCCGCAATTAAAATGCTTGGAAGTTCTAGCAAACCAAAAGAGTCCACCAACGATCATGGCGGCGCAGAAGCCGGTGCCGAAGGTGGGGCTGAAGGAGACTCTGGACATGCCGCAGGGGAGGCCTCAGGCCATAGCGAAGGTGCCGCTGAAGGAGATGCGG
>JBILMN010000220.1:0-4402 GCA_044375465.1 Oligoflexales bacterium | reverse complement strand
AACCAATCGTTTATCGCCTCCTATGTTTCAAGTTCTGCGGGTGGAACCAATTACAGTATCGTGACAAATCCATCTCCGGCATATCTGTCCAATCCAAGTATGGGCGGGTGCCCTTCCGGCGCGACCGGTTGTTTTCCGGATCCATACTTTAATTCCATCGGCCTTCAGCAGCAGTATCCAGACACCTATCCGAACCAAAACATTATGGATATCGGCGACCTGAACAATGATGGTATTCCTGACCTCATTGCCGTCGGATTTTTCAGTCGCGGTGTGGCAGTTACTTTGGGCGGCACCAGTGGGGATTTTTCAACCCCTGCACTCTATGAGCTTGGCGTAGGACAGGATATCAGACCCAAAGCGCTAACCATATCCGATCTCGATCAAGATGGCATTCTTGATGTGGTTGTCGTCGGTAGAAATACTACCGGTGCTACAACACCGGTGGCCGCCTGGCTCAAGGGCAACGGAGACGGTGCATTTAATGCCGCTGAACGTATCGATCAGATTCTCAATGGCTGTACGGACGTTCGTTCGGTCCAGGCCGTCGACATTGACCAGGATGGACGCCCAGAACTCGCCACGCTTTGCTACGGCAACCAGGCTATTTGGATCAGCCGCCGTCATACCGACGCAAACTGGATTCTTCAGACCGGGAATAATATCAACAATTCATCTCCTGGCAACAACGGCACTGCCTTGAAGTTTGCGAGACTCACCACGGCATCGGCAACGGGTGTAGACGTCGCTGTCGGTGGACTTGATGTTAATAACTCATTGCGCATACTCAATAACATCACACTCACGGTCACCAACTCGAGCACCGGAGCATTCGCCCTGTCTGTCGGTACCGTTGGCTCTTACATCTCCCTCAATGGTTTCCTCGGTGATCTCGATATCGGTGACATCAATGGTGACGGATACGGGGATATTGTTGCCTCGATGACACGAGCAACGGGCACGAACGTTGGACAGTATTTTTATACTTGTACGGCAACGGTCGCCGGACAGTGTAACCGCCTCATGTGGGGTGGTGGCGAAGGCTACGATCCCACCAGTATCTCACTTGTTGATCTCAACAACGATGGGCTTCAGGAAGTGTTCCCCGCGTTCAAAACGGATCGGCTCATCTTCCGCACCATTGCCCGTATCCTGAACCTATCACAGTAATGACTTAGGAAATCAAAACACGCCCCGCTTGAAGGTCAAAAGACTGTAATCAAGCTGGAGGCGTGTCTCACCAAGCTGGCTTGGGTAGCGATGAACCTCTGTCCCGAGTTGCAGGGCGACAATCCAAGTCTTGAAAACCTTGGCGCTGATTTCAAGCCCTGGGCTTGTGGACGTGTAGAGACCGATGGATGAAATGTATAGCGGCGTCACCACCAAACTCGGTGAGACAATCCAACGATCAAACAAAATCGTGTGCATGGAGAATGTCAGCATGGGTGCCAACACCTGCTGCGGAATATTGGCTGTCGGCACGTCTGAGGCTGTGATGATTTTTTTCTTGGGCTTGGTCAATTGGGCGTGAAACAGCTCCAGCCCCAAACCGGCGCGCGCAAACAGATCCCCTTCAATCAGTTCACCATCATAGAAGGCGGATGCACGGATATTGTAGGTTGACGGCACCACCGTAGCCGGGGCTCTAGAGTAGAAGATTCCCGCTCGGTACCCCAGCGAACCGTACCAATCACGCCGCTCCAAACCAAGGCCTGCGACCGTTCTTTGGCCTTTCTTCTCCCCAGGGACCTCGCGTCCAAAGCCGTAGCCTCCACCTAGCCCACCGTCAATGGTGGTTTTCTTGGCCAGATAGGGTGTTTCGACGATTTTGACTGCCAGTTGCGGTTTGTTAAACTCAGCCGACCGCCCATAGTAGCCGTTTCCTCTCGCGACGGGTGATACAGCAGTACCGATCAAAGACGGGTATACCTTCTGATTGATCCCTTTAAAACCACGAACCTGAACATCCACCGCATATTCCATCTGCTGCGCAATCTCAGCAACAAACCAACCGTTGGCGTCAGGAGCCACCACTTGCTCCGCAATCTTGATCCTTGTCATCTTAACCACGTCGGCAACCGAGCGAATCGTCACAGGTGGCAGAGCCACGGATGTGCTCGCAACATCTTCGGCTTTCGCAGCCTTGCCCACGGACACCACCCCAAGGTCCACCTTAATCTGCTCGTCACTGGAGCTCTCGACGGCCACTTTCACGTCGGGTAGGATTTTTGCGAGCACCGCGGCCATTTTATCAGGACAGGTTCCACTGTCAGCGCCACTATGGATGATCACGCTATTGATTTTATCTTTGAGTGCCGCTGCAAGATTCTTGAATCCTACAAACCTCGGGCTATTCACACAGCGCACCAGGTCCTCTGGCGGAAGAATAAACGACGTGAGCACCGTACGACGCGTTGCATCTAAGTTTGGTGAGTCGGTGGCTGTCGTTCCAGTGACTGATCCAGTGACTGATCCAGTGACTGATCCAGATGCCTTACCAGTTTCCGCCTCCGCGCCTGCTTCGGTGGCCGTCGTCTCTGTGGCCGTGTCGCTATAAAGCGCCGCATCATCACGCACCAAAGGGTATTCTTTTTCGAATATAAAGACTGATTTTTCCGTCAGCTTGCCGTAGATGACACGGGTGACCGGTCCCGGTGACGGCGATTCAATCACCAGTCGCTGCGCCAAAGCACTATTTGCCGCACCAAGCCAAAGCAGCACAGGTAGTAATGGGTTTATGCACCGTCTCACATTGGGTCCTTGCACGCGACGGCAATGGATATTGCCGCACCTTAAGCCACTGAATCTGAGTCCATTTTACCTTGAGTTGGGGACATTTACCTAGGGCACACCAAAAAAGCCCCAAATATGAACAATAATTTCTCGCTGCAAAAAAATCCAAACATCAGAGCGGTCCATCATGGTCTGAACGTCTTCAGCGGGCAACATTTCCGAATATGATATGACAAATCTTCAGGTATTATTTACAGACGATGCATCACAGTAGATTTTGAATACGCCCATGGGCATCCACATCAATCCGCTCGGCGGCGGGGATTTCAGGCAGGCCAGGCATTCGCACGATATCACCCGTAAGCGCCACCACAAATCCGGCTCCCGAGGCGATTTCAATATCTCGCACAGTCAGTATGAACCCTTTGGGGCGTCCGAGAGCCTTCGGATCGTCTGACAGAGAGTTCTGGGTTTTGGCCATACAAATGGGAAGCTTTCCAAATCCGTCTTTCTCGGCACGTGCGAGTTTGGACTCGGCCTCTGGCGTCACATGCACACCGGCAGCACCATAAATTCGGGTGGCAATGATTTTGATTTTTTCCCGCAGTGGCTGGTCGAGATCATAGAGGGGACGAACCCGGTTTTTGGCGCCGGTGTCTGCGGCCTTCATCACCTTATGGGCAAGATCCAGGGCCCCGGCTCCGCCCTCGGCATAAACGTTGGCCGTGGCGCTGGCCACTCCAGCATCCGCGCAGTAACCATGAATCACAGCAAGTTCGTCGGAGGTGTCTTCAGCGCGTTGGTTGATGGCCACAACCACCGGTTTGCCGTAAACTTTTGCCGCATCAAGATGGGCGCCCAGATTTTCCAGACCACGCCGAACGGCCCCAACATCGGGGGTGGTCAAACCAGATAGCGCGACACCGCCGTGCATTTTGAGAGCACGAACCGTCGCCACAATCACAAACACTGCAGGATCCAGCCCTGACGCTCGACATTTGATGCCAAGAAATTTTTCTGCTCCCAGATCAAACGCAAATCCCGCCTCCGTCACCGCCCAATCACCATGAGCCAGAGCCATGCGTGTGGCCAGCACAGAATTACAGCCATGAGCGATGTTGGCAAAAGGACCACCATGAACAAAAGCTGGTGTCCCCTCACGAGATTGGACAAGATTGGGCATGATGGCTTCACTCAGTATGGCCATCATGGCTCCCGTCACACCCATATGTTTGGCAAACACGGGCGCTTTCTGCCGATCATATCCAACCAGTATGTTGTCAATGCGCCGCCGCAGATCGTCGGGAGATTCTGCAAGACAAAGAATCGCCATAATCTCACTAGCCGCTGTGATATCAAACCCCGTTTGCCGCGGCGTGCCACCAACGGCACGGCCACCAAGACCCACCACCACATCACGAAGACTACGGTCATTCATATCCATGACCCGCTTCCATAAAATTCTTGTGGGATCCAGACGCGGATCGCCAAAATGAATTTTGTTATCAATGGCTGCGGCTAAAAGATTGTGAGCCGCCGTTACCGCATGAAAATCACCCGTAAACTGCAGATTGATCGCATCCGAAGGTTCCAGACGGCACCGACCACCACCGGTGGCTCCACCCTTGCGTCCGAATACCGGCCCCATGGAGGGCTGACGCAAGGCCAA
>JBILMN010000067.1:0-14525 GCA_044375465.1 Oligoflexales bacterium | reverse complement strand
TCCATCGACATATGTCATCAGCGCCGCGGGTGCTGATGCAGGGCAACTGAGCATTCTCAATCGTATCACTGACTAAATGATTTGATTCAAGCCATCGCAAAGCTGCCTTAGGCTCTTTGACGGATATTTTCAGGAACTTGCAGTCGGGTCCGAGGACGGAAGATCCACCGTAAATGTTGTTGCCCCTGCCGTTGATTCAAATGTAATGACACTCGCATGTGCCTCGGAACCTTTTTTAAAAAAGAACTACGCTGAATCACGTATCTGGATCCGCGATTATCGCTCGCGTCTTGTGCGTGAGGATCTACGGGATCTTGAGTCGGTCAAAGACATCAGTGCAGTCTGACCTTCCTCTGAATTCCGGGGCCTGAGAATTGATATCTAACACTCGCTCCATACGCGCGATCAATTCTGCTGTGATTTCAATCAAACCCCATTGACTTTTCATATGCCTTTTCATCTGCCTTTTCATGCGCCGCATTTCCAATCTACGACTAAAACTCATGAAGCGGTAAATCATCCAGGAAGCTCGTTGGGCTGCTGAGCATAACAATAGATACATCAAGAAGCTTTTTGCGGTCATTTATCAGACTATCGCGGGAGGAGCGCTCACTAAAGTCTCGGATCATCGCTCTCTGAGCTTGCAATAAATCCTGATAGGACTCCCTGGTCAAACGTACATACCGAATATTATAAAGGCGGTCGGACTTTTCGATATCTTTCACCATTCTATCAATGCCCCGCTTCGGCCACTGCGTCATTATGTGTCGCATGAGCGGACCATTCTTACCCCAACTCGTTAGACCCCTCCGCGGGAGCTTTATTTTGTTACCGGCATGAAGCTCAATTAATTTGAAGTCATCGAGTTTCTTGAGGTACTGAAATTGCTGCTTTGAACTCAACTTGTACCTTTGCGCTATTTCCTGGAGATCTAATTCTTCGATCGCCAGGCGCCAGTAAAAGTGAAAATAGTCTGGGTTTTCGAGAAAGAACGTTTGCTGTTCCTCCGGAACTTCGACCGTCTCAAAGGATCGTGATTGATTGCAGGTGGCAATTAATTCAGCGAAAGAAATATCGGCGGCATCGCATATTAGTAGAAGCTTTTTGACGGAACAGTCACTACCAGAAAAAATCTTCTTTATTCCCGATTCACTGCCGCCAGTTTTGCGCGCAATCTGTTGATAAGTGATTTTTCGCGACTTCAAAACAAGTTTTAGAGTCTTAATAATCAGAGGGAAGTTTAAAAGTTCCAAATTTCACGACCTTTTGGCAAAAAAGTACCTATATACGGTACTATTGTATCGATATTTGCAAGATAGTTCAATGACCGGTAATACGTCCGTGTGCCTACGGACTTATAAATATATGATCGAAGGGATGTACATGGGAAAGCTTTTATCGTCGCTGAAAAATAAAATCACATCGGCTATTCAAATCATGTTGATGATTGCGGTTCCAGCAGCTCCGTCGATGGCGATGGAAAAAATCAACGTTGGCAAATTCGCCTCAAGGGCATTGTGGTTTCCCGCGAATTCAGTGGGGAACGCCTCTGTAAAACGCCCCGCGATTGTCCTAATACCTGGATCTGGAGCAAACGGGCCGGAGGAGATGATTCCGGGTTCGCTAACTGAAGATGGCAAAGATCATGGCCTATTTTTACAGATGGCTGAGTCGTTCGCCTCATCTGGGTGGAATGTGCTGTGCCTGGGAAAGCCGGGGGTTGAGTTCTTTTCAGAGTTCAATATCGATCGATGGTTCTATGACAGAAATCTATACCAGAGTTCAACTTGGCAGGACTTGGTCGTAAACCTTGGGGAAGGGGTTGATTTTTTACGAGTTCAATCTGGGGTTGACCCAGAACAAATCTATGTCTTAGGACATTCCGAAGGAACGCGGGTAGCGGTAGATTACGCGACACAGGATCATAACCTAAAGGGTCTTTTACTGCTTGGCTATTCTGGGGAGGATATTAAAACGACACTTGAATGGCAGTTGTATAGACGCCCGATTGAGTATCTATTCGCGAGTGACATTGATCGCAATCACGATGGGAAAGTTTCGCGCGAAGAGCTTTCACCTTGGGCCACTGATAATGGAGGGGATGCTACCGACGGCGCAGGTATAGACTTTGGCGATAAGGACGAGCTAAGTCTTTCGGAAATTGAGTCGCAATTGCGATCATCACCAGTGCTGAAACAGACATATGATAAAATTAAGAACTCAAATTTATACTCTGGCGGTCAATTTGATATAGGACCGATTTACAAAAAGACAGCTTCACTGACGATGCCAGTGTATATCTTTACCGGCGCTCTGGACCTGCAAACGCGCCCCGAAGAGGCTGTTGCCGCAGGAGGCTTTTGTCTTAAGATGAATAAATCAAATTGCTACGTAACTTTGGTGGAGGGACTTGGGCATGGATTTTCACCTCCGCGAGGACCGAGACGCCATCCACTGGCTGATTTAACCATCGGTCCGATCGCGCCTGAATTTCTGGATACATTGGCTCAGTTTTCAAAGAGCCTCGGCGGTAGGTAGCTTACCCAAACAGTTGATGGCGGGGATAGAAGAGCCAAAAATTTCAAACCAGTCATATCAGACTATAAACCGCACTCTCACTGACGGGCTGATACCCAATTTTTTGGTAAATGCGATTTGACGTTGGATTTGCAAGATCGGTGTAAAGAAAACAAAATTCATGACCGGTATCCAACATTCGTTGACTCAAGGCAGTAACAAGAGCAGTAGCATAGCCACGACCCCGAAGGCTTGGTGGTGTATAGACGAAAGATATTCTAATACCGCGCGGTGTTTTTCCCGCGGCGCTAGCCATTGCGACAACGGATCCATCGACCAGCCACAGATACCTTGATTGCCGTGCGACGGCATCCTTCGCATCGCGATGCGCACTTGCTCGAGGATCAGAGCCGTAGGATAGCCCGCAGTCAGAGGCAAATTCCAGATTCCAATCCGTTAGCAATGCCAAATCACTTTCCTGTGCAATCCTCATCGAGCCAGCTTTGCATTGCGGCGGACGCACCTCGGTCAATTGGAAAATCTTTTGTCTGAACTTTATGAGAGATTCTCGACCACGCTCCTGCCGAAACGCTTTTACAAATGCTTCCGTGCTTGCCCGGGGCCCCACAACCTCAGCTGGTTGATGAGGGATCAATTGAACGGCGTGAAATATATGGCTTACCGCGTCATCTGGCATCATCGTCAACCCTAGGGGGTGAGGCGGCGTGAACCATGCTGCACCGATGACCTGATCATTCTGCATAACGGTCCAAAAATAACTAAGATCGTAGCATTTAGGCTCTTTCACGAGACGATCTATGATTCCAAGCAGGAGACAATTTTCTGCCTCGCGCTGGCACAAAAATTCAAATACGGTCTGCTTAAAGTCGAGAACAGACGCCCAGCATTTTGTTTTCATCGTAAAGACCTCAGTGGTCGTCCTATTTTTATGCACGGTGATGTTCTCAGATTTGCGCATTGTGTTCATCCGTTTTGTTAATTTTTGGAACATCGATTTGTTGTTTTTGGGGGTTTACGGCGGTTTTACCGCAAGATCCTTGGGTAACAATCATAAATCTAGTTAGCTTCAGCTAAAACATAACAAACAGCAGCAAGTTAAAGTGGACCCCATTGTCTAGACAGTTTTTTGCCTAAAATAAGAAATGTCCTCACCCCTTAAAGCAACGGCAGGGCCTGTGGACAAATGTTTAAATTCGTCAACCGGGCCCGCGCCGTTCCGGGACCTCAAACGTGTATCAATAAAACAGCTACGTCTTATCGTTTGATTTATTTGTCATTTCTTCGTGAATTTATGAGAAGCAATAATATTTCGTTTGAGGTAGCGTTGAGAGCCTTGCCAGACGTGTTAAATAACCCATATGAGCAGCCGATAGGGGTAGATCATGCAAGAACCTGAAAGGGAGCGCCAGCCTATGAAACCGGCCAAGATGCCTTTTGATCCAAACAAACTGACTCCACCGCAACGTAAAGCTTACGAAATCGCGAAAGCTCAGGGCGTGAAGCCAATTCATTCACTAAAAGAGTTGGCGTTAGATATTGAAGCGGAACTGCTCGATGGCCTGACCGAATTTGTACTGGAGTCCAGAGCAGCCGAGCGTAAACATCCATCCAAAGACCCATTCAAGTAGTAGCACATCCATGTATTTACTCGATACCACCATCGTTTCGTTCGCCGTGCGCAATGATCCACTCATTGAACTTTATGACACGGAGATGCAAGGCGACGATCCCAAGTTTGTGTCCGTTCAGACCGTGGGCGAGCTGCTAATCTGGGCTGAAAAGCGTAATTGGGCACCGAGTCGCCGTGCAAAATTGCGAGCTGACGCTTCAAAATACTCGATTCTTCCCATTGATGCTGAAACATCAGAAATTTATAGCAAAGTCAGAGTGGGTGCGGAGCGTTTAGGTCGTTCACTATCGTCGACCGATGCATGGATTCTTTCGACTGCGGTGCAATACGAACTGACTCTGGTAACTCATGATCGCGATATGACCATTGGCACACAGCTCGGTGCCAAGGTGATTTGTCGAGTTTAAGATCAACCTTGGACGTTCGTCTTATTCACCCCAAGTAGAACATGCGAGTAAAACGTCGCCGTTAGCCGCGCCGCCTTTGCCGAGATTAAGCTGAATCCATTTGTAGCCCACTGCAAATCCCATTTCTGATGACGAGCCGCCGCTTTTTTTATCCAATGTGACGATTAGATCATAAGATCCATCAGAATCCACACCCTCTGTTCGTGAGAAGGTTGCGACATACTCGCCAAACGATTTCGTTTGGGTGCCTGGCGCGTTGGTTGCAATATCGAACGTGACTCGTGGATTTGATTGCTGGGCGTTTTGTTGCATGTAGCAGTGATAAGTTGGTGTGGATGGAATTGCACCTGAAGAAGCCTGTGACATGCTTATTGATGCAAGTCCAAGTGAGAGAGCGATTGAATTGAGTTTCATAATGATCTGGTCCTTATCGTAGATGTTGATAACGAGGTACTTGCCTCGTTGGCTACCAATGGCATAATATGATCTTATATGGCAATTTTAATTTTATTAGTGTCATATTTTGACACTTTTAATTTCAGGTATTTATGCCTTCAAATAGACAGAAAAAGAACAAAAAGATCAGTCAAGACAACCACCCGACTCAGTCTACGAGATTGGAGATCCTTCGGGTTCAAAACTTGATCAAACAATTTATGCGTGGTCGCGGATATCGATATGAAGATTTGGCGACAGAATTTGATGTTTCTCTTTCGACGGCCAAACGCATGATCTTGAGCGATGATTTATCTTTTGAACGATTACTCCAACTTTGTAAGTGGCTTGAGATAGAAGCGTCCGATCTTCTCACTATGGCTAAGATCCCAAGTGTTGCATACGATTTTTATTCGCTTGAGCAAGAGCAGTATCTCGCTCATCATCCGAAGCATTTTGCATTTTTGAAAATTCTGTTGCGTGGACTGTCGCTAGAAGAAATCACAACGAAGTACCACCTCACTTTGAAAGAAGCAAGGTCGCTGCTTAAGGATTTAGAGGAAGCCGGATTCATCGAACGTCTATCACAAGATCGCATAAGATTTTTGGTGAAACCTCGCAATGATTGGCGCGTTGATGGGCCGCTTTGGCAAACTTATATGAAACAAAGTGCTGAAAAGTATGTGGATCAGTTTTTTAAACCTCGCGGAGCTGGTCATGAGGATCGTCGCCATATGGAATTCGGTCATCGGCGATTGACACCCGAAAGTTTCAGATCGTTTAAAAAGGAAGTAGATGATTTGTATAAAAAATATGTCATCACATCCGAGTTAGAGGTTCAGATATTCCGACCGCAGAAGTTGGTTGATATGGGTTGTCTTCTATTAGTAGATCAATGCGTTTTGCCAATGCTTCCGACATTAGCGGATAAATGACCGTCAAGAATTTGCTGCACGGACCGCGCATGCCACCGCCCTCGTCGCGTCTTCGTCGGAACCTTTAAAGTGGACCCCATTGTCTAGACAGTTTTTTGCCTAAAATAAGAAATGTCCTCACCCCTTAAAGCAACGGCAGGGCCTGTGGACGCGAAATCGCGGCAGGAACACATCGCGGTCGCCGATCGTCTTTATCAGGACAATTTGCGAAGATTTGAGCGTGGTCTGATCAGTGTCAACGAGCTATCTATTGACGAGCTTCGTGTCCGCGAGGCCGAGCTTTCGGCGATAGACGCGTGGGCGTTGGCTCATGTCGCCCTGTTCAGGCTCGGAGAACTGTCTGGAGACAGCGTTCTGTCACAGAGCTGGATGCGTTGACAGCGTCGCCAATACGGCAAATGCCGCTTTGACTAAACTTTGCAAAACAGCGGTACACGCGTGATCTTTCCGCGTTCACTAACCTCCATATGCCGCGAAAGCACATAGCATTTCTCGATACCGGGATATTCCGTAAGCAGGACTTGCAAGCTCTTTAACTTCGCGAAGCTGCTGTTTTTTACCTCGACGGCCACGTTCTTTCCATGACGGGAAATCAGATAATCAACCTCCGCTTTCGCGGTTCGTTGTGGTCTGATCCAGCAAGTCAGTCGAAACAGCGGGTCAGAACTATGCGCTAAAAGCTCCTGGCCGACAAATTGTTCGCACAGCTTACCTACGACGCCCTCGTCCATCTCAGAGGTGCTTGGATAATTAGCGCCGGAAGACAAAAGCCGGCAGGCCAGGCCAACATCCAGGAAAATACACTTGAAATGCTTGGTATTCATTTCCGCTGATAAGGGAAACGATGCCGGTGAAGCCGACACGACATACGAGCAGATTTTGGCAAGACTGAGCATCTCAAGCGATTTCTTTGTCCTTTGATGGGAGTCTTCCTCTCCGAGTGAGGTGTAGGTGATCTCTTGCCCGATAAATTTCGGAATACGTCGCAGAACATGCGCGATGTTCTCCAGCTGCTTATCGCCACGCGCGTATTTTTTCGTGTCGTCTGTCATTGTTTTGATGAGGGTGTTTTGAACGCGAATGACATCAAGTATCGACTTGGTCTCGACAAATCGCGAGACAACTTCCGGCATGCCCCCAATCATTAAATACTGATCCAAAGCTTTAGATAGTGGTTCTAAAGCAAAGCTCTCAATATGGCAGGATGAATTCACTGACAGATCAGGAATGTGCTCAACCAGCATATGGCGATTGGTCGCTCCAAGAAATTCTCTGAACGTCAGTGGATACAGGTAAAGTAGATCCACACGGCCGACAGGGAACGATATTTTCTGAAGGGCGAACTCGAGCAAACTTCCCGCCGCTATGACCGCGTATTGGGGTGCTTTTTCATAAAAATACCGCAACGCGGAAATCGCTTCCGGGCATTCCTGGATTTCGTCAAAGAAAAGCAGGGTATGTTCCGGCTCAATTTTTTGATTCTGTCGAACTTCAATCGCCGAGATAATCTCCGGGATAATAAGGTCGCCATAGAATATCTTCTTGTAGGAAGGCTCCTCTTCGAAATTGATCGTGATGATGTTCGTGAAGTTCTTGTGCCCAAATTCGGAAACCAGTGCCGTCTTTCCGACCTGTCTCGCCCCTCTGATAAGGAGGGGTTTGCGTTGCCGCGATGACTTCCAGGCTGTAAGATCCTGATATTTATCCCTATTTATAAACAAGAACCCTCCACATTCCCTTTATATGTACGAAATTCCACCATATAATGGATTTATAACATGCAAAAGTCCACCCTAAAACGTGTGAAAAGTGCCGCCTGCGCCTTTGCGAAGCCATCTGGCGTCTCTATGGGCTCATTCTATGCGAATTGACTCAGTGACGGATTATCGGCAGGCCGACGAATCTGTGCAGATCGGTGGAGTCAACCTTACGGGAATGGCTCTTTCGAGTGAATACATGAAAGATTCTCCAGCCATGACGATGGAGCATCCACATCAAGGCGAGAATGAACTTAGCGAGATAAGCGAGTTTCGTACGGCAACATCGGCCCACACAGGCATGAGGGGTGTAGAGAGGCAAATCAGGGGGTTAGTGTAAAATCACTGTCCATCGCAGACCGGAAATTTTACCCAAACCCATTCCTCCCTAAGGCACTTTATGAAGCGGCAAAGCGACGCGCCAAAGAAACCGAGAATATGGTGCCAAATATTCTACACTTATTCACGCCAAACGCCCACTCCGGCGCAGGAGCGCGTATTACTGCTGGACTGATCGGAAGAACGATGTAAGTTGATTCAGGTTGTAGCTCAGGATCAGCACGAAGACTATGCTGCCTCCACTCGTCAGTATTGCTCTAACGCCAAGATCATCTTTGATAAGTTTCATGTCGGAATCTTTGTTTTCTCAGCTAGTGTAGTCCATACTTGGTCGATGACTCACTGTCGTAGCTAACGCCCATTATTTGGTCGCTACATGCGACGATAACGTAACGGGGGTAATCCTGTGGTTCGTGATGGCAGTGGGTGTCTTGAACTGGGTGCGCACTATTTAATTAATTAAATGTCCGGCCGCTTTCACCGCTCGAGGGGCGTCGGTGATGAGCTCATAGCTGACGTCACGCAGTCCTTTGTGACTATCTCACCCTCAAGCCATAATTTCGGTAAGACCCGCCAAGCGGGAACCAAAATATAATTGGCATCAGCACCAACTTCCGCGCGGCATGCCGCCCGAAACTCGAAGCGTTTGTATCCCTCGAAAATCGTCAACCAACTTTTTATGCCAAAAGCGAATAATGTCTATTGCTACTACAGGTGTAGACTTCCACTGCCAATATAAGCAAAAGACGTCGCGACGCTGTTGACCGCCAATTAAAATCCCCCAGGTCCACCAATTAAAAATCACCAGCTCCAACTAACCCCTCCGTCACAGCCACTAGCCAGTCAGGTTAGAATTATCGAAGACAGGGATAAAGACTTTGAGTTCATAAACACCTCGGCAAAAATATGACTAATGGTTTCTTCGGCAGGGGGAAATCCCTATGGTTGCTCTTGCAAAAAAACAATGATAAATTCAGATGATTACAGTTTATTATAAGATTTTAATGCGGGCCTAGCTGTCAAAATCTTTGACACTTTGCTGGAAAGACTGACGTCATTAGGGGTCTTCCTGTCGCAAAAATTCGCACGGCAAAAACTAAATCAGTTTGTTGTCCGGCAAGCTTTACCCACGTTTCGTGTGATACAATTCCCTTGATGATGTTTCATTCAACTGTCCGGGGACTGCTTTGGCAATATCTCAAGAGGAAATCAGAATTTTAGCAGCCCTAGGGTTACCCTTGTCGGATGATCACTCCGACGTCGGAGTTGTCGATTTTAAGATCGCAGCTGAAATTTTGAAAAAAATCGCGCGGACTGAACCTGAAGGTCGACTACGGGATGCGGCCAGGGCCCTATTGATTGCAGTCTGCGACCATTATCCCGCCCTATATGCCAAACATTTCACGGCGCCCGAATTGTTAATGCTGACCTCCGGACCTCGTACCGGTCGGGATATTAAGCTTCGACGCCTGGCTCTCAGTCATTTAGGAAAGATCGCCTAATATGAGCATCACACCAGAAATAATGTCAAGATTCGTAAAATCAGCCGCAGCGCGCCTATCAGGTTCTTGGGTGATTATTGGCGGTTCGGTCCTGCAATTGCTTGATATTTCTACCCGCACCACTGAAGACATCGATGTGGCGGGACCGCAAACAGCGACACAAGCGGATATTTTCACTTTGATGGAAATATCGCAGTCTCTTGGGCTGCCTATTGAGGCGATCAATCAAGCCGGCGCGTTTTTTCTGCATAAAATTGAAAATTGGCAAAAAAAATTAATCCTGGTTCACAAAGAAAAAAAAGCATCTATCTATCGACCAAATCTGGAGTTGTTTTTGCGATTAAAGATTGCACGTTTCTCAGAGTCTGATTTGGAAGATTGTTTGCGATATTTGGATTACACGGTCCAACACGGTGAACCGATTGATCCTCAAGGTCTATTGAGGCTCTGCGGCGAATCTGTCCAGTCACCCGAATTGGCGGGCAGGCGAGCGACGTTGATCGCGGCTATCAAGACTCACACCTAAGTCGCAGGTTCATAAGTATAAATATTTTCGAGAAATTATTCATGCTCCCCGTAAGAACAATCCGAGGTCAATCTATGGTAGCAGAAAAAGTGATGGTCTATTACGACGGACTTTGCGTCCTGTGCTCACGCGAAATTGATCACTACCGCAAAGCACGAGGCGCCAATTTGATCGATTTTATCGATATTTGCGCGCCGACATTTGATCCAGCCGCAAGCGGTCTCGATCCTAAAGCCGTGCACCGGGTGATGCATGTTCGTCGAATCGACGGCTCACTGGCTACCGAAGTGGATGCTTTTATCGAAATCTGGAAAACCTTACCCGGATACAGACTTCTGGCAAAAATCGCCAGTTTTAAGTTTGTGCGTTTTTTTATGAATATCGGTTATCAATTGTTTGTAAGAATTAGACCATATCTTCCTCGGCGAAGTGCCGATGTTTACGCTTGTGTCGATAGTCCATTTTGTGAAATCTCACCGCCCAAGAAAACAAAAGATGATAACAGTACAACGACTTAGTTCTTTAGTTTTGATAGTAGTGGGATCTACCACCGCGATCAGCGCGACAGAGACGAATACAGCCCCTGAGTACATTATCTTACCTGGTTTTTTTCGCGCTCCTGAAACCGGATTTGGCGGAGGTTTAGGCCTCTTTGTTCTGAGTCCACCTGCCGATGGGCAACAGGGTTCTAGGGGGACGCAATAAAAATCGGAGACATTTACACGGAAAAAAAACAATTCGTCTTCCGCGGGCTATCTGAGAGCTTCGTTCATGATCATCGCGATCATTTGAGTCTATCCGGTAACGCACAGGAGTATCCCGATTCGTTTTTTGGGATTGGTAGCAACACCCGCATCGCAGACGAGGAAAAGTACCTATCTTATGAATGGGATATTCAACTACGATATCTGCATGAGTTTTCCTCTTCACTTTATTTTGGCGGACAGGGGATAGGACGAACAAAGCTATCTCTTTTTTAAGCAAGTCCTATCTGTGCTATATTTCGTCAAAACACCGCCCCTACCCCACCCAAGAAGCCATGCGACCAAGCCCAATCCCAGCGTGAAATCCCCCAAAATCCCTTCACCGGTTACACCATCCCGCGCGACATCAGAGCTTCTTTGCCCGTTTGCACGCAACAATCCATGGCCTCCGACGACGCGTGAACCCTTTGTTCAGTTTGAGCGTGATCAGCAATCCTCAAATACGTACTGCACTTAACTTGAAGACTTAAGTGATCTGCCAAGCGGCGGTGGCGTTGAGCAAAGTCCGAGTCTTGTCATCGTCGCCGCAATCTCTTCGGCATCCGTAACGTCATCACGAATCACCATCATCGCACCACATGTGCAGGTTTCCGGGCACAAGGCAAGCGTGCGACGAAGAAGTTCACCCCATGGGATCCAGTAAGTACTCTGCTTACGAGAGGAGCATTGAAGCCGACTGCGATCGCCTGAGGCTGCGGGAGATGCGTCCTCTTCGTCACCTCGTTTGCCGAGCATGTCACAATCCATCGACAAACCGGGGCGACGGCGACCATGATCTGGCACGATAAAATCACGCCATGCGTGATTGGGTGTGAAAACTCCGTGATAGCGGATGAGGTTATGCCACGGCCTTGGGATCAGACCAAGAATATGCTCCAAAAACTCCATCTGCGTGAAGTCCAAGTGCTGTCTTCCATCGTAACGCCGACGCTTAAGTCGCAGACGCACCATACTCCGCTCAGGATCATCTGGCGTCACGTAGCTTAAACGAGATGCGCAAATGGGAGACCTCGCCGAGTCGCCGCTAACAGTAGCGAAATAACGACATCAGCCCCTCGCGGTCATCTGGCTCCACGTAAACCGCAGCATGCAGAGATAGCCACCTAAACGTCGCATTGCAGTGGCCCAAAATGGTCATCTTGCTACGATCGATTTCTGACCATTTGGGTGACTGAAAATCACGGCGAAAGGCCTTCGGCTGGCGTGGCTGAAACGGACCCTCCGGCATGTCCTGAGGCTCTTCCTCGATGTCAGGCCCATAGCCGCGGATAAAGCCTTTCTTGCGAAGAAGCTTCGTGAGACGCTTCCCAAGAGCAAAAAGCACCTTCATCACGTCATCTGACGTGACAGGGCGGAAAGAAAAATACTGCCGCTTGCCATCTTTGCGTCCCCACACACCATCGGCAAAAATCAAATGACGATGCGGACTGCGCTCCAGCGCTGAATTGAAGCGATGCACAAACGTCATGCTACCGGTCGCGGCATGTGCCGTGCTGCGGCATTCCGACAACTGAGGCGTATGCGCAATGTACAGCCTGGAAATCTCATCATTGACCATACGGATCACCGCAGTCATCAGACACTCTGACGATGCCAAAAATCGACGGACTTGGTAGGGAAACGTCAAAACCCATTGCCTTGCGCCGACCTGTGGCCACACCTCTGACTCAAGCCTGATAGCCGCCTGCTCATGACGACGAGCCCCACAGCGGCTGCAAAGACCGCGCGTTTTGCAACTAAATCCAATGACTTTCTCAGCATCACACGCAGGACAACGCAGGCGCAAAAAACCGTACTGCAAAATACCGCAGCGCAAAAATCGTTCGACTTCGGCAGATACGTAGGAGGGAATCGTGACGCCATGCGCGTTGTAGTCGGCCACAATCCGTGGCCACTGACGCGCCACCACGCGGTACATCAAACTCGTCTCGGGGGTCTGACGCTCGTAAATCGCCATGCAAGATTCTCCAGCCATGACGATGGAGCATCCACATCAAGGCGAGAATGAACTTACCGAGATAAGCGAGTTTCGTACGGCAACATCGGCCCACACAGGCATAAGGGGTGTAGAGAGGAAAATCAGGGGGTTAGTGTAAAATCACTGTCAATTGCGGACCGAAGCATTGGAGAAGGTTGCGTGGATTTAAGAAGTTAGCAGATGTAATCGATACCAAGTGGAAATTTGTGGATAGAGAAAAAACGAAAGCGGAGGCCGCTTGATCAGAGAAATGGCGACTTGCTGAAAGCGAAAAAGACGTAAAATCGGCTCGCATAGATCTTTCCAGGGGGATGTTTCAATTGCGGCAGTGTTTGCACATACTTTTTTTTTGATCAGTTTGCAGAGGCGATTATTGACGCTTCTGAGCGAATAGCCGCAATAAGTATCGCGTTGAATTTGTTGCGCCGTAGCGACTTTGTTCTCATAGAGATAACGAAATAACGCTTGGTCTTGGTTTGATGACGACCACAGCGCTGCAGCAACTCATCAAGGAACCGGCCTCGAGCGGGCCCGGTTCGACTTTCTCAAATTGCTACCGCCTACCGTGGGGCGCTCCTTCAAAATTTGTTAAAAGCGGGACCTATAAACGCTCCGTCGATAAGGCCACGGTGCAGCGATTGATACACAGCGAACTTCCGACTTGACGACTTGTCTAACGTACGTTATAACGTACGTTAGACAATTCTGACTAAGGAATTCAATTATGGGCTTACCTAAAATTAAATCTGCAACAAACTTCAGAGACTCCTTATACGAAACATTAAAGGATGTTGCCGATGGCGAATCCCATATTGTGACCAGTAAAAACGGGCGAAACGTCGTTTTGATATCACAAGATGAATATAACAAACTGCTGGATGAATGCCTGGTGCTGCGTGCCATCGCAGCTGGTGTAGCGGATCTAGATTCTGATCGAATGGTCACCCATAAACAGGCCGCAGCTAAGCTTCGAAAACTGAAGTCGTCATGGAAATAGTATGGTCTGAAACAGCTCTTCAGCGAGTATCTGAAATTGGGACATTTATCGCTTCTGATTCTCCCGCCAGAGCCAGCCAATTTGTTGATCAACTACTTGCAAGTGTCGTACGTTTATCCAAGTTTCCCTATTCGGGGCCACTCACCCCAGAAAATCCGGCTTTTCGCCAAATCATCTTTCAAAAATATCGGCTCATTTACCGAGTAACAGCCAAAGGTGTGGAAATAGTGACTGTTATATCTCCAGGTCAGCTCTAAACCACTTCATTACCGCAAAAAAGATTCGGGGATACGGGGATAGGAAGAATTATGCTGACGCGCCACCACGCGGTACATCAAACTCGTCTCGGGGGTCTGACGCTCGTAAATCGCTATGCAAGATTCTCCAGCCATGACGATGGAGCATCCACATCAAGGCGAGAATGAACTTAGCGAGATAAGCGAGTTTCGTACGGCAACATCGGCCCACACAGGCATAAGGGGTGTAGAGAGAAAAATCAGGGGGTTAGTGTAAAATCACTGTCCATCGCAGACCGGAAATTTTACCCAAACCCATTCCTTCCTAAGGCACTGTATGAAGCGGCAAAGCGACGCGCCAAAGAAACCGGCCAGACATTTAACCCCAAGATGGTTGCCCTGCAACCAGACATCAGGCAGGACGCGGTGCTGATTGCGGATAATTTTAAAATTGTCCGCCATTTCGCTAAAATCATGACCT
>JBILMN010000219.1:0-4445 GCA_044375465.1 Oligoflexales bacterium | reverse complement strand
CCAGCACTAAGCCAAGTCAGCCCTTGGATCAAGTGGTCACTGCGGAATCAGGTAGCGAAAAAAACTGTTCCTCATGGGGCACCCCCCTGTTTGTGGACAAGTATGACGGCAGCGTATCCTTTCACACGGTGTCCAATGCCCAATGCCCGCTAAAGGATGGTGCGTCAACATCAAGCGCTATGAATTACCAGTTTGACCTCGTGGCGCAAAAGGTCACAATTCGATACTGCGATGTTCGGGATGTGACGGCCAAACTGGAACCAGGAGAATGGTCTGCGCTGCAGTCTGCTTTGAAAAGCTTAAGATCCATTGCGCCAGATGATTGTCTTTTTTCGCAAGGCTCCAATCGCGAATTTTTTCTGACCATGACACGTGATGGAAAGAGCTATCCTGAGGCTATATGCCAAAATAATAAAATTTCTTGCATTGGGTCTCCATCTAACAAGGCCCATCACTTTTTTGGCGCGTCCGGACAGGCGGGGTTGACAAGAATTTTGCTGGATTTAAATCGCAAGCACCTCCCATGAACTGGCCCGGCCTCGTGTTGCTAAAAATGTCGGTGGCGGACATTTTTCAAAAATCACAATGGTCCGCCGAAGTTTCGCCGACTCCAGGACCGCCTGCGTCTTGTCGAAACTGCTGCCCCATCAGAAAAGACGCGCCGTGTCATTTTATTCTTGCGGGTAAATACAAACGATCTGTCGATGAGGCTTCTGTTCAGCGTTACCGGTGCGCTGGTTGCGCCACCACCTATTCGGAAGCCACGGGATCACTAGCGTTTAAGCAACAGCGTCGAGATATCAATCTGCGAATCGTCAGCGAACAGGAGCGGTATATTCTTGGCATTGGTGTCAGCAGTCCCGGCCCTCATATTCGGCGTAGTGTTCCAGATGACACCCACTATTTCCGATGAAAACCATTCAACGACAATCGCACGCGTATAGCAGTGCTTAGCAGCCGCATAACCTAAAAAAATACAAATATCGTCAACAATACGATATGTTACAAACGATCTTAACATTTACCAATGAAAGAGCCGATGTGTCCTCAGGAGGGAACAGAAAATGCCAACCGCTCATGCGACGATCAGCAGCACAGTAGCAACCCTGGTGACTTCCCTCGCCATGTTCGCTTGTTCATCAGGAGAATTTTCGAGCGGCACGACGAGCAGGGCCGGCCCCAATAAAGGAAAACAGAACTCCAACGAACAGATACCGGTCAAGACTCTGGACAACGAGAAAACAGAGACTCTAGAAACGGACCCGGGGGGAGACCCCTCGACGATCCCAGGAATTCAGGCACAAAAAATCGGTGTGTCATTTGAGGATGGGACTGACAATGATTATAACGATGTTTCGATTTGCTTCGATGCCCCTTTCAAGGTTGCGCCAAGAAATGGATTACCGCCAAAAGTCGTGATGGCTGCCCCCAAGGGACAGAGCGTCAAAGTGTATTTGAAAAGTATTACGGGTCGCATTCCCACGGTGACCATCAGAATTTTTGACCAGAATGACAAGATGATCTTTGAAAAGACCAAGGCTTACTCGACTGGCGCCAATACGGGTAACGAAAACCCCGTGGGACCTTTTTTTGAGGCGTTCTTTCCCTTCGGTTCACGAATTTATGTTGAGTACCGCTGGCTATCTACAGCTCTTCATACGGATGGACCCGGCAAGGTTCTCATTGAATCGAACATCTGTCGCAACACTGGAATTTAACCGCAGGCAAAAAAGCTTCTGCCATATCTTTGCTCAAGGCTGGTGTTAACTGGCCCGGCCTCGTGTTGCTAAAAATGTCGGTGGCGGACGTTGTTTAAAAATCACAATGGTCCGCCGAAGACATCTTTTAAAAAGCGGTAATCATTGGATATTTTAAAGAAGATGTTCGTCGCCTTTGCCGCCCAAAAAGCGTCGCTTTGGCGCTATGAAAATCGATACGACGCACAACATCAAAAAAATTCTCGAGGCCGCCGAAGTTTCGCCGACTCATAGACCCGCTGAAAGCTAAAAAAACAGCGGCGAGTTCCAACTAACGGGCCGTAAATGGTCTGTTATTTTTCGGCTGCAATCTTTGGGCTCAAGCACCCGCCAGATGCATCCACACACTGATTCCCGCCTTCCACGTGATGCCATGTTTTGCGAAGGAGTGCTCTTATTTTGAGCAGACCCTGCTGCCAACGGGTCGGTGACGGACATTTTTAGCAACACGAGGTCGGGCCAGTTAATCCAGTGGCCCTTAAGACCTTGAGAATCCGAGCCATACATCCTAGATTAGGGGAGATTTCATCGTGACAACACCTTGACGAAACCACCCCTAGCGCACGGCGGACTGTCCTCACATGGCGGCACCTGAGAACAAAGACTCAACACCAGTCCCAACTCCCCCCTTTGCACATCTGCACGTCCACTCGGAGTATTCTCTGATCGATGGCACCATACGCACGAGCGCGCTCATCAAAAAAGTAAAGCAGGCTGGGCACACCGCTGTTGCCATGACCGATTCAGGCAACCTGTTTGGAGCCGTAGAGTTTTACACCAAAGCCAAAGCCGAAGGCATCAAAGCCATCATCGGCAGCGAAATTTATTTTGAGGGTCACCCCAAAAGCCTGAAGCTTGCCGAGGCCCGCGGCATGACGTTCCCCCAATCGGGAGCCTGGCACCTGGTGCTCCTCTGTAAAAGCAACCAGGGCTATAAAAATCTCTGCAAGATTGTCAGTGCCGGCTACATCGAAGGACTGCGCGAAGTACCAATTGTCAAAACAGCGCATCTGCGACGGTGGCAAGGTGAGATGTTCGCCTTGTCGGGAGACATGCTGAGTGAGCTCAGCTTTTTGGCCATGGAGCTACGGAGAGTCTGCCCCACGGCTGAGCTACGTTTTTTTGGCGTTGATGGGTTAACACCAGCCGAACGGGAGGTTCTTGACGCACTGCGTGAGCACGTGGACGCGGTGCATCAGTATGTGGGTGAAGGCCATTATTTTGTGGAATTGATCGACAATCGGCTTGCGCCACAAAAGCAATTGATCAAAGACTTGGCGGCCATCGCCCGTGCCTTTAACCTGCCAATGGTTGCCAGTGCCGACGCCCATTACCTGGACCCGTCATTTGTCACAGCGCAGAGTGTTTTTGTAGCGATCAAGTCAGGCTTGACCGACAAAGAACTGCGCGGCCGCAACAAGCAGGCGCGTTTTCACCTACTGTCAAATGATGAATTTCTTGAGACCTATAAAGATTATCCTGACGCCATCGCCAACACCCTCGTGATTGCCGATCAATGCAATGTGTCGTTCACATTCGGCAAATATTACTTGCCCAAGTTCGCGCTACCTGATGGCCTTGACGAGGCGACTTATCTGGCAAAGATCTCCGCCGAAATGCTGGAAGACAGACTCAGCTATCTGTCCAAAATCTATGGCCCGACATTCGACGAATCACGCAAGGCGGCATACCGGGAACGGCTCAAGTATGAGGTTTCGGTGATCCAAAAAATGGGATTTCCGGGATATTTCCTCATCGTTCAAGACTTCATCAACTGGGCCAAAAATCAGGGCATCCCTGTGGGCCCCGGCCGCGGATCCGGAGCCGGATCATTGGTGGCTTATGCGCTTCGCATCACGGATCTTGACCCCCTGCGGTTTAATCTGTTGTTTGAGCGGTTTTTGAATCCTGAACGGATCAGCATGCCCGACTTTGACGTGGACTTCTGTCAGGACCGACGGGGCGAGGTCATCGAATACGTCACCCAAAAATACGGCAAGGATCATGTCGCCCAAATCGCGACATTTGGCAAAATGAAGGCCAAACTTGCGGTGAGAGACGTGGCACGGGTCAAGGAGATTTCTTATGGTCGTGCGGATAAGATTGCAAAACTGATCCCCGCCAAAGTTCCTGACGATAAGGGCGAAGAGGTGGAAGCCACAATCCCTCTGGCCATGAAAGCAGAACCACGTCTTGTTGAAGAGGCCGAAAAGGACCCAACCATCAAGGAGCTTCTGGACATCACGGCTCAGATTGAAGGCCTCAATCGCCAGACAGGCATGCATGCGGCTGGAGTCGTCATGTCTGATGGCCCCATGACCGACTATATTCCTGTTTTCACCACTGAAGAAGGGGCCTTGATCACCCAATATGAAATGAAGAACGCCGAAAAAGTCGGATTGGTAAAGTTCGACTTTCTTGGGCTCAAAACCCTGACCGTGATCGAATACGCCGTAAAACTGATCAAAAAATTCGCCCAACCGGACTTTGACATTTCAACCATCGATCTTGAAGACCCTGAGGTCTACAAAGATATCTCCGAAGCACACACGACCGCCGTCTTCCAGCTTGAGGGTGACGGCATGAAGCAGCTGGTCGCCAAACTTAAACCCAGTCGATTTGAGGACATTATCGCCTTGGTGGCGTTATTTCGACCTGGCCCTCTGGGTTCAGGCATGGTCGACGACT
>JBILMN010000218.1:0-4505 GCA_044375465.1 Oligoflexales bacterium | reverse complement strand
GGCCGAGGTGGAGGAGCTGTCACCCCCTGAACATCGTCAGGAAAGCTGCTATTGAAAGACCATGTTTGCACCGTCTTGTCAGGATTCCAGTAAAACTTTACTTCTTTGGTATGACTAGGGCTAAACAACCTGTAACGGTAGTACCCATACGTCCAGGCAGGAGTGCCATCACTAGATCCCACAAACTGTGGGTCGCCAAGTACCAGCTTCACATCCGCCTGTCTCGTCTTGCCTTTTTGAACCCAATCAAGTCTTGACGGAAACTCCCGTCCAGACGTCACGCAAGACACGGTTGAACCAGCAACCATAAAAGTCATCACAACGCGCAATACAATCTTAACCTTGCCCATTTTAGTTTCCTCTCAATCGGCAACCGCACATCAATCTGTGACCACCACAGGAAGACCCCATCATAGAAAAAAAAGCGCGCCGTCACAAGAGCGGCGCGCCTAAATATCGGAGGATCAAATCGCATAAAACAAGAAACGAACGCCAGATGCATCAAATTAAGAAGCCATCCCAAGGGATGCATTGACTGCCGCGCCGGCATTTGCTGTTGCAGGAACTGACGCCGCCTGAGCCCCACCAATCACTTGCTGCATTTGGAACGTCAGCAAAGACTTTGGCACCCAGAACAAGGCCGCCAATTCAGACACCATATTGCGGCGTGAATCAAGGCGCGCCATCTCATCGACAAGCATCTGGCGGGGAATGAGCAGTGACGTCACAAAAACAATCTGCTCGTAGGCCAAAAGCTTCTCGTCAGCGGCACCTAGTTCCGGAAATTTTGCACGTTCAGCCTCAAAAACAATACGGGCAAGATCTTTAAGCACACTCATGCGAGTTTGCGCTTTGAGATCGCCTTTGCGGTAATTGATGACATAGTGACCAGTGCGAACCCGGAGGACCCGGCTCAACCGGTCAATCATTTCGATCGGCTGCATCTGGACAAAGCTAAAGAACCGGAGCACCTCAGGGAGATACAAAGGCGCAGTGGTAAATTGGCTTTGAGCGTGCAGCTTTGCAACAAAAGCCTCTACCCTTGTCCTTGCTGCATTCATCGCGTCTGCGCCTGCCGCACGCGCAGATTCCAGGGTTGCACGGAGGCTGTTGCTTTCAGAATACTCGAAAAAAGCCTCATCAAGCACGGTAGCGCCCGTAGCCAGATCATGAATCACCGAAGGCTCTACTTTGAGAACGTCTGCCAATCGCGCAAGCGCAAAAACACTGCGGACGCTTTTCTCACCGCGCTTCCAATGACTGCAATCAGAAGGGTTGAATTCGAGGATGTTACCAATTTCTTGGTCGTTGACTTTCTTGTTTCCGCTCTGGTGCGTCAACACCTTTTGGCAGAACTTGAAAAGCTGAATGGAATTTGGGAATTTCACCGACTCTGAGCGCTTCATGGCCTCTCCCCCCTCTCGTGCGATACAGGTACGCTGATCCCTGTAAAATCTGCGGACGCGGATCTCGATCATTAATATTGAACTCGTTGGTATGCTTTAACTATATCCGGTCGCTGGTTTTTATGTCAAGAAACTGACCGGCAATGTTTACCTAAAACGATTTGACGCGGGTTTTACGGCTTCAGATCCCACAAAACCTTTGTGCCACGAGGGAACGTTCCAGATCACTTCATCATAGCTACAACCACCTATAAACACTGGCTAATTTTTTTATTTTTCCGCCTTCTCTAAAGGCTTCACCAAATCAGCCGATGACCCTCCCACATCACGAACGGTAGCGTGCGTGATCCAGAGAGTAGGTTTTTTGCAATGAATGAAGTTTTTTCCAAATGGAACTTCAACAAGATTTTGGTCCTCACGAATGAGGGTTCCAATCGCGCATCCATATCAAAAATGCTCGAGAATGCGGGGTTTGAGGTGACTTTCGTTAGCGCGATCACTGAGGTGATTCCTGCGCTTAATAAATTTGGTCCCGGAATTTTCATTCATGATTACGAATCCGTCGACAAATCCCAAGGGGATTTGCTGCAGCAAAGATTGAATCGCCTCGATGAATTAGCGCCGATCGTGCGCGTCATCTATGCGCTGGAGGTGACGCCAAAACTCATGGCGGTAGCATCCGACACGCAAGTGCGCAGACTCGTTCCATACTCGTCAAATCTTGAATCAATTGGTCGCGAACTCAAAATGGTTGCCAACATAGAATCTTCTGCAGGCGAGATGCAGCGAAAAATCAAAGGAATTATCAAAAGACAAGGCAAGAACGCCCAGGAGGAAGTGGACAAGGTGATCGAAGAAACATACCAGCGCTTTCGCCATGACACCTCGATTAAAATCGAATTCGGCGGCGTCCTGATTCGCCGCGCCCAAATCGAGGATGCCAAAGTCATGGGCGAGCATATTCTTCATAAAGATCCCCACAACCTTCGTGCCATGTCGCTTGTATCGCGAGCACTCATGAAGCAGGGAAAACTTGAAGATGCTATCAAGGTTATGGAAAACGCAAACTCTCTGGCCCCTGGAAATACAGAACGCCTCATGAGTCTTGGCGAAGCCTTCTATAAAACCAATCAACCCGAAAAAGCGAAAGCAGCTTACAGCCAGGCTAAAATCGCGGACGCTGCCGTTACTACCGAGGCAGATAAAGCTCTCGGTCAAATCGCACTTGATCAGGGCGACTTGGCAGCCGCCGCAGATCTCCTCAGCAACAGCTGTTCAGAGGATGAGGCTGCTGGATTTTTCAATAACTCCGCCGTTCAGGCCACCCATTCAGGCAAAACCGAGCATGCTCTATCACTGTATGAAACGGCTCTTAAGGCCTTAAAAACAGACCGCCTCAAACCTGCGGTTTACTACAACATCGCCCTCACCCACTGGGACTTAAAAAATTCCAAAGAAGCCCTGCGAGCGATCAGCCAAGCGCTGAAGATCGACCCTGAATTTGAAAAGGCCATCAAGTTGAAAGAAAAAATAAAAAAAGAAACAACCGAGGGCGCTAGCCCCGTAAAAAAATCATCCTGAAGACCCTGCTTAAAGCAGTCATCATCAGCAGAGCCAAAACCCACATAGAGATCGTCATGTGCGTCAGGAAATCTTGAATCGTGACGAACGCATCCAGGGGGCTCACTTTACCCATAGAACCGGCTTCCCAAGCCAAAATCCCTGACCACGCTAAAACCAACACAGAAAAGCAACCAACAAAAAGATCTGCGCCAGCATCAGCAACAAAGCGCCTGAAGGCCACAAAAATCCTTGCGGATGACCGCGATCGCAATTCGCTGGCGACACTATTGGGAGCGTAGGCCGCGTGAGCCTGCCGCATCACTGCTGAATCTATTTTTAGACCAGTCGCTGAGCTAGTGACTGAGCTAGTGACTGAACTCGCGACTGAGCTCGCGACTGAACTCGTAACAGACCCCATCATAAAACGATCTTCAGAACCCGTCGCACCAGCATGATCTTGAGCCACAGGAGTCTTCAAAGATCCAAGCCCAATCCCCTCAGATAGCGGTCTAATCTTGATTTTTGGTTGCTTCACTGGATTCTTCATTGCATTCATTGCCGTGGCCTCCGGTAGCAGCAGTAGCCCCTTGGCGGTCGACTCTGCTGTCAATACCTTAGGTCACACGTGTGACGGCGTCAACTGAAGCCTTCGCATCGCCAGCAGCCGCGGTGCGTTCAAACAGTTCAAGGCTGGCGCGCTTGCGTTGCTGTTCGCCCGATTTTTTCTGTGATTCCGCGTCACCTTTGCCCTCAACCAGCGTTTCAATCGTCTTGATCGCAGCCTCAAATTCAGCTTTGGGAAGACGCAGCAATTTTCCTTTAAGCGCCTGAACTTTTGATGATTTTTGGTCAAGCATGCCGAGATCCATGCAATCACGCTCGATGGAGTCAAAGTAGAACCACAGGCTCTCGAGGTTGATTCCTTTATTTTGACTTGCGCTCATGCGTTGATCCTTCCTTCCAGCTCTCACCCAAGGCATCGGAGTCACGCGACAAAACTTTAGACAAAGTGTCTGAAGCTCCAACATCCAAAGCCGCGAAAATTCATCGTTTTTCATTGCGCAATCAGTGGGTTGCGTATTATTGTGGAAAGCCCCTAGCGACAGTGAAATCATGAGATCAGCCACCACAACATAGCAGGACCGAAGTTCATGACGCGCACCATTTACCTCACCAATACCCTCACCGGAAAAAAAGAACCTCTGAAGCTGAACAACCCCGCGTCAAATCACGTTGGCATCTACGCTTGCGGTGTGACCGTGTATGATGACTGTCATATCGGCCACGCGATGCAAGCCATTTACTTTGATATTCTTCGTTCCTATTTACGCTACTGTGGCTACAAGGTGACTTACGTTCGCAACTACACCGACGTCGACGACAAGATCATTCATCGCGCCAAAGAACGTGGCATCAGCCCCGCCAAACTTGCCGCCGATATGATTGCTGGTAGCAAGCGCGACATGGCAGCCATTGGTGTCATGCCGGCTGATTTTGAGCCAAAGGTCTCTGAGAATATTCCTGAGATCATCGCCA
>JBILMN010000010.1:0-47644 GCA_044375465.1 Oligoflexales bacterium | reverse complement strand
GAACCAAAAATCTTACCAGCACCTTTACCGCCTACGTCATCCTTGGTCATATAGTAGATTCCAAGGACGATATCCTGCGTTGGCACAATGACCGGTGATCCGGATGCAGGCGAAAGAATATTATTGGAAGACATCATCAAGACACGAGCTTCCATCTGGGACTCGACCGACAGAGGAACGTGCACGGCCATCTGGTCACCGTCAAAGTCCGCGTTGAACGCAAAACAGACAAGAGGGTGCAGCTGAATCGCCTTGCCTTCGATCAGAACAGGCTCGAATGCTTGAATCCCAAGCCTGTGAAGGGTTGGTGCGCGGTTGAGCAAAACAGGGTGCTCTTTGGACACCTCTTCAAGGCAATCCCAAACCTCGGGACGCTCCTTTTCAACCAGCTTCTTCGCAGACTTGATGGTCGAAACAATCCCGTGCTCTTCAAGCTTATTATAGAGGAATGGCTTAAACAGCTCGATCGCCATTTTCTTCGGGAGACCGCACTGATGCAAACGAAGATCGGGACCAACAACAATCACTGAACGGCCCGAATAATCCACGCGTTTACCGAGAAGGTTTTGACGGAAACGACCCTGCTTACCTTTGAGCATGTCTGAAAGCGAGCGCAAAGGACGTTTGTTAGGACCAGTAAAGACTTTACCACGACGACCATTGTCAAACAACGCATCCACGGACTCCTGAAGCATCCGCTTTTCGTTGCGTACGATGATCTCTGGAGCGTTCAACTCCTGCAAGCGGAGGAGACGATTGTTCCGGTTGATGACACGACGGTAAAGGTCATTTAAGTCAGAGGTTGCAAAACGACCACCGTCAAGCGGAACCAGAGGGCGAAGATCAGGAGGAAGAACTGGGATAACATTCAGCATCATCCACTGTGGCTTGGCCAGGAATTCGCCATTTTCGTCAAGCTGATTGAAAGCTTCAACGACTTTCAAACGCTTCTGCAGTTTCTTACGACCGGCTTCCGATGTGGTTTCTTCGAGCTCAGCGCGAAGCTGATCAGCCAACTCCTCAACCCGCAAGTTACCGAGAATTTCCTGCAAAGCTTCCGCACCAACACCGTAACGGAATGTGTTGTTGCCGTATTTTTTAAGCATGGCATCAAGCTCGTCTTCGGAAATAACGCTGCCAATAGACTTCTTAAGCTCCTTGTCCTTGAGGACCTCCTCAGACGCCTCAAGCAACACGTAAGACTCGCTATAAAGAATGCGCTCAACATCCTTCAATGGGATGTCAAGAATCGCACCAATACGCGATGGCAACGACTTCAGGAACCAAATATGCGCGACCGGGGTCGCCAAATTGATGTGACCAAGACGCTCACGCCGTACTTTTGAATGAATGACTTCCACGCCACACTTATCGCATACAATGCCGCGATGCTTCATACGCTTGTACTTACCGCAGATACACTCAAAGTCGCGCACTGGACCGAAGATTTTTGCACAGAACAGTCCGTCCCGCTCTGGTTTGAATGTTCGGTAATTGATGGTCTCAGGTTTTTTCACCTCACCAAAGGACCAACTGCGGATCTTCTCGGGTGACGCTAGAGAAATTTTGATCGCGCTGAAATTCAACGGATCGTTAGGCTTGTCGTAGAAATTAATCAAATCCTTCACAGTGGACTCCCTTATTCAGGTCTTGGATTCAGATTTCGACACACACATATCATCGGACGACCCGTTACCGGGCCGCCCCTCAGCATCATCAAGCTGGGCTCAATTCTGCGTTGATTTCCTGCCCGTCTTTACGGAGAAGGTTCACATCCAATGCCAAGGACTTAAGTTCCTGGACTAGAACGTTGAACGACTCTGGCAAGCCAGGGGTCATCATATTGTTACCCTTAACAATGGACTCGTACATCCGCGTGCGACCCATGACGTCATCGGACTTCACGGTGAGGAACTCCTGGAGTGTATAAGCCGCTCCGTAAGCCTCCATCGCCCAAACTTCCATCTCCCCTAGACGCTGACCACCAAATTGCGCTTTACCGCCAAGAGGCTGCTGCGTCACCATGGAATATGGACCAATGGAACGTGCATGAATCTTCTCATCAACAAGATGGTGCAACTTCAGAACGTACATCACGCCAACGGTGACCTTCTTGTCAAATTTGTTACCGGTACGCCCGTCGAATAACTCCACCTGGCCACTTGGATCCAAATCTGCAAGTTCAAGCGCTGAACGGATTTCCGGCTCGGCAACGCCGTCGAACACAGGGTTTGCAAAATGCACACCATCTTTAAATTTGCGTATAAACGCTTTTAGATCGTCATCGGATGCAGACTTGATGAACTTGCGAACTTCACCATCCTGGGAATCATCCTTCCAGATCTCCAGCGCCATCTTCTCAAGAGCTGGTCTATTGAAGTTCTCCTCGATATAGCGATTCAACTTCTCACCAAGCCCCTTCGCTGCCCAGCCTAAGTGGGTCTCAAGAATCTGACCCACATTCATACGGCTTGGTACACCAAGAGGGTTTAACACCACATCCACGGGACGACCGCTGTTCAAGAATGGCATATCCTCTTCAGGCAGAATTCTGGAGACGACACCTTTATTACCGTGACGACCCGCCATCTTGTCGCCAACTTGAAGCTTACGCTTGATGGCAACGTAGATCTTGACCATTTTAATCACGCCCGGAGGAAGTTCATCCCCCTTCTTGATTTTCTTGATCTTCTCATCCGTGAAGTACCGCTCAATGTTGATCTTATCGCGCAAGCTATCAAGAGCCTTCTTGAGGTCCGTATTTTTGGACGCGTCCTTGAGCGATAGTTGCTCCCACAGCGAGTAATCCAGATTGTTGAGCATCGCGATGTCAAGCTTCGCACCTTTAGCCACGACCACCTGACCGTCTTGGTCTTTGATGTCGACAGCGGTCACATCACCGCCCGCGATGCGGACAAATTTTGTGGACGCAGAGTCACGGTAGATGGCAATGGTGTCAGCCTCATCCTTACGGATACGCAGAATCTCTTGCTCCTCAATCTGCTGACTGCGGGTATCGCGATCGGCACCTTGACGAGAGAATACTTTCGCACCAATAACAGTCCCGGCAACACCAGGAGGAACGCGCAGCGAAGTATCACGAACGTCCCCGGCTTTTTCGCCGAAGATCGCACGTAGAAGCTTCTCTTCCGGTGTCAGCTGAGTCTCGCCTTTGGGCGTGATCTTTCCGGCGAGGATATCGCCAGGCTTCACTTCAGCCCCAATCCGAATGATACCTGCATCATCAATGTTGCGCAGGGCTTCTTCTCCAACATTTGGAATATCGGCGGTGATTTCTTCCTGACCGAGCTTGGTATCGCGGGAGATACACTCAAACTCTTGAATATGCACTGAAGTGAAGAGATCTTCCTTCACGACACGCTCAGAAATCAGAATGGAGTCTTCGAAGTTGTAACCATTCCATGGCATGAAAGCCACAACGACGTTCTGACCTAAGGCCAACTCACCCATTTCTGTTCCGAATCCGTCAGCAATAATATCACCCTGCTTGACGAATTCACCTTTGCGAACGATCGGCTTCTGGTTGATACAGGTGTCCACGTTCGAACGCTTGTATTTTTGCAGCTTGTAAATGTCCACGTCAGTACCAACTTCAGTCGGGCTGTGGTCCTTGCCGGAACACTTGACGACGATCCGCTCAGCATCAACGAAAACAACCTCGCCTTCACGGCGAGCAACAACAGTCGCACCTGAGTCTCGAGCAACGGTTCGCTCAAGACCGGTTCCAATCAATGGCGCTGACGTGCGAACCAGAGGCACTGCCTGACGCTGCATGTTCGAGCCCATCAAAGCACGGTTGGCATCATCGTTTTGGAGGAACGGAATCAAGGATGCCGCAACGGAAACCAATTGGTTTGTCGAAACGTCCATCAAGTCCGCTTCCACAAATCGGACCATTTCTGATTCGCCGGCGCGACGGGCACCGACCAGGTCGTCACCTTTACGTGAACCTTCTTTCAGCGCTAATGCGATCACGTGATCTTTTTGCTCATCACGTGCACCGTACCAGCTGACTTTGCTATCAGACATACTCTTATAGGGGGTCTCAATGAATCCGTATTCGTTGACCTTCGCATAGGATGCAAGGCTGGCGATCAGACCGATATTCGGACCTTCTGGCGTTTCAACGGGGCAAATCCGACCATAGTGCGTCGGGTGCACGTCACGGACCTCGAACCCCGCACGATCACGGTTCAAACCACCGGGACCAAGAGCCGATAGACGACGCTTGTGGGTAATCTCAGAAAGAGGGTTGGTCTGATCCATAAACTGGCTCAGCTGACTCGATCCAAAGAACTCCTTGACCACCGCTGCGGCAGGTTTGTTATTGATAAAATCGGTCGGCAGCAGAGTTTCAACATCTTGCAATTGCAGGCGCTCACGGATGGCGCGTTCAATACGCAATAGACCGATCCGGTACTGATTCTCCAAAAGCTCACCAACAGCGCGGACGCGTCGGTTACCCAAATGGTCAATATCATCCACATCACCTTCACCATTCTTCAATTTAATGAGGAATTTTACGGTTTCAAGGATGTCCTCTTTAGTCAACGTACGGTGTTCGCGATCCACATTCAGACCAAGGCGCTCGTTCAATTTGATACGACCTACAACGCTCAAATCGTAGCGATCCGCATCGAAAAACAACTTGCTGAAGAGATCATTTGCTGATTCCAAAGTTGGTGGATCACCAGGACGCATACGCTTGTATATCTCAAGCACTGCCTCGTCTTTGGATCCGACTTTGTCGTTTGTCAATGTGTTACGGAAAGATGCGTCGACGTTGACACCGTCAATGAAGAGCACCTGAAACTCAGTAATGCCGTGATCGAAGAGTTTGGTGATCTCTGCTTTCCCAAATTCTGTATTGAGAGCGATCACTGACTCACCACTTGCGTCTTTGATATCCGTGGCTGCGATCTTGCCAAGCACGTCTTCGGCAGCAACGTGTTGGTATTCAAGCTTCGCTTGTTGCATCTTGCGGATGGCACCTGGAGTGATACGGCGACCACGCTTACAGTAGACTTCACCAGTTTTAGGATCAGTAATATCCGAAGAGGCCTTTTGTCCCTTCAGTAATTCGTAGTCAAGACGCTTTTCAAATTTACCGTCTTTGATACGGATGGTTTCACGCTTATAGAACTGATCAAGCAACGCCGCTTCTGTGTATCCCAATGCCTTCAAAAGAATGGTCGCATGGAGTTTGCGACGACGGTCGATGCGTAGATGCAGAATGTCTTTGGAGTCAAACTCAAAATCAATCCAGCTGCCGCGATAAGGAATGATCCGCGCAGAGAAAATGACTTTACCAGTCGTGCTATTTTTACCTTTATCGTGGTCAAAAAACACGCCAGATGAGCGGTGCAACTGCGACACAATGACGCGCTCGGTACCATTGATAATGAATGTACCATCAGCAGTCATGAGCGGGATTTCACCGAAGTAAACTTCTTGCTCTTTGACGTCTTTAATGGACTTGACTTCCTTGTCCCAGATGACAAGGCGAATGACCACGCGCAGGGGAGCTGCGTAGCTCATGCCTCGCTGACGACATTCGTCCACAGTGTATTTCGGTTCTTCGAAGTGGTAGCTTTCAAATTCCACTGAAGCAGTCTCATTGGCATCCTTGATCGGGAAGACAGACTTAAAAACAGCCTGCAGACCCATCGTCTTGCGCTTTGAGGGCTCAACGTCGGCCTGGAGAAACTGCGCGTAGCTGCTTCTCTGAATCTCAATCAGATAGGGGATTTCAACTGCTGGTAAGACTTTTGCAAAGCTTTTACGGGGACGAGTGTAGCTAGCTGCTAAGGAGGTCATGAAATTCTCCTGAATTATTCGCGAATAAGGAACCGCAGTATACCAGCCGAATAGACTCCGAGGAAGAGGAATCTACCGGTAAATAGCAGACAACGGCAGCCCGGAGGCGAGATCGCCCCCGAGCTGCCTGTTTAGCCTGCAGCACGCAACGTCGAATTATTTAAGTTCAACCTTGCCGCCAGCAGCTTCAAGAGCTTTCTTGATCTTGTCTGCTTCTTCTTTGCTTGCACCTTCCTTAACAGTCTTAGGAGCACCTTCGACGAGGTCTTTTGCTTCCTTAAGGCCGAGTCCAGTGATCGCACGAACTTCCTTGATCACGTTGATCTTGTTAGCGCCGCCATCCTTAAGGATCACGGTGAACTCAGTTTGCTCTTCGCCAGCAGGAGCTGCACCAGCAGCTGCGCCAGGAGCGGCAGCGAATGCCACAGGAGCAGCAGCGCTTACGCCAAACTTGGTTTCAAGTTCCTTAACGAGCTCAGAAGCCTCGAGAAGTGTCATGTTTTCAAGGAATTGTACGACTTGTTCTTTTGTAACTGACATGGTTTGTCCTCCCAGTTTTGTCCTCAGACTGCTTGATCACAGCCCAAGAAATTGTTGTTAGTTTTTCTTTTCTTTAATTGCATTGATAACTTGAACGAGATTTCTAGGCACACCGTTGAGGACTCCAAGAAGTCCGCGGTGCGGAGAAACCAACAGTCCCACGATTTGACCAAGAAGAACTTCCTTGCTTGGAAGCGAGGCAATGGCCGCCACTTCCTTAGAAGAGAGCTTTCTTGCGTCCATGACACCAGCGGTGATCTTGAAAAGCTCATTGCTCTTCTCGAACTCCGTAAGCGCCTTGGCACCTGCTGCGGCATCGCCATAAAGAAATGCAATTCCGACTGGGCCTTTAAGACTGTCGGCGATTTCTTTCGCATTCTCAGCTTTGCCGAGGACTGCTTTTTTGGCGACACGATTTTTGACGATACGGAATTCACCGTTGACCTTTTTGAGCGCCTTACGCAGCTCAGTCAGGCTCGCAACAGTCAGTCCACGGTACTCCGCGACGATCGCTGCGTTGGCTTTTCCGAAACGGCCTTCCGCGACTTCGCGGAGCGCCTCTTTACCTTTACGATCCATTGCCATTGCTCTACCCTCTCTATTTATCAGCTACTGTTGCGATGGCTTAAGCTCTGAATGGTGCCGGGTCAACTTTGACACCGGGACTCATCGTCGCTGACATGCTGATTTTCTTAAGGTAGGTTCCCTTAGCAGACGCAGGCTTAGCGCGTGCGATCGCTTCAAGAACAGCGCGAGCATTGTCCGTCAGCTTTTCAGCCGTAAAGCTTGCTTTACCAACTGGCGCATGAACGATACCGGCTTTGTCAACCCGGTACTCCACACGACCTGCCTTAAGTTCGTTGATTGCCTTAACGACATCCATAGTCACCGTGCCGAGTTTTGGGTTCGGCATCAGACCACGAGGACCGAGAACCCGACCAAGCTTACCAACAACACCCATCATATCTGGGGTTGCGATGACTTGATCAAAATCCAGCCAGCCGCCGTTAATGCGGTTACCAAGGTCATCGCCACCAACAGCCTCAACGCCAGCATTCTGAGCCGCCTGAGCCGCTTCGCCTTTAGCGAAAACGACAATGCGGACAGTCTTGCCGAGACCATGAGGTAGAGCCACCGCTCCACGGACGTTTTGGTCCGCTTGACGAGGATCCACGCCCAAGTTCACCGCAAGGTCAACTGTTGCGTCGAATTTGGTGTAGCAAGTCTCCTTGACGAGTTTGGTCGCCTCATCCAGCGCATAGGTTTTTTCCCTATCCACTTTCGCGATGGCGGCCTTGTACTTTTTGCCACGAGCCATTTCAATATCTCCGTAGTACAATCGAGCGCTGACACGCTCTCCTACAATGCCCACCCCTAACCACCATGATTAGGGTAGAACAAACTTAGTTCACAACCTCTAAACCCATGGAACGCGCGGATCCTGCGATAATCTTCGCAGCTTGATCGATATCGTACGCGTTGAGGTCTTCCATTTTCATTTTCGCGACTTCTTTGACCTGAGCCATCGTAACCTTGCCGCAAGTTGTCTTGCCAGGGGTCTGCGATCCGGACTCGATCTTTGCCACCTTCTTGAGAAGGCTCGTCGCCGGCGGGCTCTTCGTTAAGAATGAGAAAGACTTATCAGCATAAACAGTGATGATCGTCGGAAGAATATCACCAGCCTGCTTTTGTGTTTTGGCGTTGAATTCTTTGCAGAACGCCATGATGTTCACACCACGCTGACCCAAAGCAGGACCAATGGGTGGCGAAGGGTTCGCCTTACCTGCGGGAATCTGCAACTTAATAAAACCAACTACTTTTTTTGCCATTTTGGAATCCCTTTGCTCAAACTTCTTTCGCCCAACCCAAACGCGCAGCTCAAGCGATGAAAAAACGAGAGTGCCGTCTATATGTAAAAACTGTCAATCTGTCAAGTAAGGTTTTGTGGCCCTGCTTTTTTGCCGATTTTTGTAGGACGCGACAACCTGATTCGATCAACCGATTTTTTCGACCTGTCCGTAATCCAACTCGACGGGTGTCTCACGACCGAAGATGCTCACTAAAATACGCAACTTCATCTTGTCAGCCCGCACCTCGTCAATAACGCCATCAAAATTGGTGAATGGCCCGTCCTTGACTTTAACGCTTTCGCCTTTGCGGAAGTTGACCTCAGCACGCACCTGTTGCTTCTGGGCCTCAACAGCTTCAGGGGATGTCAACCTGACGACCTCTGCGTCCGTAATCGGACGAGGCGGACGCCGCGAGTCGCCGCCAACAAACCCTGTGATTTTCGGGGTGTTGCGAACAAGTGCTCCTGTTTCGTCGGAAAAATCCATCTCCACGAGGATATACCCAGGGAAAGAGGTCTTTTCGACCCGCTTCTTTTTACCACTTTTGAGCAAAGTCTCTGTCGCTGTACGCGGGACAAAAATCTGACCAAACTTGCCTTCCAGCCCCTGAGCCTTGATGCGCTCTAGCAGACCTTGGCGAGCCTTCTCCTCAGACCCAGTATGGGTATGGACCACGTACCATTTCTTGTTTGTTGCGGATGTTTCCACGAATCATTCTCCGTAAGCCACGAGCTGACATCACGCCAGCAGAAGCTTCAAAATCTTGGCCCAAGCCATATCAAAAACTGTCAATATCACCGAAAAAATCGCCACGACAACACAGACGATCATAGTAAGCTTCTTTGTATGCTCCCAGTCAGGCCAATGGACCTTGCGAAGTTCGCCGACTGAGGCCAGCAGGTAATCATGCCGCTCTTGCTCGCGCACGATGAGCCAAGTGACAAGCCCACCCAACAGGATGGCTACAACAACGCTGCCGACGTTGAACCCCGCCTCATAACGTTCCAACCACCCAGCCCTAAGACCGATAAACATCAGTAATTTCCAAAATACAAACGCCGTCAAACACGCCCAGGCAGAGAGGGCAGTGCGCAGCCAAGTTGCATCATCTTTTTGCATACGTCACCTTGGAAAAGTGGCAGGCGAGGAGGGACTCGAACCCACAACAAGCGGATTTGGAATCCGCTGCTCTACCATTGGAGCTACTCGCCTGAACGCTACACGATAAAAAGTGGCCCCTTGCGGGGCCACCTCTTAAAACCTAGGAACCAATCAGTCAAGAATGTCAGCAACGACGCCGGCACCAACTGTACGTCCGCCTTCACGGATCGCAAAACGGAGCTGCTTGTCCATAGCGATCGGAGTGATCAACTCGACTTCCATGGCGATGTTGTCGCCTGGCATCACCATCTCAACATTGTCAGGCAGCTTGATGGAGCCTGTCACGTCGGTTGTGCGGAAGTAGAATTGAGGACGGTAACCTTTGAAGAACGGAGTGTGACGTCCGCCTTCTTCTTTTGTAAGGATATATACCTCAGCCTTGAATTTCTTGTGAGGCTTAATCGAGCCTGGTTTCGCAAGAACCTGTCCACGCTGAACATCTTCACGCTTTGTACCGCGAAGAAGAATACCGCAGTTGTCACCAGCGCGACCTTCGTCGAGAAGTTTACGGAACATCTCAACACCAGTACATGTTGTTTTTTGGGTGTCACGGATACCCACGATTTCCATCTCTTCGCCAGTCTTGATGATACCGCGCTCCACACGACCGGTCACAACAGTACCACGGCCAGAGATCGAGAATACGTCTTCGATTGGCATCAAGAACGGCATATCAACAGGACGCTCAGGAAGCGGGATGTAGGAGTCGCAAGCTGCGATCAACTCGACGATTTTCTTACCCCATTCGCTGTTTGGATCTTGGGACTCAAGAGCCTTCAGCGCGGAACCACGGATCACTGGGGTATCGTCGCCAGGGAATTTATAGGTATTCAGCAGTTCGCGGACTTCCATCTCAACAAGGTCAAGAAGTTCTGCGTCGTCAACCATGTCACACTTGTTCATGAACACAACAATCTTAGGAACGCCTACTTGGCGGGACAACAGAATGTGTTCACGGGTCTGTGGCATTGGACCGTCAGAAGCAGAAACAACAAGAATCGCTCCGTCCATCTGCGCTGCGCCGGTGATCATGTTTTTTACGTAGTCGGCGTGACCAGGACAGTCAACGTGAGCATAGTGACGAGTGTCAGACTCGTA
Source organism: Oligoflexales bacterium (assembly GCA_044375465.1). GTDB lineage: Bacteria > Bdellovibrionota_B > Oligoflexia > Oligoflexales > RGVZ01 > CAMDKS01. The sequence goes on along the minus strand of JBILMN010000010.1, from coordinate 37,157 downwards.
CTCAACGTGAGTCGTGGAGATCGTAATCCCACGCGCCTTCTCTTCGGGCGACTTGTCGATCTGGTCATAAGCAAGACCAGTTCCACCAAACTTCTTCGACATGATGAACGTGATCGCAGCAGTAAGTGTTGTCTTACCGTGGTCAACGTGACCGATCGTACCGATGTTTACGTGGGGCTTCTTCCGTTCAAACTTCTCTTTTGCCATTTGCATCCTCCCGCTATTGGCAGTGTAATAAGCAAACTGATTCTTTCAAAAATCGTTAAACTATCGTTCACCAAACAAAAGTCTTACCAACTTCGGAATGGATGGGACGCGAATACATATCACCGTTACAACCATCTGTCGAGCCTTAGAATCCAGAGATTCTTGGCTTCATGCGGTTGATACGGTGGAGCCTCGGACGGGACTCGAACCCGTGACCTCGTCCTTACCAAGGACGTGCTCTACCAGCTGAGCTACCGAGGCAGTGTTGGAGCGGAAGACGAGGGTCGAACTCGCGACATTTAGCTTGGAAGGCTAATGCTCTACCAACTGAGCTACTTCCGCACACGGGGCATCTGCTGCCAAACGCCCAGAAACTGGTGGATGGGGAAGGATTCGAACCTTCGAAGACTACTGCCAACAGGTTTACAGCCTGTCCCCTTTGGCCACTTGGGTACCCATCCATACGCCGTCGTGTCATACTGGAGCTGGCGATGGGACTTGAACCCGCAACCTGCTGATTACAAATCAGCTGCTCTACCAATTGAGCTACGCCAGCCAATCGAACACGTCAACATTCCCATTTAGACCGTGATTTCAGCGTGATCACCAAGGTTTTCGACGCAAAAAAATACACGAACCCACAAAAGGGAGCACACTTGATACATGCAGACGTTCAAGCTGTCAAGCAAACTAAGGGCAGAAAAACATGATTTTTCGCTACTGCCGCAGGGGGTTGCCCTTTTTAAGGGCAATCATCCGGAAGCTCTGCTAATTCGTGAATCAAAATACCGCAAGCAACGGAAACATTCAGAGATTCGAGCGATCTGGAAGCACCAGGAATCGCCACGACCACGTCACAACGCCCACGTACGCCCTGGCTCAGACCTTTGTCCTCTGACCCCAGAACTAAAACCTGCTTTTTATAGCGCCCACGCAAGGCCCTAACAGGCTCGCCGCCCATGGCAGCGCCTAAAACCCAATAATCATAGCCCTTGAGCTCATCAATCGCACGCGAGACATTGACCACCACGATCAGATCACAAAGAGCAAAACCGCCCTGGGCCGTATTCACTCCCGCCTGAGTCAAGAGCACTTGTCGCCGCTCCGGCACAATCACATGCCTGACACCAAAAAACGCCGCAGAACGCACAATCGCACCAAGGTTTCTGGGATCAGAAATATGATCCAATACGAGTACAAGTGGTGGTGACTGATCCGGCTGGAGTCTGATCTTACTGACAAATTCACCCCATTCAGCCGTTTCATGCCGCACATGCGCCCATGCCGGAGTTGGCGGTAAAAGTCGCTCCCCGTTGTCCGCGACACTGACGATGTCGATCTTGAATTCTCCCAACTCATCGCGGACAGACTTCAAGGACTTGTCCTTGGCAAATACAGCTAAAACAGCTGTGGGCTTGTGCTTCATATATTCGCGAATCGCCGCCACACCTTCCACGGTGAAAACCCCGTCGGGCAACGCATCACGACTCTTGGATCGAAAATTCTCACGCCCGCGGTGCGCCGGCCGCTGTGATGTGAGGTTTTTTCCCTTGCGGTCAGACCGATCGCCGTGCTGCCTCTTCACTGGGAAATCTCTCTGAATTGACGTTTGAGAGATGTTGCCGAATCAAATGGCAGCATGTCACCAGCCATCTGCAACAGGTATCTGATCAGCGACTCGATACGAATCCGAAAATACGGTAAACGCTGTAAATTCGCCGAGCATTGTTTCAGGATATTGCCAATGGACTCCTCAGTGAGACCGCCAGAATTTGCGAGATAAATCGAAACATCGCCTCCTTCATTGAGAGCTAGAGCAAACTCCGCAAGCTCTCTTGTGGGAAGGACCAAACCAGCGCCATCGAATGCCTTCACTGTGAGAGCGTGCAGAAACTGATAAGAATCAATACAGGATTTCAATGTCGCAAAACGCCCATCTAAATGGCTCACCACTGGATCTGGCAACCCCTCAACCCTGAGCCGCCCGGCTGCGACCAGCTTGTGCAGCGCCGCAAGCGTATTCAAATCCGCCAACTTGCTCCGACCAAGAACGTCATGAATACTCGATGCGTCACTGCAAATCTGCAATAAGTCCCCGGCGAATGTTCCTGCTCCAGGCCTGGTCGCGTCATCGACGATGACCGGAACCACGCGAACTCCGGGATGAATACGCCGGCAGAACCCGCGAAACTGCGCGCCAAAGCTAAATGCCGCATCCAAAATCGCCTCCGTTCCCGATTCAAACGAAACCTGAATAGGCGCTGTCCCTTCACGCACTTCGATCACGCATTGATCCACAAAAAACACACTGCGAAAAATCTCTCCCACCTGGGCCTTTAAAGCATTCCAAAGATCCGTATTCGTAAACTTGCCACTCCGCAACAAAACCTGGCCAAACTTGGTTTTGCGATCCACTTGCACCGCGAAATCCGTCAACTGATCAAGCGTGATCATCGCATCACGGTAGATCACCTCACCGAGCCGATCATCAATGAGGTCAGAACCAGCAAAAACCAGCTCACCATCAGAAAAGAAAAGACGCTTATGACCAAACCCCGAGTCCACGTGAACAACACCGGTCCAACCGCGCCGGTGAATCCCAAGAATCAGGTCATAAAGCATTTCGGATGTGCATTTGGCAAAACCCAGAGCTGTTGCTGGATCCAGCTGTGAAGATGCGTCACTTAACAAAATGCGGCCTTGATGGAGACGCGCCGCAACCCACTGCTTTGACGCGTCGAAATCGTGACCAAGAGATGAGCCAGCAATCAACAGACCCTCGCCGGTCCAGGATGTGTTCAACACGCTTTTCGTCATTTGTGCTCAACCCTTCAGTTTTTTGGGATCAATATCGTAAGACTTTAACTTGCGATGCAGGTTGCTGCGCTCAATGTTCAGCGCATCGGCCGTTCTCGAAACATTCCAGTCATACTCTTCCAGCTTACCAAGAATATAATTGCGTTCAAAGTCGCTTTTGGCATCACGCAGAGACAATGAGGCAGCCCTTGCGTCACCAACCTCGCGCGCAGCATCCGAGTCCGGCGTAATATCTGCCACCGTAATTTCCCCGCCACTCGACAAAATCAAGAGTCGCTCGAGAAAATTCCGCAATTCACGCACGTTTCCCGGCCACTCGCGCGATTTCAATATCGAAACGACTTCTGAGTTGATGATAGGAGCTTTCTCGCCAACCGGTGTCAATTCTTTCAAGAAATGCTGTACGAGCTGCGGAATATCCTCGCGCCTGTCCCGCAGGGGCGGAATTTGCAGAGGAATCACATTCAATCGATAATAAAGATCTTCACGAAACTGCCCATTCTTGATTGCGGCAGGAAGATCTCGATTCGTAGCGGCAATAATCCTAACATCCGCGTGCAAACTTTTGTGGTCTCCCACCCGTTCAAAGACCTTTTCCTGTAAAATTCTCAGCACCTTGGCCTGAGTCTTTAGGGACATTTCACCGATTTCATCGAGAAATAAAGTCCCTCCCTGGGCCAACTCAAAGCGCCCCTTGCGATCGGCAATGGCATTTGTAAAAGCTCCTTTGACATGACCAAATAGCTCAGCTTCAATCAATTCCTCGGGTATCGCCGCGCAATTGATGGCAATAAAAGGCTTTGCCGCACGTGGACTCGTCTGATGTATCATCCGCGCCACAACATCTTTGCCCACACCGTTTTCGCCCGTGATCAACACCGCGGCGTTCTTCGGTCCAACGATGCCGATCTGCCTGCGAATCATTGCGATAGATGGCGCTTCGCCGATCAATTCAATCTGTCCAACACTCTGAGAGCTTTGTTGGCGCTTTTGGGCCATGACCTCGGCTTGCTCAAGAAGTGACACGATCCGCTCAAGTTCAAGAGGCTTTTCCAGAACTTCAAAAGCCCCTAACCGTGTCGCCTTCACAGCTGTGTCAATCGTTGCATGACCACTCATAATGACAACAGGGATATCGGCCTGTGATTCGCGCAGTTTTTGCAAAACCGTGATTCCATCCATACCTGGCATCCAGATATCAAGAAATACCAGATCAGGGGGACTAAGCTTTGCTTCAATCAAACCCTTTTCTCCAGATTCGACCAATATAGCGGTCCAGCCTTCATCTTCAAGAACGCCGCCAAGGCTCTCACGGATACCTCTTTCATCGTCAATGATCAGCACACGGCGTTTTGGATCTTGATGTTTCATAACTTCACCTGTGGCATGATGGGAATCTCAATTCTGAAAGTCGTACCTTGCACACCAGTACTCATCATGCGAATGTAGCCCCCATGATCATTAACAATTTGATTCACGACCGCAAGACCGAGACCTGTGCCGGAATCTTTTGTGGAGAAATACGGCTCAAAAACACGGTCTCGAATATTTTCAGGAATACCAGACCCATTGTCTGCAATTTCCACAACCCCTGCCACAAGTGCCGCATCATACTTGGTTTGCACTCTAATCACTCCGGGGCGGCCAGCCTGCGCGATCGCGTCAATCGCATTACTTAAGAGGTTCACTATAACCCGGTTGAACTGTTCCCCATCAACCATCAACTCGGGCAACACCGCGTATGACTCTTCGAAGGCAATCGAAGGGTAACCATGCCGGAAAACCTCAATAGCCCCTTTCACAATCGCGTTCAAATCGGACGGTCTTGGATTGATCGCTGGCATACGGGAAAACTTACTGAATTCATTCACAAGAGAACGCAGCGCATCGACTTGAACTAAAATGGCCGCAACACAACTCTCAAAGACCTTGCCATCCTCACCTTCAAAGCGTTGTGAAAATCTTCGCAATAGACGCTCTGCTGAAAGGCGAATGGGCGTGATCGGATTTTTGATCTCGTGAGCAATGCGCCGAGCCACCTCACGCCAAGCCGTAGCTCGCTGCATCCGGATCCGATCTGTTGCGTCATCCAATACCAGAACAGTCCCCTGAAATGCGCCGTCCTCGGCCTCAATGTGGGTCGCCGCCACAAATACAGTCGCATCAATACCAAACTCGCGAAGCTCAACCTCCCGTGCTCCGACCGGCGCATCGTCTCCGATCCGATTCCAGATCGCCTGATAAAGCGCCTCCCCAAGAACCTCACGAATATCCCGTCCTATAGGATCGCGGCTTTTTGTGCCGAGCATCTCCAGAGCCGCCTCGTTAAACGCAGTCACAGTGCCCTTTGCATCAACCGCGATGATTCCGGATGCGATATTTTCAAAGACAGCCTCCATGTAGCGTCGTCTCTTTTCGAGTTCTTGATTCGACTCTTCCAGCCTTAATTGTGCCGACTCAACGGCGCTTTTATGACGCGACAGATCACCTGTCATCGCATTAAATGCCTTTGTCAGCTGCCCCGTCTCGTCCTCACCCGGGTGACCTAATTGAATCGCGTAATTCCCAAGCGCAACTTCTTTGGTCGCCTCAGCCAGCTGCTGTAGTGGTCCGGTGATCGCACGAGCCACATAAAATCCAAACCAAACCGCGCCAAATACAATCAGAAGCGTCATGACCGTGAGCAGAATCAAATAGCTTACACGCACGAGCTGAGCTCCGGGCTTGAGTGTCGATAGACCATCCAAGATGGTCTGAATGTTTGCGAGAACTGGCGTATCAAAGCGCTCCTCTAGCACCACAAGTGCCTTCATATCCCCTTGCCGGTCGCGTACTGGCACTGCCGCACGGATCAAATCCTTACCGTTTTCTACCGATAAAGACGATGCACTCGTCATGGCCTTCTGCGCCCTGAATCGACTGAGCAATTCACCTAGGGCGGGAGATTTTTCTGAACCACCGCCCAGTCCGGAGTCCCGATTACCGGTTGAGCCGACCAACTCGCCGACTGAGTTATAGATTTTAATCGCCTGAACACTGTATTCACTTTCAAATCCTGAAATATCCGTCACGACGACTGATCCTCCAAGAAAAGGAACGTCTTCTGCAATCTTCACTCTGGATGCTGCGATTTTTGCGAGCGACTCTAGTCGCTTTTGATCCTGCAGATAAATCTGGGCCCCGGCGTCGCGAGTTTGTTGGGTCGTCTCCTTGACTCGTCCGCCAAACCATTCATCAAAACTTTTGGTGATAAAACGGGTGCTGACATAAAAAACCAGAACCGTCGGCACCAAGGAAAAGACCATTAATACCGCCACAAGCTTTGTCCGCAACTGGCTTCCAAAAACGCCCCTACGCCGCTCCACGACAAGTTTCGCGAGATTTCGGATAAACAGAAGACTCAGCAATATAGCTAAAAACACATTGAGATTAATGATGCCGTAATACAAGATCGACGCAAATAGCGTGTAATCTTTCGCAAGCGCCTCACTCAAGTGGTACAGCCTTGCCTCAAGACGACTCATGCCGATCAAAGTCAGCGTGACCGCCGCAATACCGGCTATTTCAATTAAACGTCGGCGCTCAGGTAATTTCCATTTCATGAACCGCGCCAATCCACAGGTACTTTCGCAAAAATGACATCGCCGCGCTTAAACCGGATTTCACGCTTCAAACGCCCATCAGATCCGCGGATCGTTGACAGGTCGTGACGGACATTTTCATTACCACGGATATTGGTGCGGACATCCAAAACTTGAATACCATCATGCGGACCAATCGACAAAGCTTCACCTTGACGCACTGATCGACGCTCGCCATTTACGGCTACATCAAACGACAGTAATCGCGGCGGTTCAATGATTATAGTCGTTTCGCCCAAAACCACGCCCTTCACCATCACTCGGACCGCATGCTTGACAGGGATTTCCAGGCTCCCAACGCGAGCCGTAAAATCCCGCGCTGTATCCATCACGCGCCCCAAGTCATCGCTGTTGGACTGCCCACGCCGTCCTACGTATCCCTCAATGTCGACGCTTGGACGACTTTTTGATCTGTCCCCAAGTCTGGCTTCAATAATCGTGACAAGATCACCGCGCACGACCGAGAAACCATCGCGAGGGTCCACGCGTCGTCTTTCTCCATTGACATCAACCAAAAGAGACTCGATCCCCGGCCCTGACCGATCTGATTTTTGGGGGATTGTGGCGGCAGAGGCCGGGGGCGATACCACAATAAAGCGCCCTGACACCAATGAGACAACAATTAATGCGGTGACAAATGCGGTCACAAACAGCTGACGACCAGCTGTGGCCAATACCCCGAATGTCACCGCCAGAATTTGATTCACTCGCACCCCTGGTTGATGTTAATATCAGTCGATTCTGGGAATATTATCATAGTTTTGTCGTTATATACCCCCTGGATTTCGTGGAAATTTAAATGTCGTTGATTGATAGCCAAAAATTATCCGGTTTTCGCACCTTCCTGGCGGAACGGGGTCGGCAGACAGCCACGATCGACAGCTACGGCAGAGATATGCTCAATTTTTTGGGATTTCTTGAGGCCGAGAACGTCGACTCTGAGGCCATCGGGCTTGAGACACTTGAAGCGTTTAAATCTTGGCAACTTAACCACGGGTCAAAGCCAAGCAGCATTCGACGCTCCGTGATCGCCATCAGAATGTTTTTTCGGTGGCTGGAGGAATCTGGACAGCTGCACGGCAATCCGTTTGACGAGGCACCCGTTCCCGCCCATGAATACAATCATGCCAGGGATATTGATCCAGACAAAATCACTCAAATGATCGCGTTAGCCAGGTCTGGAGAAAGTCGCCTAAAATCGGCGAGGGACGCGGTTCTACTTTACCTGCTGGCAAGAGAAGGACTCAAGGCCACTGAGATTGTCCAACTACATTGGAATCACCTATTTACCGCAGGTGCCTCAGGACGCTTGTCGATTCTCGGCGACCGCGCGCGCACCATAGGTCTTGAAGCCGAAACAACATTAGCCCTTAAAGCATACAAAGACGCTCTACAACAAGACTCCCGAACGAACTCCCAGCTGAATGGAGTCGCGCCACTGTTTGTATCCTTTAAGGGCGCAGATGCCCGGGCAGTCCAATTTGGAATCACGCGGCACGGTCTTAAGTTCGCGATTTATGAGCTCGGCGCTGCCGCCGGAATCAAACAGTTAAATGCTGAGCAATTGAGACATGTAGCGATGGCTCATAAGCTCGCCACCGGATTCACCCCAGACATGCTGATGAATCATCTCGGACTTCGACGCGTTGGTAACATTGGCAAACACATGACAGCGGTTCAGGAATCTGTTGAGCCGGCTCCACCGGTTTAAACGCAATGGCAAACTCCACCAAGCCGCCTGGTATTCACCCTTGGTTCATGTATGGTACCGCCTGGAAAGAGGACCGCACTGAAACGCTCACTCTCATGGCTCTCAATTCAGGCTGCCGGGCGATAGATACCGCAAATCAACGGAAGCACTACTTTGAAGCGGGCGTGGGTGCGGCACTTCGGCGTGCTTATGACTCCGGGATCGTCACAAGAGATCAAATTTTTTTGCAAACAAAGTTCACCTACCAAAGAGGGCAGGATCATCGCCTACCCTACAACCCAAATGACCCCGCGGACGCGCAGGTTCGGCAGTCGTTTAGCAGCTCTCAGGAGCATCTAGGCACGGAAATCATCGACTCTTTTGTTCTGCACGGCCCATCTTCGGCGGAAGGCGTTACCAATACCGATCGCCTTGTATGGAAGACAATGGAATCGATTCATGAATCCGGAAAGACTCGACATCTTGGACTCAGCAATGTCAGCCTCGAACAGCTGAAAATTTTTTTTGATCACGCGAGAGTGAAGCCATCGTTTGTGCAAAATCGCTGCTATGCGACAACGCGCTGGGACTACGATGTCCGAGAATTCTGCTTCCACAATAACATCACTTATCAAGGGTTCTCGTTACTGACGGCCAATGTGTCGTATTTGCGTCACCCCATAATGACCAGGATAGCCGAGCAACATCGCTGCAGTATCGCCCAACTGGTTTTTCGATTTACCCAGCAGGTCGGCATGCTTCCGCTGACTGGAACAACAAGCGAGGATCACCTCAAAAGTGACCTGGCCTGCGAAGGCTTTCATTTTTCGGACGATGAGCTGGAATCTATTGAGACGATCGCCTGGCTTTAGCTAATCGCCTATCACACGGCTCATCCACTCAGCTCCCATCAGTTCCTGGATAGCCGCCCGCACCGGCGCAGCGTCTGAGGCAGTCTGTAAATTGGCAAATTTTACGTAAGCTCTTGAACGCTGCCAAAACGTGGTGCTTTTAGATTTTTTTAGCCAACTGACACTTTCTTCCATGTTCATCGCAAAAGCGGCTTTAAACTGCTGATTGGTTTTCAGATAATCGGGATCAACATTTTTAATGGAGAGCAGTGCTGCCGAACAAAAATACATAAACTCAACCATACCCTCTAACGGATCGGAGTTGTTCGCGGCAAAAGCCGCAGTCCATTTACCCGAAGATTGCGCCTCAATCGCTGTTGCAGCTGTGGCAATAAACCCAGTCCATTCATCAAAAATATAAAGCGTGTTCGGCCATGTATCGGCCTGCTGAATGATGTAAAGATCATAGTTATAACGCGCCAGCTGCTGGAAGGTTGGACCGATATGATGACGAACGTCATGAAGATTCTGCTTGGGTTCTTTGACATATAAACCACGACCACTGCGGTGATAAATAAACGCGTCAAACTCCAACGTTGCGCGCCTCATTTCACTATGAATGCCGTGCAGGGTCTCATGGGCCGTCGTCGCAGGGTTATTCCTGAAATCAGGTTTTCCGTGGCTCAGAATGTCCGCATAGATGTCACTTCCATAATTATCATCAACCTGTTTCGTAAGCATTATTGATGAAAAAACTCCTGCCGTACGCCAATCGTAACCCGGTGCCTTTTCTGTCGTTGATGAATGCCCCGGCGAATGCCCCAGAGGCCCCCCTGATGAATCACCCGATAGATCAGGCTCACGTCCAGCATAAGGGTTTTTCTGTGGACCGCAGGCGGCCAGAGTCAAAAATGTAAAAACAATCCAAACGCTGTAGCAGCTTTTGCGAGCAAAATTCACGAACTTCGTCATGCGACGCCTCCTCATTCCACTTGAGACTCCAGAGCCTGCGGACTTTAGCTCCTGATTATTTCTTGTGCAACCAGATAGTGATAAGTCACTGACATATCACCGATCGCTCAGCGAACTTGCGCGTCCCCTCAACTTTATGAGACCGTCTCCACAGAAGTCCAAGTCAGCATATTCACCACAAACATTGGTAACCCTGGAGGCCACAGCATGTATTTTCAACGATTCCTCTTGATCCTCACTGTATTCATGACATCAACGACACTCCGAGCCAATGCCGAGACCCAAACCTGCGAAGAGCTTGCTGATCAGCGAGCTCAAACGGCTTATCGCACAGTTTACGAGCGTGTGTTCAATGATTGCCGCGCAGGACAGCCCATCCATTGCCAGACAAATCGCGACTGTCAAACGGATGAGCAATGTGTTTCTGGCCGCTGTGTCGCCGGAACAACCTCTTGTGTCAAACGCTGCATTGCCAGGTGGAACAATGGCGAATGCCGTGAGTATGGCAGCGACTACTGCGCCATCGACCCAATCTGCGTGACCAAATGCCTCCAACGATTCAGCAATGGTCAATGTCGAAGCTATGCCTCCGATGTATGCGGAACAAAACCCCTTTCCTGTGTCGTCAGGTGCGTTGAGCGCTTCTCGACGGGCGAATGTAAATCATTTGGCGAAGACTACTGCGGCCCTAATCCTCAATGTTCGACACGCTGCACTGCTCGTCGTCCAAATGGCGAATGCCGCGAGTACGGCGCTGATGCCTGCGCGGGATAATAACGAAAAATTTTTATGCTATCGCGCCACATCACCAGCGATTCAAAAATCCACTTCGACTGGATTGAATCCACTCTCACTTGATTTCTTCGCCGAGCAAATTAAAAACCCGCAAGGATGAATAAACTCATCGTTACGGGTTTTTGCCCTTGTCATGCATTTTTCGGGTTTCATATTAACTATTAGAAAAAGTGGCGGAGAGAGAGGGATTGAGATCGCTCGAGTCGTAACTCTTCGCGCAGATTAAGTTTGTTAGTGAGATCAGTTTATTAACCTTCACGCTTCATCCTCGCCCGTCCCGGCTAATCCCTCTTCGGCTCAGCAGATCACAGATGAATCACAGATTTTTTACGAGTTGCAAACAACTCAATAATTGTATATACATTAATTATGTTCATTTGGGACCCGCAAAAAGCAATCATAAATTTTGAGAAACATGGGGTTTCATTTGAAGAGGCCGCTACGAGTTTTGCCGACGAAGACGGTTTAGATTGGGATGACCCGAACCACTCTCTGCAAGAACTGCGTCGCAAAAGGCTTGGAAAGTCAGTTGGCGGTCGTATTTTGCTAACAGTTTATACGATAAGGGAGTCGAAAAGTGGCAAAGAAAAAATCAGGATTATCAGCTCAAGGCAAGCGAACCGCAAAGAACGCCAAGCATATGCCGGATAGCAAGATTGACTTCTCAGATATTCCCGAGTCAACGGATGAGGAGTTACGCCGTGCGACGCGAGTGGGTCGTCCGAAGTCAGCAACTACAAAGCAGCTTATTGCTATTCGGCTCGATCCCTCGCTCATTAGTCGATTAAAAAAAATCGCTAAAAATCAGGATCTTCCCTATCAAACGTTGATCCACCAACTTTTAGAAGAAGCGATTGACGATGTTGCGTAGACTGGAGGTCCATGTCAAGCGGTGGCTATCGGGAATTGCGAGAAGGAGTCCGACTGTTTGTAAAAAAAAACAGATGTTAATGGCACTTCCCCCCTTAATGAATTGCTGGAAACTTTTGATGCTTGGCGCCTGTACTGACGGCGTCGAAGTTGATAAAATTGTGAAGTACGTGGCACTACTGATCTTCGTTTAAATAAAGTAAAATTGCTTTTGTAGAGCAGAAATTACATTCTGCGCTGTCGATTCATTGTCAAGGAGGTCCAGTGGCTTCAACGCTTTTTTTATATAACCCGGCACTAATTATTGCCCTGACATTTTCGTTATCAAGCTGTAAGCATTCAGATAGCTCTTTAAAAGATCGAGATCACATCGGTGACTTTCCTGGGACGACATTTGAAGGTGGCGTCAGCCTGGCTGCCGGTGACTTCGATGGTGATGGTGACCTCGATTTTACCGGCTCAAATACAAGAGATTACGGACTATTCCTCTACACGAACAACGGGAAAGGTCATTTCACGGACAAGGGTAGAGTCGAAAATTTGCCTGGGACGATATTTAAAGGTGGTGTCAGCCTCGCCGCAGGTGACTTCGATGGTGATGGTGACCTGGACTTAATCGGCTCAAACACAAGAGATTATGGAGTATTCCTCTACGCGAACAATGGCAGAGGTGAGTTCACGGACAAGGGTAGAGTCGAAAATTTACCCGGGACGACGTTTGAAGGTGGTGTCAGCCTCGCCGTCGGTGACTTCGATGGTGATGGTGACCTGGATTTTATCGGCTCAAATACAAGAGATTATGGAGTATTCCTCTACACGAATAACGGCAGAGGTGAGTTCACGGACAAGGGTAGAGTCGAAAATTTACCCGGGACGACGTTTGAAGGCGGTGTCAGCCTCGCCGCCGGTGACTTCGATGGTGATGGTGACCCAGATTTTATCGGCTCAAATACAAGAGATTATGGAGTATTCCTCTACACTAACAACGGGAAAGGTCAGTTCACGGACAAGGGTAGAGTCGAAAATCTACCTGGGACGACATTTAAAGGTGGTGTCAGCCTCGCCGCCGGCGACTTCGATGATGATGGTGACCTGGATTTTATCGGCTCAAATACAAGAGATTACGGAGTGTTCCTCTACCTGAACAACGGGAAAGGTCAGTTCACGGACAAGGGTAGAATCGAAAATTTACCTGGAACGACATTTGAAGGTGGTGTCAGCCTCGCTGTCGGTGACTTCGATGGTGATGGTGACCTGGATTTTATCGGCTCAAATACAGACCATTATGGTATTTATCTTTTTTACGAAGGAAATGACTCTAAATCATCATGGAAAGCTGAGCGACGATAAATAATTTTAAAATCTCACATTATAAACGCATCTTTATGGTGTTTCATTGACCTTGTCGTATGGCCAATATCTTAAACACGAAGCATCATTTTTATCCCTGACAAATCTGTACCGCAGGGAGGCAGTCGTTAAAGAGTCTATTGACGCAAGGAGCTGGGGCAGAAAAGCCGCTGCGGGGGCATGATCATCGAATATACACCGGCGATAAAAGCTGACGGTCGAAAAAAGGATACACGATTCTGATTAGTTTCCATCTATGCAACCACTCGTCAGAACTTCTAGTAATCAGAATAATTCTCGGGTGACCTTTCCTGCACATTTCAAGTCATACACTTGGTCGATTTGAAGACTTGAAATTGACTTTCCGGGAATTGTACACGCTGCAAATCCTATCGATTGATCTGCATTGATAGACTCTATGGTGAGGGTTGGTACTTGGGATAACTGACTCTCAAAAATTTGTGCTTGGAAATTGACGGTTTGCATGTTGCCATCGAATTTAACGCTATGATTTTCAAGGTATTTCAATGCCACGCCGTTCATAAAAACGCCTGACTCTGAAAATGGCCCAGAAGATTCCGCAAAAGTTAAATTAAAGTCTGTGAGAATCTCTCCCTGGACATTTGTTAATTTAATTTTTGCTGATTTTAGCGAGATCTCTTTGCTTGGCAGAATATCTGCCCCTGACACGGTTCCAACTCTCGCCCACGCATCCAAATTTGGAAACTTGTCATAGAACATTTTGACCGACCAAACGAAACCACCTGGAGAATTTGAATCCTTAGCTGCAGACTTAAGGCTATCAACATTTATGCTGGCACTGATAAACTCAGATGCCCCCCCGAAGAGTAGCCCTGCGACAGCCCACTTATTCGCGCCTCGTAATTTGGCAAGTATCGGACTTCCACTATTGCCGGGTCGAGAGTGATTCGTCGTAAAGACAAAAGAGTCATCATAGAATTTAATTTGGGATACAGACCCATTATCAGAACCGGCAAAATCATAAGGCCACAAAACTCCATTGGAATAGACCAACGTACTTTTTGCATTAGATTCCATCGGCCTAAGTATCCCACTGGGATAACCTGCAGTCATTGAAACGTAAGGCTGACCATTTGGTACCAAATCTTTCACAATCGGCAGCGGAATTAACGTTCGCTCCGGTTGCTTTCTATCTATCGAATTTTTTTCGACTTTGAACATCGCAAAATCATATTTTATAAGCATGTTTTTTGATTGTTCATAAATAAGAGCATGCTTGCCTTGCGAATCAAAATAGGGCGATATTTTATACACGTCCCACGAATCTTGTTTCTCATTGCGTGGAAATGCCATCCAGCAATTTGAGTTTAGTTTGCTCTCTTCGTTTGTTTTTCCGTCTACATTTTGCAAACAATCATTAAAAACGTGAGCTACCGTAATACCTAAATAATACGAATCGGTCTCGCCGATAATAACGCCGGTTCCATTTGCATAAGGATGGTCTTTGATATTATCGGGGGAGACTAACGTTATCCCGCCAACGCTGGCAAACAACTCCGAATTTGGCATTGAATATCCCAGATATTTAACCGAGCTTTTGCTTGGGCGATTAGCATGAGAAGACATACATGCTGGAAGCATCAAGGTCGCTAGAATTCCAAAAACACATTTTATTCGATTTTTGATGTTCATATTGAATCCACCTTTCACTTAAATGCGCTAGGGTCAACACCAAGGATGATGGGTGATCCAGGATCTTTTGAACACTGCAACTTGAAAATCTGATTGACTGGAAGATTCAGAGCCATATCAATTGCATTTTTCCCAGTTAATGCCGTATTACAAGCCGTAAACCATGCCTGATTAGTATCCTCTAAAAACTCAAATACTAACCTCGGGGTCAAGAATCCCGTCGGCACCTCAAATTTCACACTTCCGCTCAGTTTAGTGCTCTGGTTCACAGATCTCTCTACAACAACGTTTGAAATAAACTTGCTTGCAACTCCATTTATATAGAGAGTTCCTTTTGACGGATCTAGGTCTGCAGCCACCTTAGCTTCAAATTGCCACTCAAGTAGACCTTCTGAATAGCCCAGTTTACCCGATACCTCAGCGGCTCCCAAATCCCGAGTTTCCGCGAGCTGGTTAACGGGTATAAATTTAACCCATTTCCACAATTCCAGATCAGGAAATTTTTGAAGAAGCAAATTGAGCGCCCATCCTCCACCCCAATTTTCGGGAGTGAATCGCGACGCTGATTTTTCGCTATTAATATACTCAGGACGTAAAGATGCCCCTGTTCCTGAATACAGTATTCCGGTGACAGCCCAATCAACCCTACCATCGAGATCCTTGTAAGGCATCAAGACCGGACTGCCGCTACTACCAGGTCGACCCGACGCCGTAAAAAGTAATTGATTCTGATCATAATATTTACCGGATGTTCCGGTTGGCATTGAGGGATCGATGCGAAGTCCTACGCCAGAAGACGATACTAAAAGAGTTGACTCCCTAATACTCCCAGGAACAACAACCCCGCTCGGATAACCTTGAATCACGGTTGGAAATGTTACGCTTTGAGGCATCTCGCCGCGAATTAGAGTCAGGGGAGCCAATTTTGCAATTTTACGCCCCATGATCACTTGTGATTTCGTTATTTTAAACAATGAAAAATCATACAAACCAGAAAGTTCAGCTCCGCTGTCATCATGAAATTGTACATGTTCTCCTGTGGCATTCAGATATGGTTCAGCTTTCACGTAGATCCATTTTTGTTGATCCGCACTATCCGGAAAAGCAATACCACAGACCACATCATTTACTGGTCTACCTCCTGCGCAATGGTCCCAAACGTGAGCGTTCGTGAGGCCGAAATATTCATCCGGGCTTTCTCCGATGATAAATCCTGTACCAAATGCTTCAGGCATGGGAAATTTTCCGTCAGAGTCTTGGTCCGACTCACTTGGTTGATGTGAAAAAGCACCAATACTTTTGAAGTATTTTTGATCACCAAAATTGAAACCAATTTTCTTTATAGTGGATTTCCGATTGCTCGTTTGACACGACCAAACTGGTGTCACTAGGATGAAGAAACAATGTAATATCAGACATCGTATTCTAAACAGCACTCGAACCTCACAGTCTACTCAGGGCCTATAACTTTTTTCTTTAATCAAGCGCCACCACCGCCAACAACTCTTATCGGGTTCTATCACAAAGTGTGGATTTACCGTGATCGCTTCTACAAAATTTTGTTTTCACGATGTGCCATCGTAGCACCTATTTCCATCTAAATCGATTGCGCAATCTGTAAAGTCCACGATAGGTTGGATTGAATTTCGCGTTCCTTCGAAGGCCCGCCGGAAGCAGTCCTGCATTCTCCCCATTGCCCATAAGTCCCGAACAGCAGTCGCCAAGAGACCCAGTCAAAGTTCTCGGGAGGTCACCGATCATTGCGAGGCATGAGCGTGACGGTGACAATTTGACTGCCCCCGTGGGGCCGCGATGAGGAGGAATTTAGCCAGCGCCTTTCTCGGCTACATTCTAACCAATTCGATTAAAATCAACGCGCAAATTTTAACCAATTTTCTGGAAGATTCTCGCATGCGACGACACATTTGATCGCACCTTTTGCACGGAGAAAACTGTATTCCTCCAGAATATCTGGCGGTTGAAGGTTGTACTTCAAATCAGGTCAATTGTTGGCACGGTTCGACCCCCATTACTTACTGAGGGCTTCGATTTCGAATTCAGGTAAGTGACGAGAGGTACCAATTTAATGAGCCAAATTCGTGACCAGAAATGTGCATGTGAAATTTACCCCGCTATCTACCGCCGCTCGGGAGCAATTGGTATTCGCGCTGTCTCGGCCCGGCTCTCGAGGCTGTTTCGGAGTTCTAAACCGGGGGATTGGGGGCGAAGCCACCAAGTCGAAGACCAGAGGGGGTGGCGCCACACCCCATGCTTGCTATCCACAAAGAACAGCAACAATCACCCAATCCAAAAACAATTAAAAGGAAAAACCAAAATGCAAACTACTCAAAAGTCAAAATGAAACATTTCATCGGCCGAAAATGCAGCATCAGCACATCTTTCAGAAAACAGCCTGCAGGCAAACCGGAGGTATGATATGGTCGAATCTCTTCATCCTGGTCGAAACCTTGGTGAAGCGCTCTTTGACAATCTGGATCTGCTGATCCGTTGAGGAACTTGCCAAAGCATTTCGCCGCGCGCCAAAAACAATTCGCAACTGGGTTGCCAAAAGGCAAATCCCGTTTGTGATGCTAGGGCGCAAGGTGATGTTTAGACGGGAGAGCATCGAAGCGTGGCTTAAGAGAAAGGAAATTAAGTCGTGGCTGTAATTAAACGCTCTCGTGTATTGAAAGGTTCCAATAAGAAAACGGTCTTCTATGAGGCTCAAGTTTACAATCAAGGTATGGTTGAGACGACCAAGACGGAAGAGTCCGCTCGAATTATACCGCTCGCAGGTGAG
Source organism: Oligoflexales bacterium (assembly GCA_044375465.1). Classification (GTDB taxonomy): domain Bacteria; phylum Bdellovibrionota_B; class Oligoflexia; order Oligoflexales; family RGVZ01; genus CAMDKS01. The sequence continues at coordinate 19,490 of JBILMN010000010.1, read as the reverse complement.
TTGGTGGCGCTTCTTGCTGAAATGCGATCTTTAGCGGCCGCAAACCGTCCCGTGTTTGCTGATAAGCATGGTGGTCTGCTTCGCTACAACGCCATCCAGTCCGCCTTTAACAAGGGATTTAAGGCTCTGGAGCTGCCTTGGCGATCAACGCATATCTGTTGGCACACTCATGCAACGATGATGCTGCTCGCCACCGGAAGTCTATCGGCAGTACAAGCGAACCTTGGCCATCGAAGTCAGCGTGTAACTGAGCGTTACGCGAAAGCGGTTGCAGCGCTGCGAACTACCGATGCGGACAAAACCGCTGCCATGATTCGTTTGCCGATTGAAAAATCACAGACAAAATCACAGACAAAATCACAGATGCTCGGTGAATCGACTGCGAATTGTTCAGAAGTCTCGTTTAGTTAAAGAAGGTGTGGCGGAGAGAGAGGGATTCGAACCCTCGATAGCTGTTACACTATACCAGATTTCGAGTCTGGCGCCTTCAACCACTCGGCCATCTCTCCATTTGAGATCCCCATATTAAGGGAGATCAAGACTCCTCGTCTTCGTTCGCTGTGGTTGAAGAGCTTCGACGACGCTGACGAAAGAAAGTTTTGAGAAGCTCACCACACTCTTCCGCCAAGAGACCACTTTTTACCAGAAAGCGGTGATTGAGGCGAGTGTCTTCGTGGACTTTGTAGAGACTTCCACAGGCTCCGGCCTTCGGATCGAGTGCGCCATAGATCACCTCGGGAATGCGGGCCTGATAGATCGCCCCAGCGCACATGAGACAGGGCTCGAGGGTGACGAACAACTGGGTTTGGCTCAAACGCCATGCGCCCAGTGTCTTTGAAGCCGCAGTTATCGCCATCATTTCGGCGTGTTCGAGGGCACTTTTGTGACGCTCTCGCAAGTTCCATCCTTCGCCAATGACTTGACCGTTGTGTACAATCACAGCACCGACAGGAACCTCGCCCATGGATGCCGCTTTTTTAGCCAAATCAATCGCATGACGCATGAAGCGCTCATGGTCGACACTGAATGCGGGATCTAGGGCATTCATCGATCGGTGACCTCCATCGGAGCGCCGTCACGTGGCAGCTTGGCGTCACGCCGGCCCTGCAAAAAAGGTAAAGCCACGCCAGCAATCAGGACCATGACCGCACCAATCAATCCCCGTGTGTTGGGTACGTTCATAAAAAATACGGCCCCCACCATGAGATTGAATACCGGAGTGGTGTAACTGGTCGCCGAAACAAGCGCCGCAGGGGCCAGCTGGTAAGCACTCGTCAAAAAAAGTTGAGCAACCGATCCAAATAATCCAGCCGTAATCAACATGAGCCAAGACCTCGCATCTGACGGCCAATAAAAACGATCCACATAAAACCAAGCAAGGTGGATGATCGTAGCCACAAAACACAGATAGAAAACCACAGTGAGTGGGTGATTTGAGCGGCCGGCACGCGATATCATCATGTATGCTGTGCCCGCAAAAGCTCCAGATGCGAGGGCAATGGTCCGACCCATAAATTCCCGCCCGGTAAAGTCGGGCTGATAAAGCAGATAAAGTCCGAAAATTCCCAGTCCAATGGCGCTCCAACCCCAACGGGTGTTGGGTTGACCCAAAACCCAAGGACTGAGAGCGGCCACCCAAACAGCATTAAATGAGTGGAGAAACGAGGCTTCACCCAGACCAATCATGTGAATGGATGCAACGAGGCCCATCAAAGATAGTGTTCCAAAGAAACCTCGACCCCAAAGCGAACCACGCATATCCCCAAATAGATCAAGCACACCACGACCAATACCTTGACGCGAGGCCAGAGCAATCACAAAAAACAAATTCACCACAGCCCGCAAAAACGACGCGGACAGTGGTGAAGCATTGGGATCCCAAAGTTTGACCTGATACATAAGCGCCCCCATGGCTGCGAACATCACGCTCGCGATCACCATATGGAGGATGCCACGCATCACAGCGCGTTCTCGATAACCGTAGCTTTGCTGATAGTCACTGGCTCCACGGGGCGATCACCGGAGGAGGTTGCAATCGCACCAATCGATTGAATCACCGCAAGACTATTCGCATCCGCTGCCTTGCCAAAAACTGTGTACTGATTATCGAGGTAAGGGACCTTCTCGAGACAAAGGAAAAATTGGCTTCCAGCCGAATCCGGATTTTGAGTGCGCGCCATCGACAAAACACCAGGCTCGTGAGGACGCGGGTTAAATTCGGCTTTGATCGTATAGCCCGGACCACCGGTACCATTGCCCACGGGACATCCGCCCTGGATCACGAAGCCTTTGACGATCCGGTGAAAGGATAGACCGTCGTAGTAGCCAATCTTGGCCAAGCCTACCATATTTTTAACGTGACCAAGAGCAACATCAGGCCACATGTCGATGGTAATATCTCCTTTGTTGGTCTCAAGCTTCACTTGGTATTTATTTTTTTTGAAATCTAAATTGGCGACGGCCGCATCAACTTCTGCCTTGCGATTTGTCATGGCTTTTCTCCCAAAAATACTCGCTAATAAACGCAAAAAAACCTCCACGAGGACCGACGTCTTACCACGTCAAGCACCGCGAGATCCACAGTATTTTCGCGTTTTTCCGCTTACCCCAAAACCTGAGCAAGACCCGGAGCGATGAAGGCTCCAGCCTCCAACGCCAAGGCTCCGGACTTGGCAGATTCTTCTTTGATTAACGCCATATGCCACCGCACGAGGTCCACCTCATGGCGCATTTCCAGATCCCTGCGCACAGCGTCCCAGAATTTCCCGCATCCCAGCCCATCCGCCCAGGAAATGATCGAAACACGGGTGGCGTCGGTCAATTTCCGCCGCAAATCGATCAGCAGTTTATCGAGAGATTGCTGGCCCATACGCGGCCACAGAATCACGGCCGTATCAAATTTGTCCTCAGGCACAATCGACAAATCCGTGGGATCCCGACGTACCACCTTCACCCGCTTGCCGAAACGTGACAGCTTTTGTCGCAACAAGCGTAGAGCCTCCGTATCATGATCCATGACTGAAACTCGGGCGAAGGGAGACTCACTGAGAATCTCCTCAACAAACGGCGCGGCACCCACTGCACCAATCATTAAGACCTCATGGCAAATACCAACATCGGCTACCGCTTTATGGACCGCGTCATGGATGATGCGAGAACGACCGGCGATCTGGTCGAAACCGAGAATAAACCGCGCATGACGACTGGCATTCTGGATTGTCTCATGAAGATCCGTAAAGAACCGCACCCGCTCATGCACAGAATTTACATTTAGGGCCACATTCCAGCCGATAATACGCCCCGTAATGCGGTCCAAAACCGGCGACATTATTTTCATAAAAACCATCCGTCCGTAGACAGGACTCACATACACCACACGCTCGCGATCTGTAATCGGGAGCATGGCATCGCCGGCTAGTTTATCCTCACGTTGGGGTAGCCGCCTGAAATTTTCGATCATCTGATACCATTGCGAAAGAGGCATCCCACGTTTGACCGATGGGTCCCCTGCAAACACCAACTCAAATCCAAGATTCCAGTCAACGATTGTTTGGTCATGCCCGATGACAAAACCAGGGACAGATCCCTGAAAAAAAGATTGATCGACCCTGGGGTCCCGATCATTCCAGAGCCTGATATCCTGACCATAGCTGCGACGCTCACCGGCGGTGACCTCGCGGATCGCTTTGGCAATAAGAGCTTGGGTCGTTTTTTGGATGGTAGCGAGCATGGATGACCTCCTCGGCAAATCTCTCTCAGACCATCCCGATGCAATCCATAAGCCAAATTCATAGCTAAGCGTCACCGACCTAAAATACTCAGTCTTTATTGGCAGTTAAACAGCCGAATCGCGATGGCATCGGACTTGCACCTCTGGGTTGAGGCTTAAGGCTTTAAGGTCATTGACCATGATCTCGAATCCCTCAGCCCAAGCAGCCAACACCGGAGGATAACAGCATGAAAAGACAGCCCAAAAACAGCCGCCAACCCGCTAAACCAGCGAAAATCTTGGTCGGTCTGTTCACGGCCCATGCGCTGTCAGTTCTCTTGACACCTGTCAGCTTTGCGAACGTCGTCGGGTCCGACATGCAGAACTTCAACGCAACCACGAGCGGCCTCGACTTTGTCACGGTTGAATCGGCTGAGACGTTACAGCCTGGTTTTGTCAACTTTGGCCTCTTTATGAACTACGCGGTGAATACGCTGCCATACTTTGAGAAGACCGAAACCATTCAAAGCCGCACTAAATTTAATGACACGCTTCTGGGTGCGGATCTCAACGTTGGTTACGGCGTCGCAAAAAACCTCGATCTTGGTCTAAGCCTACCTCAAGTCGTCACCTCATCGGTCAAATACAAAGGTTGGCATGGCAAATTCCGCGACAATGGCAACACCGAGGTCCGCGGCAATTTTAAGTACAAGATTCTTGGCGATGACAAAGAGGGGCTTGCCATCCAAGGACTCGTCAACGTCAACCGCACCAAGGACAATCCTTACGTAGGCAACTCGAACGCTCCAATTTATTCACTGGTTTTCATCGGCAGTAAACAGGTCACTGACGAGATGGGCCTTGGACTCAATCTTGGATACCGCTGGCGAAAGCCAGGAGCACCTCTGAAGGACAGTGACCCCATCAAGCCGCTACCGAATCAGTACATATGGTCGGCAGCGATGAATTACCGCGTTGAGTCGATTGATTCTAAATTTATCGCTGAGGTTTTCGGCAGCCAGCCCGTAAAATCTGAATCCACCAATAGCGACCGCACCGCATCCTCATCGGAAGCCCTGCTTGGTGTCAAGCATGACGTCGATACCAACCTTGCCATTCATGGTGGCATCGGCACTGAAATCGCCAAAGGTCTCAGCTCACCTGATTGGCGTGTCTATGCGGGACTAAATTACGCCATGGGCCCCAAATCCGAAACCCCTCATGCCGTCGAACCAACGGCACCGGCTGCGGTCAAACCTGAGCCCAAGCCATTTGATGTCCAACCGAAAGCATACGAAAACATTGTCGTGCAAGACATTCTGTTTGAGTTCAATTCGGACCATATGGTGGTTGGCACCGTCAAGACGATGCTCAAAGATCTCGCTGATCACCTGAATAAAGTCCCGGTGTTCACCAAGCTCATCATTATTGGACACACTGACTCCATCGGTAGCGTCGAATATAACGATCAACTAAGTAAGCGTCGGGCGGAAACCATTCGCAAGTGGCTTGTGGAAGAACTTAAAATTGACGGAGCAAAGATCACGACTGACGGGCGCGGTGAGCGTGAGCCCATCGCGGGCAATGGAAATTACCAGGGACGGCAAATGAACCGCCGGGTTGAATTCCGAATCTACCGCGAAGGTCAGAAGGACGAGGTGCGTAGCCAGAGTAACCCCAAAGCTGCGGAAGGGGCCTCGGATCCTGGAGAAAAAACTCTCTCCAAAAAAACCAAAAGCTCCAAAGGTCAGACCGGTAAACCGACGAAGCCGTCCGCACCGGTCAAGCCTAAGAAATCGTAGTGCCAATGAATTTTTTTGAGTGGTTGTTGCTGTAAATGCGGATTTGAAGTGGAAAGGAAAGCGTTATGAAGACAAATGGAAATCAATCGGTGACTTGGAGATGGCTCGTCGCAGCGGCCTTATCTCTGGCGGCCTGTAAACAGGCCGGGTATGAGGTTCTAAAACCAGGACTTCTGAATCCAAATAATTTTGACGGAAAAAAAAGCATTCCGCCCACCGCGCGCGTCGAGGTCATCGACCGCGGCGTCAGTGTGACTTGGATCTATGCTGGAAGCCGCATTGATGTCAAACCCTCAGCTGACACCCTAGACGCTGACTATGTGGGCAAGTCGAAATGCGAAAACCCAGGCCTGATTCTGGCAAACTATGATCTTGGCAATGGCAGCAAACCCTCTGTAAAGCGTGACAACTGCTCCACTCTTGCCAGCGTCGGTCAAACTTTCACCACACCGGGTGACTATCTCATCAAAATGCAGGTGACGAGCGAAGACAACGAAACCGCAACAGCGTCAATGACCCTACGAGTGGTCGACCGATCCATACCCGCCGACAAGGTCGAAGGGGGCTTTACGATTCACGCGAAGCCAATTCTAGCTGCCGTCAACAGCCCTGTAACATTCACCGGTATTTGTGAACTCAAAGGAAAATTGAGCATCAATTGGGACTATGCGGATCAGTCCAGCGGGGCGGGCGCCGTAACCCAGCACACGTACTCGAAATCGGGGCAATACCTGATCAATGCGACCTGCTCCAGTGATTCAGGCAAAAAACTATCAGCGTCACTGACGGTTGTTGTCATGGACGGAACGCCGCCATCCATTCCTGAGGTCCCAGTACCAGTCCCTGGCAACAATCCGAACATTCCTAACACGCAAAACTGTGACCCATCCCAGGGACCCTGTCAGAATGCCGGTCAAATCCCAAATGGCCAGCAGCTTCCAGATCGAACCGGACCCGTATGGTATTATGATCCATTCTGTCGCTGCTACATTCGCCAATAACCTAAAAACCAAACATCCCCGATACCTGCTTTCCAAACAACCCCTCTTGCGTAAGTAAGAGGGGTTCTTTTTTTTGGCTGGTTCAGGCAATTGTTGCCCACTACCCACCAAAAAGACTCTGAGTAAAATAGAGAGAGGGGGACCCAATATGATCGCAGAAGAGGTCATCACCGTAGACCAGGGCGGAAAAAGCTTTATTTGGGTGGACGCAGAGAACCCTAGCGCTCTCGAACTCGAAGGACTTGCCGAAAAATACATGCTGCCCTTCCAGGCCGTCCAAGACTGCCTTGAGCCAGAGCATCTACCAAAATTTGAAAGTTTCGGGGGCCTCAATTTTATCATTTTGCGATCTTTTGATGAAAAAAGCGGTGACGATGCGGACAGCATCCAGGAATTGACTCGAAAAATCGCGATTTTTGAACAACAAAACCTCATCTTGACAGTGCACCGATCGCCTCAGAAAGCTCTAGAAGAGGTCAAGTCTATTTGGAAAACCAAAGCTCGACTGGGTGAAACCTGCAAGGGACACCTCGTTCTACTGGATCTCCTGGCCTCCTCGATCAAATCATACTTAAAACCAATAAACCAGAACCGAGACATTCTCGAGGCATTCGAAACCCGAGTGTTTGAGCACGATGGAGATACATTTGAAGACGGGTATTTTCTGAAGCGTCGCGCCAATACCTTTAAGCGCATGCTGCATATGCTGATTGACATTCAGCCTCGCCTTGCCGCGGCCTACCAAGACAACGCCAGTGCATTTCAGGACCTAAGAGAAACCAGCGAGCGGCTCTATTACGAAGCCGAGGAGTTTTACGATAACGTCACAAACCTCGTGAACCTCCATTTGACGATCTCCTCCCATAGATTGACCGAAGCAAGCCATAAAACAAACGAAGTCATGCGGATTCTGACGGTATTCAGCGTGTTTTTTATGCCGCTAAATCTGATCACTGGAATCTACGGGATGAATTTCGAAAACATGCCCGAGCTGAAATGGCACTTTGGCTACGCAATGAGCATAGGACTGATGCTCACAATCACATCTTCGGTGGCCATCTATTTTTACCGCAAAGGAATCTTTGCGGCGGATCCATCGCGGCAGATAAAGTCCTAGACTTCCTCACAATCGATACAGCGAGCCAAAGGAGGTCTGATTCACCAGACACCAAGCCTCTCAAGATTGGCAACGGATCTGACCGGAATCAACTCAATGGGCCGGCCTTCCTTCGAGGGTGTGAGCTTTTCCTGCTTCATGCTGATTTCGGGCACGTAAACACGGTCAAATCCCATTTTTTGGGCTTCGGCGATTCTTGCTCCAAGATGTGGACATCCCCGCACCTCACCAGACAATCCCAATTCACCAATGAACGTGTAGCGTCCAGTTATTGGACGATCCAACAAACTCGATGCGATAGCCATCGCCACCGCAAAATCAGCACTTGGCTCGGCAATCTTGAGGCCACCGGCGACGGTGGTATAGACGTCATTCATACTCATGTAGAGACCAGCCCTCTTTTCGAGGACTGCCAGTAAAATTGCAACGCGATTGGCATCCAGTCCTGTGACGACGCGCCGTGGATGGCCAAATGCCGTCTTGGCAACCAAAGCCTGGATTTCGACCAGTAGTGGCCTTGTTCCTTCCATCGTAACCGTCGTAGAAATGCCGCTTGGCCGCGGTCCTTGACTGGAGAAATGCTCCAAAAATTGCGCGCCAGGATCTGGAACGGCCCGAAGACCATCGCCTGCCATCTCAAACACACCGATTTCACCGGTCGAGCCAAAACGATTTTTGACCGCGCGCAAAATCCGGTAGCCGCTATTGGGATCACCCTCCAAATACAAAACACAGTCAACCAGGTGCTCGAGGACGCGAGGGCCTGCGATATTACCGTCTTTCGTGACATGCCCCACAAGCCAGACCGGAAGATTTTTTGATTTTGCGACATCCAATAGCTTTGCCGCACACTCACGAACCTGCGTGACGCTGCCTGGGGCTGATGGTATCTCTGGACTGAAAACTGTTTGAATCGAGTCCACGACCAGCATGTCTGGCTGATGCTCCAGAATCGTAGCATTGATCGCATCGACATTGGTCTCGTTGGCAACCAGGATGTTTGGATGGAGATGTCCCAAACGTTTGGCGCGCAGAAGAATCTGCGAGGCGCTTTCTTCGCCCGACGAATACAGTACCTTTTGACCTTTTTTCGCTGCCTCAAACACCGCCTGCAGCAGCAGGGTTGACTTCCCGATCCCAGGATCACCTGACAGCAGCACAAACGCCCCTGGAACCAGACCACCACCCAGAACCCGGTCCAATTCACTGATACCGATACTAAAACGAGTCACATCGGGGAGCTCCTGATCGGCGTCGAGAGCAATCACTTTGGAGGACACCCCACTGGCGCCTATGGGTGCTTTGCGAAACCCAAGACTGGGAGTGGCGGCGGCCTCTTCGGCGACCGATCCCCATGTGTTACAGTCTGGGCATTTACCTTGCCATTTTAAATGAACCGCTCCGCATTCGTTACAGACAAATCGGCTTGCAGACTTCTTAGCCACGGTTACGCCCCCCTATTTCATAATGTACTGTGCGAGGATTTCTGAAACCAACGTTTCTTGTTGGCGGCCTTTCGCCTTGAGGTCACTAAACGTTCATCGATTTGTCGACGCTGGGTGGCCAGTGGCGGCGCTTTCTTTTGCTCATGCAGCAGTCGTCGTCCCTGATCTGTCAAACCGACCCTTTGATATTCGATGGTCTCCCCGTTTTTGACAAAACTTTGAGACCCCTGAAACACCAACCCCTTTGCCTCAAGATCCCACACAATGCCGTCAAATCGTCGACGATCCCAACCTTTCGGCTCAAAAAACTCACGGTAGACTTGTCCATTCGTTTTGGATTGAAACGGGACAAGAGCGATCATCAGATGATCCTGAGCGCGAATGTCTTCAGTCATCAAGGTTTTCACATATTCTGACGCAGTGGTGGGCCCCTTGCATTGATCACAGATACCACAAGCGTCGCGAGCATCATCCCGATCACCAAAGTGATCAATAAATCGCAGCATACGGCAGGATCGTGCTGAGGCGAACGCCAACACACGAGATAATTGTTCTTGACGATGGCGCCTTTGCGCCAGATATCGTCGTTCCCAGCCGTTCTTACCGGGTTCAAACGAACCTTGTTCTGTAAGACGAACGCCGCCATGAATCCAGAGTTTTTCGAGAGCAAATCGTGTCACATCCGGGTCCAAGCTAAGCCGCGCAGCCACCTCATCGCGATTTGATGACCCAGCCTTGACGGCATCCAGCACCTTTTCAAGCATGGCTGGCTCCGGATAATTTAGATCCAGAAAATACTCATGAGTCTTGCGGTCCACGGGTGCAAACAACAAGAAAGCAGCACTCATCTGACCGTCTCGACCAGCCCGACCAATCTCCTGATAATAAGCTTCAAGTGATCCAGGCAACGCCAAATGAACCACCGTTCTAACGTCGGCCTTGTCGACACCCATGCCGAACGCAATCGTAGCGACCATAATGTCTAAATGCCCACGCAAGAAAGCATCTTGAACCATTTGCCGATCTTGCGGCGGCATACCAGCATGAAAAAGTCCGGCCGTGTAGAATTTTTGCAATTCGAGCACCGTTGACTCGGCGATTTTCCGGGTCGGCGCATACACAATGCAGGGACGTCTGCTGGGATCCTTGAGCAACGCCACCGCAGCCTCAACCCGTGCGCCAGGCGTCATCTCGATCACCTCAATCCCGATATTATCGCGACGAAAACCATGAATAAAAATATCGGGATCTGTCAGCCGTAACTGGTCCACGATATCTTTTTGAACTTCGGGGGTGGCCGTGGCGGTGAGAGCGACGATATTTGCTGGCCTGAGACGGGCCAGCCGATCACCCAGTTGACGATAGTCGGCCCGAAAGTCATGCCCCCACATCGAAATACAATGTGCCTCATCCACCGCGATCAACGCCGGTTTATTTTCCTCCAAAAACTCCAAAAACCCGGGAACTCCAAGACGCTCGGGCGCAACAAACAAAAACTGCAACCGCCCCTCACGCCATGCCCGACAAGCTTCCTGGGATGAAACACGATCACGGCCGGAATGAATTCTATCCGCAGCAACGCCAAGTGCTTTGAGTTTTGATGCTTGATCTTCTATGAGAGCAATCAAAGGACTGATGACAAGAGCACGACCCTCCTGACGTGCAATGGTCGGAAGCTGATAGCAAAGTGACTTGCCTGCCCCGGTCGGCATCACTAGCAACACATCTTTGCCTCTCCATGCTGAGAGACAAACATCTCGCTGTCTTGCCCGAAATCGGCTGAATCCGAACACGTCATTTAGGACATGATCAAGAGGCGACATCACATTGGTATGGCTCTCAGTCATGTCGCGCAATCACCCTTTTGATCACCGTTGGTGTCGGAAATTGACTGTATTCGAATCCATAGGTCTGAAACCATGAACTGCCTTCACAAAGAGCCCTGATGTCCGGGTCTTTGAGAAGACTCCGCTCCACACCAATCAATAAGCCTTTGGCCTTAACCCGACTGGCAGCCTCGATACGTCCTTGTAATTGACCTTTGTGCCAAGGATGAAACAACTCAATGGCGAACTCCTGGCCTCCTTTGTTGACCACAAGATCTGGAAAACAATAGCTTTGCCTGCCGATATGCACAAAATCGTCTGCAGGCGCCGCCGACAAGTCCACTTCTGCATTGAGAGCTTCGATCACGTGCTCAAACTCTTTCGGCACGTACCCCCCATGACTGCGTTTGGAGTGACTACAAACCCCACACTTTTGATCAAGGGCAAATAACAACTTTTTTGACTTCCATTGAATCACGGCCTCAAGTTTCCATTCAGGAAGCGACGCAATAAATGGAAAAAAACTTGCAATTCGCAGCGCATAACCTTGGGCCTTGCCGAACAGACGCAGGGGCCCACTCAATTCCAACGTTATTGATTTTGCGTCACGATCGACGTCCACATCACTCATTAGCCGGTGAAACTTCAAACGCCGCATCACCTCACGCTTCTGCGCAAGATTCAATTGACTGAGTGTCACCGCAACGGAATCAGCGAAACAAAGAAACGTTGTGATATGCGAGAGGTTATAAACCTCGATGAGGCCCTCCGGCGTCAGTCCCTCAAACGATTCGACGGTTCTCGCTGCCGGCAGATCTGCAAAGAGCCCATGCTGCAGATCACTCAACGGCATCTCCATCGCACTCGATACCGCCGCATGAAACGCCTCATGGGACATTTCACCATGACGACGCAGACGCTCTGACACCGCAAATGCGCGCCATCGCGTGTCCATAATGGCATCGCTTGGCTCCGCCATTTCACATCGATCCATCAGTAGCTTGGCGAACGCACGCCCCCGTGGCGTGCTCACGGAAGACTTGACTTCATCTTCAATGTCACCGATGACACGCCCTTTCGCTCCAGAAAAAATCTCGCAGACGTGCCGGGCCTCACCGATCACAGCAGCATCGTCAGACGGTAGAAATTTTGGGAACAGTTTACCGTTACGAACGGTTGCCTGAACCAGATCCTTGGTAAGCATAATGCTGCCTTCGTCGTTGATTTACATATGTCTCTGATGTTCCACGAGAAATGATCTCATAAAGCACGGCGCTTTTGCCTTCCTTATGCCGCAGGATCCTGCCAAGTCGCTGCACATGCTCTCGAACCGTCCCACTTCCGGACAAAACGACTCCGACACTGGCCTCCGGAACATCGACCCCTTCGTTGAGGACCTTGGATGTTGCAATCACGGTGATCTCACCGGTCTTGAACGCGTCGAGGATCCGCGTACGTTCACCTGGTTTTGTGTGATGCGTCAGAACTGGAACCAAAAAATCCCGACCAATCTGATAGGCCAAGGCATTTTCATCTGTGAAGACGATCACGCGTTCACCCGGGTGAAGCATCAGCACTTTCCACAGTTCTTTGAGCTTTCCTGAGGCTGCCTGGGCAAGACGCTTCTGTTCCCTGTAAGCCTTCATGGCCGTGCGACCCTGGGGCGAACGAGCCGACAACATAATGAACTGAGACCAGCCCGATGGATCGGAGAAATTGATGCGGGCCTGCTTCAGGAAATTTTTATAGGTCGCGCGAGCCTCGGTGTAACGCTGATGCTCATCAGCGGTCATATCAACCTCTATCTGCACGACGCGGTAAGGGGCTAGGGTTTTCTCCTCAAGATCTTGAATCCGCCCCTCATAGACAACATCACCGACAAGATCAAATAGAACCTCCTCCCGACCATCTGCGCGTTCAATCGTCGCTGACAAACCAAGTCTGAACGGAGCAATTAAACTTTGAGCAATCAGGGTGTATCCGGGTGCTGGCAGATGATGGCATTCATCAAAGATTGCCAGCCCGAACTTTGGCCCAAGGCGATCTGCGTGCATGGCAGCACTGTCATAAGTCGCCACTGTCACAGGCCCAATTTCATGACGCCCCCCACCGAGCCGGCTCACCTCAACATCAAAAAACTTTGTCACCACCTGATACCATTGATCCATCAGGTCAATCGTTGGCACGCAGATCAACGTTGGACGACCAATGGACTTCATGCAGAGCATGGCAAGAATGGTTTTTCCTGCGCCCGTTGGCAGATTTACGACCCCTCGACGCCCCGCCTCGGTCCAAGCGCGGAGCGCTTCGGCCTGGTGAGACCGCGGTGTGATGATTTCTCTCAAGTTCAGCGGCAGAAGTTCGTACCCACGCGCTTTATCGGTCCACGAAATTCCTTGATCACGAAGCGTCAAAGCAATTTCGCGGTAATGCCGACCCTCTGCTCGCCATTCCAGTGTTCTCTGATCACGTCGAACCCAGTCACTCAACCTGGACATGATCACGCCATCGAAGCCATCCACAACGATGGTCCCTTGTTCATAGCGAATGATCTGACACGTGCTGTCCGTCATGGACAATTCCCCGAAAGCATTGGCAATTATATTCAATTAAGAACCGCCTCAGCATACCCTCAAGGCTCGCACTTAGAAAACCTAAAAAACCACCAGCGGCGCCCTCATGAGACCGTGATTTTAATAGAGTTATGTCAATGTTAATGAAGACGATCCCTGTGATCTGTCTTCTAAATAGGCACAATGATGCTCTGCCCCCAATCCCGTGGCCTGGCCTCACTGAGTCTGAGATAGCATTGTTTCAATCTCGGCCTGAAGGCTCTCGCTTGTCGGACGATCTGGCGCCTTCTTGATCACAACGTTGATCTGTCTCCAGCTCGGCATTGGAATACCCGTCAGTGCTCGACCCTTGGCGCGTGAGAAGAAGCTACCCCAAAGCCCAACCAACGCGATCACATAGACCGGCACCGGATCCGTCGCAAGAATCTTGTCGATCCCAGGTTTAAACGGCAGCGTGCGACCATCGCGTGTAATGGCCCCCTCAGGAAAGATACAAACAATATGCCCGTCCCTCAATGCTGCAGAAATTTGTGCAAACGCTCTTTCTTTTAGGGCTGCGTCTTCTTTGGCGGGCGCTATAGGAATAGCCTTTGACGCTTCCGCAAAGATACGAATTCCGGGAGCCTTAAAAAAGTGATGATCCATGACAAAACGCACCGGTCGACGACAAGCCGCCGAGACAATGAACCAGTCAATGAATGACACATGATTGGCAACAATGACGGCGGCCCCTTCCTTAGGCAGCAGCTCACGCCCTTTGTAGCGCAGGCGATAGATCGTACTCGCTATGAGCCAAATCATGAAGCGCATTAGAAATTCAGGAATCAGGGCAATAATCCATGAACATACCACCAGATTCATGACGGCGGTAATCAGCAAAATTTCGGCCGTGCTGAGTCCAGCTTTGTAGAAACCCATCGTCGCGATCGCGGATGCCACCATAAAAATCGCGTTAAAAACATTATTCGCCGCCACCAAGCGAGATCTTGTCTTATCGTCGGAGCGAAACTGCATGTATGCGTACAGGGGCACAATGAACAGACTCCCGGATATACCGATCAAAGCGAGATCGATCAATACACGCCAAGGGATCTGAATGTTGCTGATTCCCGCAAATGACCAGTTCAACAGCGCAGCAGGACTTTGGGTGACATCAACAAAATACAAATCCCCGCAGAACAAGGTCAAGCCCAGCGCGCCGATCGGCACCAATCCAAGCTCGATCTCACCACGAGATAACCGCTCAGCCACAATCGAGCCAATCCCAACACTCACGGAGAACACCGCTAGGAGCACGGTAGCGGTCATGGGGTCGTCACTTTGGAGAAAGTGTTTGCTATAGGAGGGAATCTGAGCCAAAACGGTCGCACCAAGGTACCAAAACCAGGAAATCCCCATGAGCGTGTTAAAAATACCCTCACGCTGCTGCGAAACCTTCCACAGCTCTTTCATATCCGACATGAAATCCCACGAGATTTTCAATTGGGGATCGGCCGCCGCGGCTTTAGGTATCTTGAGAGAAACCAACCATCCGCCCGCCGCAAAAGCCATCACAAAGAACGATAAAGCGTGAAGATCTCCTTTGGCTCCGAGAATACCGCCCATCAGCGTTCCGGCCAAGATGGAGAGAAATGTCCCCATTTCAACAAGGGCGTTTCCTGCCATCAATTCGTCATCCCGCAGGGTCTGCGGCAGAATTGAGTATTTGACCGGACCAAAAAAAGTCGCCTGGGTCCCAAGAAGAAACAGGGTCAAAAACAAGATAATCGTCGAGTTAAAGTAGAATCCAGCGCACCCAATCATCATGATCATGATTTCAAAAATCTTGGTCCAACGGATAAGCCAATCTTTGTCGTATTTATCCGCAAGTCGTCCGGCAATCGGCGAAAAGAGAAAAAATGGCAAAATGAACAAACCTCCGGCTAGACTCACCAGCGTCCCGCCTTCGGCCTCCGATGCCGCCCGATAGGAGAGCAAAATCACCATTGAGTTCTTAAAGAGATTGTCATTGAGCGCGCCAGAACATTGAGTCAAAAAATAGGGCAAAAATCTGCGTTGAGTTAGTAATTTCGTGAGAGCCAAAAGAAGATCTCCTATTGAGCTAGCCTTTTAGAATGGACTTGGACGCTGCCAAAAATATTAGAAAAAACGTCTTTCGAGTTTAACCTGCAAGGCGCCATAAATCAAAATTCATGAGCACGCGTTGGGATATCTCGGCATCATTTTATGAAGCGCCCGTTCGTTTCAGTTTTGCTTTGAGCTCTTTTGCCGCGAGAGCATAACCACCATCGCTACCATCCACAAAGTGCGCATGATCTTGACCAGGCGTGAAAACCAGGCAGGTCATGATGGCAAATCTTGATCGATGCATCCCGAAAACAAGGTCACCATCAGCCTGTAACCTATCCAGGAAGGCTCGAAATTCCGCCTCTTGTCCAATTGAGCTATCGACAACCATTTTAAGAGCCCCGTCAAATTTCCTAAAATCTGAATTCTCAACCACCTCGCGGCGATAACCACCCCAGCGGACTTTGCCAATTTTTAGATTACGCGAGAATGCGAGATTACCGATAAATGAAATGACCAACAGCGAAAGTAGTTTAAACATCAGATGAAGCAAGCCATGGCCTGTGGCGTACACACGACTTTCGGCCATCAGTTTTCTTGGGTCATACGTCAGTCCGAGGTTTGCAATCCTCAAGGGATGATATTCTCCCACATCACCATAGGTCTCCTTCAATTGACGCAGAACTTTTGCATATATCCGGAAATGATCTTCTGGATTCTTCAACATGCACTGGACGATCATCGCTAATTTAAAGTCTTTCACCGCCGGCACAGGATTCCATCGACACTCAAAACCGGTAAAATCCGCCGCGGGCTCGACGCCTTGCTGCGGTACCACCTCATACCGAGACCTTGTGTCTGGATTCTTCAGGACACTTTCGGCCCACACCCAGCCAAAGCCTGAAATACTCGTCTGGGTGATCTTGTCACTGTGTCGGTATTTGGCAATGCGCAGCCAAAGATTCTGTCTATAGATGTCACCAGCTGCAATCAGACCAACGCGCAGATCCAAGTTAAAGGCATCTCTGGCCATCTCTTTGGCACCGAGAAGAGCCCTTCTTGCCCCCTCAACCATACAAAAAGGGATGGCGACGGTTGCACCATCGCCACCAAAAATAAACGGGATCTCAATGTCACGGTCGACATTGATCACCGCCATTATCGTTGCAGCTCCAACTGTATTCACGTCTTTGTAACGTCCTTGTTCAATGGCTTTAGTCGAACCGGCGATATCCGTAACGATCACAAACCAGTCATCGGGAATCTCTACTTGACGAGAACCGTCAGCAGCGGCTTCAAATGTCGGCAAAATCGCCAATTCCCGATAAAAAAATCTTGAATCCATGTTTTGCCCTCAGTGCGCCACATCCCAACGCTCAGGATTTCGTCCGATGATCACAGCCGCCATAAATTTCGGCACGTACTCTGCGGTTTCTAGGGGCAGACGATAGCGAATGTGCCAAAAATCACTCGATTTTTCTTTGTTCACAGTGGAAGCGATCTGGTAACGCTTGACGCGATTTTGTCCGGTATTGTATGACGCGACCGCCAGTAAATAACGCTCCGTCCCGAACATTCTCAATAACCCCGTAAAATAGTCCGCGGCTGCCTCCGTCGCGCGTTGTAGATCCTTGCGCTCGTCTTTTGATCCACCAACTCGCAAACCGTACTCTTTCGCCGTCTCTGGCATAAATTGCCACGGGCCCATAGCACCAACAGGACTGACGGCATCAACTTGAAAACTTGACTCGATCCATACGATATACCCCAACTCAACGGGAAGCCCTTTAGTCACAAGTGTTGACTCGATGCGCGGCCAAAACTCCATTTTTCGATTGAGCATCACCCGGTGATAGTTACCTTTCGTAAACCTGCGTATGTGTCGCTCAACCTCCTGAACAAATCTCGGATCCATCGCACTCGGCGGCGGATCACCAAAGCGTCTCGATATGGCAACAATTTCATCCCAAATAAACTGCCGCTCAGGCGTGATATCCACCGCAGGTTTTGCGGCGCGCTTGGGCTTGTTCTTGAACAAGCGCGCACTCAAGGATCCACTGAAGATCCCCAAATCCCTTGTCACTCGCTTATCCGCTGGCTTAGCATCCAGTTCAGATGTTTTTGCAATTCGTTCCGGGGGGTCTGCGTCTGGCTGACGTAGTGCTATCAGGCAGCAGATAGCCAGGACAAGGGTCAAAACACCGATACGAAAGGCGCGACGCTGGTACCAAGCCAAACCCGCCAGTTCTTCTGCGATTGGTCCTTTGACCATTGTAAAGCGGGTGAGGCGGGTTGCTTGCAGAGCGTTCCACCAACTACTCTGGAACGTTGAAGTTTGGCCCAGCGTGATGCGATCACCCGCACGCAGCACGATGGGAGTCGTAATTTTTCGACCATTTTTAAAAGTGCCAAATTGACTCCCCATATCTTTAAATCGAATCACGCCAATCGGGTCATAAAAAATGCAGGCATGAGTGGGACTAATGGTTGGATCGTCAGCAATCCTGATTGCACAGGTTTCGGCAGATCCCAAAAACAGGTATTCTCCAAGCCCAATAGAATGACTCTGCCCGGCTGCCGGACCTGTCTTAAATTTGATGGTAAATCTCCGACTCACGCGGTCGCTCCTGCCTGCGGTCAATGCCTTGAAAACTGCGGCTTAATTTCAAATCGTAACATCTGATCACCGATCATTAGTACGCTACCCACACCTAATAGCCTCGGCTCGTAAACCTTCCATCCATTTACACGATCACGCCCGATCTTCGCAGGGGTGTACAATGCCTTTTGCCCGTCCAGACTGATTGTGCCGTGATGTCGCCAGCGGATACCCCGGCCACGGATTTTGACGTCAGATACCGCAAGAGGAAACCGGGCCATCCGTGTTTCACCCTTCGCAATTGGGATCGTTTGTCCGGCATAGCGCCCACTAACGACCACTAAACGCGCGACACACTCAGCGCGGCGAAATGGACAATCGGAATGATCGCGAGCGACGCGGCGGCCACACGTATTGCAATCAGAGGTCACAGACCTAAACCTGAAATACCTTGTCAGCGCGTAGATCACCAAGGCGATCACAGCAGAAACGCTAAGAACGACCATTAAAAAATGAAGCCTGGCTTCCGCTTCCGCTGCAGCTCTTTGACTCGCCTGATCCTCTGCAGTCTGATGCGACGGATTTCCGGACCCAAACACTTTAGCCAAGCTTGGAATAATGAAACCCACATTATAATTTGCGCTCTCAAAAATCTCATCGTGATAAGACACCCGAACCTTTAACTCCAAGGGCTGATCCTCAATCGCAATGTCAGGCGCGTCAACATCGATAACATATTCGTTCTTGAGCAAGGCAATGATGTTTTTTATGGCCGCACCCATTTCCACAGGACCACTCACATGGTGTACATACCCACCGCTTTCTGGCGCTACATCGGTTAAATCAAATGTTGAGCGTCCAATCTCAGGAGCAAATGCGACGCTAAAAACACGAACACCTTGATCCAATAGACTGCGCCAACAATTCTGGCCACGATAGCGCTCAGTCGATGGCGAATCACCGGGATTTGAGACAATCACGAGGACTTTTTGATCCGATTTTTTAAACTTTGACAGGTCCCACGCATGAAATCTCTCGGCAGCCACGCATAGTGTATCCGCAAGCGCAGGACCTTCGCCCTCAGGTGCCAGTGACTGCAACTGCTGCAATATTCGGTTAACATTATCGCCTTTTTCGGGTGACACATCTGCGATCACGCGAGCGCTATCTTGAGCCATTGCAGCCACAGTTAAGAACTCGGAGGGCAGATCTTTCAGCAATTGGCCCACATCCGATCGCAATTCCTCGACGGCACGCCCGTTTAGTTTTCGATGCAGGCTAAAACCGATATACAGGGCGCGCCTTAAATCATTTCCACCTGCACCATGCAGTAACAGGGATCCGGCCTCCG